>CAYYOF010000045.1:23494-26358 GCA_964473185.1 uncultured Marinosulfonomonas sp. | reverse complement strand
ATCTATATGTCGGCAGCAATCATTAATTCACGGTGAATCTCAACAAGCCCTAGTGTCAGCTCAACTAACTGAATTAAGTGAACTTGCCGACAACTGAGAGGAGTTTCTACGCTCCAATTCCCTCATCCGTTCCCTTGGCTTTTTATCAAGGGTCGGCATTTGCCCCTACATATATGACTGTGTTTCTTGAGTATTAACTCGTGCAGTTTGTTGATCTTCTGGTTAGAAATGCGTTCCAATACCCACTTTTGCCGTGAGATTTATTGAAAGAGAAGAAAAAATCAACGCTAAGCCGGTCAGGTAAGTTGCTGTTAGATTTACTATGGCGGGCATTATGGCGGGTGTGATGAATGCATCTATAAATTATCCAATAAATTCAACGGTAGGTGGCGGAGAGACAGGGATTCGAACCCTGGGAACCCGTGAAGGCTCAACGGTTTTCGAGACCGCCCCGTTCGACCACTCCGGCACCTCTCCGCAAAGTTGGTTACACATGTCGAACCGGCCCGTATTTAGGGTGCATAAGCCCCCCATGCAAGCGGGAATTTCGGTGGGTTATTTTAGTGCGTCAAACAGCTCGCCTAGATCGTCCTCGTACCGCTGCCACGCCTTCACCGACGAGCGGTAAATAGGTTGGCGCACCTGATAGACCGATAGGGTATCGACACGGCGTTTGTTCTGGTGAGAATTCAGGCAGGCGTCTTCCCATTCCAGCCCGCAGGCCGCCAACAGTTTGCGGGATTCTTCCTCGGGGTTGGCAGTCAGGGCGTCATAGTGGATTTCGTGGAAATAGCCGGGCAGGGTCTCGCGCCAGAAGGCGATCATATCCTCGAACAGCTTATAATAGGTGCCAAGGTCGCGCAGATTATAGGCATAGCCATGCGTGCCTTCGCGGAACACGTTTTTATAGATCGACAACAGGTTGTCGCGCGGATCGCGCCGCACCACCACGACATGGGCACGGGGCAGGGCGATTTTGACCAGCCCCATAAAGCTATAGGTCTGGATCGATTTATCGGTGATCCGGTCCGCATCGGGGAAAAGGGCGCGCATGTAGTCGGTGTAATGTTCACCCAGTTGTTTCAGGGCCTCGTTGCCGATATTGGTGACCGCGTTAAATGCACCATCTGGCGTGCCGATCAGCCGATAGGCCTCGCGGGAAAACGCGCCGATTTCGCCGGCCCCTGAAACGGTGCTGTGGCTGGCCAGAATTTGTTCCACCAATGTGGTGCCCGAGCGCGGCATGCCGGTGACAAAGATCGGCGCGAAACTGTCGTCGCCTACACCGTCATAGGCGGTGAAATCAATGTTGCTAAATGCTTCTTTGATACGCTCGATTTCAATTGCACGGGTGTTCACATCATAGGGGTGCGCCTTGCGCATCAGCCCGTTTGCGGTGTTCAGATAGGGAAAAACCTGATCGTATTGCTTGCAATCATCCATCGCTTTGGACAGGGCAAAGCCTAGGTTCATCCGGTCGGCTTCATCCAGCCCCTTGTCCGCATAGCGTTGTTTCATCTGGTCGATCAAAGGATCATCGGCGCTGAATTTATGCGAGGCGCTGAAGGTGCGGTAGGTTTCACCGTTGCTTGGCTCCAGTTCAATCGCCTTGCGAAAATCCGCGTCAGCCGCCGCGAATTCGCCCTGGGTTTGTAATAATGCCGCCCGCCGCGAATAGGCAAAGGCATAATCGGGGTTTGCCTTAATGGCTTTGGCAAAATTCTTCATCGCATCATCGTTCTGGCCCAACACCCCTTGGGCCCGTGCCATCATCGCATAGACCTGCGCCGATTTATCGCCCAGCCGGATTGCCGCCTGAAAGGCATCAACCGCATCCCCGTCCTGTTCGGCCTTGGCCAGTAGCGTGCCGAGGGTAAAACGGGCCTCGGCCAGTTTTGGTGCCAGTTTGCAAGCCTTACGGGCCAGCCTCATAGCTTCATCATCCTGATCCATTCGCGTCAGTGCACGGGCCAGGTTTGACATGGCGACCGCCAGCTTTGGGTTGGCATTCAGCGCACGGCGCAATTCTTCGGCGGCATCAACCGGTCGGCCAATATCCAGCAACAACCGCCCCAGATCATTGCGAATAACAGCGGCGTTCGGGGCCAGTGTTGTGGCGTGGCGATAACTGGTCAGCGCGGCATCGGTTTTGCCAAGGCGGGCTTGGGCGGTGGCAAGGATATGCGCCGCGGTCGAGGAGCGGGGATGCGATTTTAGCAACGCCTGTGCGCCGGATTGCGCCAATTCAAACTGTTGTGCGTTCATGTTCGATATCAGGGCGGCTATTTCTTGCGGGTTGACCCCGCCCAACCCATCCTTTGCTGACGATTTCTGTGTGGAAAACGCACTGCCGATTTTGGCCTTTTGATGCGGCTCAAGGGGCGCCTTGGACAGATCCTTTAGAAACTGCGGTATCTGTTTCTTATCACCGAGCGATTGCAGCACTTCGGCCCAGACCTGCCAGATGGCGGCCTCTGCGGGTTTTAGCGCCGCTGCTTCTTGCATATGCGGCAGGGCCTTTTCGTATTTCCCGCCCGAAGTGAAAATACGCGCCACCTGAAAATGAACTTCGGCAATGCGCGGATTGACGTTAAAGATCGCCTGATAGGCCGCAAGTGCCTCGTTCAGTTTGCCCGCGTTTTGCAGGCCTAGTGCCTTTTGATACAGGGCAGGGATTTGTTTTGGTGAAATTGGCGGCACGGCTCTGTCTTTCATTGTTATTCTGGGTTTGGTTTAGGGGGTTTGGATCAGGGTGTCCAACAAACATAATCGCAGCCAGCCCTTGAATTTATCCAAGGTAACATTACCCCTATAAAGGTAACATTACCCCTATAAAGGAAGGTAACATTACCCCTATAAAGGAA
>CAYYOF010000045.1:0-23394 GCA_964473185.1 uncultured Marinosulfonomonas sp. | reverse complement strand
CTATAAAGGTAACATTACCCCTATAAAGGAAGGTAACATTACCCCTATAAAGGAATGCACAATAGACCCGACAGGATCCCCATGTTGAAACGTCTTTACCTGATTGTTATTTTGCTGATCCCCGCATTTGGTGCCGCCGCACAGGACACGGCGCGGCTGGACCCCTTGATCGACGCGCTGCAATTACACGAAATATTCGCAGTGATGCAGCAGGAAGGCATCAACTATGGCCGTGACCTTGACCGCGAGTTGCTGGACAATGCGGGCGGCGAAAAATGGCAGCGGGCGGTAGATGAAATTTATCAGTCCGAGCGGATATGGCAGACATTCTTGCCAAGATTTGCAGCCGAACTTGATGGTGCTGATCTGGAGGCAATGCTGGCCTTCTTTGACAATGATCGGGGTCGGCGGATTGTATCGTTGGAGCTGTCAGCCCGCCGTGCGCTGCTGGACGAGGATCTGGAGCAGGAAAGCCGTGAGGCCTATCGCGCTATGCTGGACGAGGGCCATCCGCGCCTTGCCATGCTTGAGGATTTTATCGAGGCTAATGATCTGGTCGAATTCAATGTGATGGGCGCAATGAACGCCAGCTATGCCTTTTATAATGGTATGATCGACGGGCAGGCCTTTGATTTCGAGCTGACCGAGGATGAAATCCTGCGCGATGTCTGGTCGCAAGAGCCGGAAATCCGGCTGGATACACAGGAATGGATCTATGGCTATCTGACGCTGGCCTACGCACCACTATCGGACGACGATTTGCAGGCCTACATTGATTTTTCAGGCACCAAGGCAGGTCGCGCCCTGAATGCGGCGCTGTTTGCCGGATTTGACGAGGTGTTCACCAATGTGTCCAAGGCGCTCGGTCTGTCCGTGGCAAGGTTCATGCAGGGCGAGGATTTATAGCCTAGGGTCAGGACCCATATCACAGCCGCCAAGCGCCAGAGCCAATCCCAGCCAGATGATCCGCATTTCCCTATATTCCTTCACTCATTACGCTTGACTTATCCGCGTATTTCCCAGATAAGCCCGCTTCTTGGCAAGGATAACTTTGTCAGGTTTGCGTAATGTCGCCCATAAGGGCGCGCAGTTCGAGGCGCCGATACAGGCACAACACCCAGATGCGGGGGCCACAGAACGCGGAAAAATGAAGGAATACCATATGTTTGCGGTTATGAAAACCGGTGGCAAGCAATACAAGGTTCAGTCAGGCGATGTCCTGCGTATTGAACGTATTGCGGCCGATGCGGGCGAAAAAGTCCAGTTCAACGAAATTCTGATGATTGGTTCTACAATCGGCACACCCACCGTAACAGGTGCGGGCGTTCAGGCCGATGTGATCGACCAGATCAAAGGTGAAAAACTAATTCACTTTGTAAAACGTCGTCGTAAGCACGGCTCAAAGCGCACCAAAGGCCACCGTCAAAAGCTGACTTTGGTTCGGATCACGGACATCCTTGAAAAAGGTGCTGATAAATCCGGCGTTAAAGAAGCCATCGGCACAGGGTCTGTTTCGGCTGCTGCAATCGCGGCAATGAAGCCCGCCAGCAACAAACCAGCCCGCGCAGAGCAGGGCAAACCGGCACCGAAAGCCGCCGCCAAAACCAAAGCCGAAGCGAAACCAGCAAAAGCTGAAGCAAAGCCCGCTAAAAAGGCAGCCGCCAAGCCCGCAGCCAAGAAAGCAGCCCCTAAAGCTGCTGCCGGCGCTGACGATCTGAAGCAACTGTCCGGTGTTGGTCCAGCACTTGAGAAAAAGCTGAATGAAGCAGGCGTAACCACATTTGCCCAAGTCGCAGGCTGGTCTAAAGCAGATATTGCTGATATGGACGAGAAACTGTCGTTCAAGGGTCGTATTGAACGTGAAGACTGGGTCGCACAGGCCAAAAAACTGGCTAAAGGCTAAGGAGAGACAAGATGGCACATAAAAAAGCAGGCGGTTCATCCCGCAACGGTCGTGACAGCGCTGGACGTCGCCTTGGCGTTAAGAAATTCGGTGGCGAACTGGTCATTCCGGGTAACATTATCGTGCGTCAGCGCGGCACAAAGATGTGGCCGGGGATCGGCGTAGGCATGGGTAAGGATCACACAATCTTTGCAAAAGTCGAAGGTAACGTGACCTTCCACAAAGGCCTCAAACGCCGCACATTTATTTCGGTCCTTCCGGTCGCGGAGGCCGCTGAATAAACCGAACCTTATGGTAAGAATTTAAAGGGATCGGTGGCAACACCGGTCCTTTTGCTTTTTTGATATTGTTGTGGCCCAAACCCGCTCCAGTGTCACAGCAGAATGAAATTCCGGTGACCACCTGACGTCTTGTAACGGGGCGCAGCAATCGCCATCTGATCCAGATGCTACCCAAGGGAGGGACAGCATGAGACTCGAGACTATACTTAATCAACCGGTCATTGAAACCGAACGGTTTACCCTGCGCCCGTTGCGTAAATCCGACGCGGGCCTGTTGGAGCTGTATTCCAGCGACGAGCGTATCGCGCGCTCCACCTCCACCATTCCGCATCCGTTGCCGCCAGGCACCACCGAGGCCTTCATCGCCCGCGTAATGGCCGATGACCGGCGCGAGGAAGTCTGGGCAATGGATGGCACGGCCCATGGCCACGCCGAATTGCTGGGTGTGATCAGCCTGACCTGCATCGAGCGCGGGCAGGCCGAAATCGGCTATTGGGTGGCGCCTGCGTTCTGGAACACAGGCTTTGCCTCCGAGGCGGTGACAGCATTGCTCGCTGCCAACCCCAAGACCTGCACCTCGATCTTTGCCGAGGTGTTTCAGGACAATCCGGCCTCGGCCCGTGTGCTGACCAACGCAGGGTTTGAATACATTGGTGATGCCGAAACCCACTCGGTTGCCCGTGGTGCCAATGTGGAAACATGGACCTATATAAAAAAGATGGTGTAGGCGCAGGCTTGAGGCCACGCGCTTTGTGCTCTATCGCCTAGACAGACAACAATTTAAGGCCGCAAACCCATGAAATTCCTCGATCTTGCCAAAGTATTCATCCGTTCTGGCGGCGGCGGCGGTGGCTGTGTGTCATTCCGGCGCGAAAAACATATCGAATTTGGTGGCCCCAATGGCGGGGATGGCGGGCGTGGCGGCGATGTGTGGGCCGTGGCTGTGGACGGGTTGAACACCCTGATTGATTTCAGGTTCCAGCAGCATTTCTTTGCCAAGAGCGGTCAGGCCGGCATGGGCTCGCAACGCACCGGCGCCGATGGCGATGACATCATTCTGCGCGTCCCGGTGGGCTGTGAAATTCTGGACGAGGACGAAGAAACCGTGATTGCCGATATCACCGAGGTTGGCCAGCGTGTGCTGCTGGCCAAGGGTGGCAACGGCGGCTTTGGCAATCTGCACTTCAAATCCCCCACCAACCGCGCTCCGCGCCGCGCCAATCCTGGCCTTGAGGGGGTTGAACGGGTGCTGTGGCTGCGTCTGAAACTGATCGCGGATGCGGGCCTTCTGGGCATGCCGAACGCAGGAAAATCGACGTTTCTGGCCGCCACATCCAACGCGCGACCTAAAATCGCCGACTACCCGTTTACCACCCTGCACCCCAATCTGGGGGTGGTAGGCGTGGACAACGCCGAATTCGTCATGGCCGATATTCCGGGTCTGATCGCGGGTGCCTCGCAAGGGCGGGGCATTGGTGACCGGTTTTTGGGTCATGTTGAACGCTGCTCGGTGCTGCTGCATCTGGTCGACGCAACCAGTGAAGATGTGGCCGAGGATTACCGCGTTATTATTAACGAGCTGGAGTTATACGGCGGCCATCTGGCGGATAAACCCCGCGTCACTGCGTTGAATAAAATCGACGCGCTGGATGACGAGGAACGCGCGGCCAAATTCGCCGAACTGTCGGCCGCTGTCGATGGCCCCGTGATGCAAATGTCGGGTGTCAGCCGTGAAGGGCTAATCGATGTGCTGCGGGCCGTTCGGGCCGAAATTACCGAGGACCGCATTCGCACGCGCAAGGCTGAACAGGCCGAAACCGAGGAGGAGGACACGGGATGGCGCCCCTAACATCTGCCAAACGGCTGGTCGTCAAGATCGGCTCGGCCTTGTTGGTGGACCGCACATCAGGGCATTTGCGCAGCGACTGGTTGCATGCGCTGGCGCTGGATGTCGCTTGGCTCAAGGGGCTGGGTGCGGATGTGATCCTTGTGTCGTCCGGCTCGATCGCGCTGGGGCGCGGGGTGCTGGGCCTGCCCGCCACCGAATTGGCGCTGGAACAATCCCAGGCCGCTGCCGCCGTTGGCCAAATCCGGTTGGCGCGCGCCTATGAGGAGGCACTTGCGCCGCACGGGATCACCACAGCGCAAGTGCTGGTGACGCTGGAAGATAGTGCTAACCGGCGGCGCTACCTGAATTCCCGCGCCACGCTAGAACAACTGATCAGCCTTGGCGTGGTACCGATTGTGAATGAAAACGATACCATAGCCACCGATGAAATCCGTTATGGCGACAATGACCGGTTGGCGGCGCAGGTCGCGGTGACGGTGGGGGCGGATCAGTTGATCCTGTTGTCCGATGTTGACGGGTTTTACAGTGCTAATCCGTCACTGGATACGAATGCAATCCGCTATGAGATGATCAAACAGATCACCCCCCAACTCGAGGCGATGGCCGGTGATGCCGGATCGGGCCTGTCCAAAGGCGGGATGAAAACCAAGCTGATGGCGGCAAAGGTCGCGATGGCGGCGGGCTGTGCCATGGCGATCTGTGATGGTTTTACAGACCGGCCCCTGACAGCGCTGAGCAATGGGGCAAACGCCACATGGTTTGCCCCGCAGGACGATCCACAAGCGGCCCGCAAGCGCTGGATCGGTGCGATGAAACCGAAAGGCAGTATTCGCATCGACGCCGGAGCCGCCCGTGCGCTTAACAACGGAAAATCCCTGTTACCAGCCGGTGTGACCGCCGTTTCAGGGGATTTTGGCCGGGGTGATCCGCTGACAATCCTTGGGCCGGACGACGCACCACTTGGCTCTGGCCTGTCGCGGTATACAGCGAGCGAGGCCAAAGCAATCAAAGGTTTGCGTTCGGATAACATCGAGGAAATCCTCGGCTACAAACCCCGCGCCGCTCTGATCCACCGTGACGATATGGTGCTGTAACCCTGTTTCTTTTTTGCTCAAATATCCCCCGCCGGAGGCATAGAATCTTATGACCGATGAAATCAAAACCATGATGGCCGAAATAGGCACCCGCGCCAAAGCGGCCGCTGCCGATCTAGCCCATGCCAGTTCCGACGCAAAAGAATCTGCCCTAAACGCTGCCGCTGATGCCATCTGGGACAACCGCGCCGATATCCTTGCCGCCAATGAACAGGACATGGCCTATGGCCGCGACAAAGGGCTGACGGCGGCAATGTTGGACCGTCTGATGCTGGACGAGGGCCGGATCAAGGCGATGGCCGATGGCTTGCGCACCGTGGCGGCGCAAAAAGACCCTGTGGGCGATGTGATTGCGCAGTGGGACATGCCATCGGGGCTGAATATCAAACGGGTGCGCACGCCCTTGGGGGTGATCGGCGTGATCTATGAAAGCCGCCCGAATGTGACGGCCGACGCCGGTGCGCTGTGCCTGAAAGCGGGCAATGCGGTGATTTTGCGCGGCGGCTCGGAAAGCTTTCATTCCTCGGCGGCAATCCACGCCTGTCTGGTTCAAGGGCTAAAGGCGGCGGGGCTGCCCACGGACGCGATCCAGCGGGTCCCAACCCGTGATCGGGCGGCGGTTTCACAAATGCTGACCATGACCGACAGCATCGACGTGATTGTGCCACGTGGTGGCAAGGGACTGGTCGGGCTGGTGCAACGCGAGGCCCGCGTGCCGGTTTTCGCCCATCTGGAAGGCATTGTGCACATCTACATCGATGCTTCTGCCGATGCGGAAAAAACCCGCGCTGTGGTGATGAACGCCAAAACCCGACGCACGGGGATTTGCGGGTCAGCCGAATGTTTGCTGATCCATCGGGATATCGCCGCGCTGGGGCAGCAAGTGATTGACGATCTGATGGCAGCGGGGGTCGAGGTGCGGGCCAGTGCTGGGCTGAACGGTAGTAAGGTTGCTGTTGAAGATGACTTTGGCCATGAGTTCCTTGATATGATCATTGCGGCGCGTCTGGTTGATGATGTGGATGGCGCGATTGCCCATATCCAGCAGTATGGATCAAACCACACCGATGCGATTATGGCCGAGGATGCGCATGCGGTGGCGCGGTTCCTTGAGCGGCTGGACAGTGCTATTTTGATGCACAATGCCTCGACCCAGTTTGCCGATGGTGGCGAATTCGGCATGGGGGCCGAGATCGGCATTGCCACGGGCAAGATGCATGCGCGCGGGCCGGTGGGGTCCGAGCAGCTGACCAGTTTTAAATACATCGTGACCGGGGATGGCACGGTGCGCGGTTAACTGGAGTAGTTGTGGCACAAAGCGGTTCCGCGCCCGAAATTCTTTGAAAGAATTTCACTAGGAAAATTTGAAATTTTCCTGACGGGGTCAAAACCGAACGATCGGGCTACGTCAATAAGTCAATGTAACCGCATTATCGCGTAAATCGGTTTGCAAGCTACAACCAGCGGATTTAGCCGTATCCGGCACAAGCGCAAAATGCACCTCGGCGGGCGAGATATCTTTCTTGATATCGGTTGAAACCAGAATTTCCCAGATTGACTGATCAATGTTCATCCTCTGGGCATTGCAATGCAGGCTCCAGCCGCCCTGTTTCTGCTTCACATTAATTGTGCCGCCATATGGCAGGGCTGTCTCAAAGCACTGGATCAGCAGGAACGCCAGTTTGACCTGTTGGCGCAGCAGATTTTCGTCGCTGGCCCATTCGACCCGCACACGGCTGCCCGCCGACATATCCTGCAAGATCGACAGGATTTCATCGCGGCCAATCATCTGGCCACCGCGCGCTGCGCCAAAGGCAATGCGAAAAAACCGGATGCGGGCGTTGGCGTTCATCACGCTCTCATTGATCAGTGCCATTTCAGGCCCGTCCACAGCCCCCGCCATGCCCAGTAATTCAACCCCATTGCCGATTGCCCCCAAAGGGCTGATAAGGTCATGGCAGATGCGAGAGCCGATCAGGGCGGCGATATCAATTTGGGCGGTGGTCATAGGGACTGTCCAGTCATCAGGTAAGGGGCGCAAAGCGTGAATGATTTTCTAGAGCCGGGTATGTTGGTCCGGCACCCGACCAAACCCGAATGGGGGCTTGGACAGGTACAATCGGCCATAGATGGTAAAATAACCGTTAATTTTGAGCATGCGGGCAAAGTTGTGATCAACGGGGCGCGGGTTTTGCTCATACCTGAATATCACTCTTGAAACGTATAGCGGGATTGCATGGCAGCCTAACACACCTAATGCATGTGTCAAATGCGCTGACCCAACGGACATATTGCAATTTACCCCCGCAATTCGTAAACCCACCGCAGCTTTTCTGACGCAAGAATTGATCCGCCAATGACCCTAGATGACCCCAGATTTGAACTCCGGCTTGCGCAGAGCGACGCCGACCTGCGGGCGGCGCAACGGCTACGCTATCAAGTGTTTATCGAGGAGCTGGGCGGCGACGGGCCATTGGTGGATCACGAGGCGCGGCTGGAGCGTGACGCGTTTGATGAATTTTTCGATCACCTGTTGCTGATTGACCGCCAACAGGAGGCGGATCCCGATAATCAAGTGATGGGCCAAGTGATCGGTGTTTACCGGTTGCTGCGCTGCGATATGGCTGAACGGGCGGGGCGATATTATTCCGAGGACGAATATGATCTGTCGGCGCTAAAGGCGAGCGGGCGCAAATTGATGGAGCTGGGCCGCTCCTGCGTTCACGCCGATTATCGCGGCAGCCGCGCGATGTATCATTTGTGGAGCGGGCTGGGCGCTTATGTGGTTGAACATGACATCGAAGTGATGTTCGGCGTGGCCAGTTTTCATGGCACCAATATTGACGCGATCAGCGAGCCGCTGGCCTATCTGCACCACACCCATCTGGCGCCTGAAAACCTGCGTGCCCGTGTGCTGGAGCCGCATTTCCAGACAATGGATTTGATGCCTGCGGACCAGATCGATCCGCGCCGCGCGCTAAAGGCGATGCCGACGTTGATCAAGGCATATCTGCGGTTGGGCGGATTTGTCGGCGAAGGGGCGTTCATCGACCACAGTTTCAACACCACAGATGTGTTCCTGTTGATGGACACCAAAATGATCAGCGATAAACAGCGCACAATGTATACCAAAGGGTGGCGGGGATGAGTGGCACGTGGTTCCCCGAAGCTGAACCCGCCCCGGTGCATATAGGTCCGATGGGCTGGGTCAGGGTTGTCGGGCGCGGTGTGCCGGTTCTGGTGGTGGTTCTGGGCGGGCTGACGCTGTTGTTGATGGTGCGCCTGATCGAACGTCCGCTGTTTGGGTTAAACCGGCCTGTGACGCCGTATATCACGCAGGGCGTATGCAAATCCGCGCTTGTGATCATAGGGTTACGCCTGACGGTTGTGGGGGCGCATATGGCGCATAACGGCGCTGTAGTTTCCAATCATGCCTCGTGGCTGGATATATTCACCCTGAATGCGGCCAAGCGGATATACTTTGTGGCTAAATCCGAAGTGGCGGGCTGGCCGTTGATCGGTTGGTTGGCGCGGGCCACGGGCACGGTGTTTATTGCGCGACGCTCGCGTGATGCAAAAATCCATCTGGATGTCTTTGCGGCGCGGCTGAACGCGGGCCACAAACTGCTGTTTTTCCCCGAAGGCACGTCAACGGACGGGTTGCGGGTTATTCCATTTAAATCAACGCTGTTCGAGGCGTTCTTTGCGCAAGGTTTACGCGATGCATTGCACATTCAGCCGGTTACCGTGAAATATTCAGCCCCCGCTGGCGAAGATGCACGGTTCTACGGCTGGTGGGGTGATATGGAGATGGCACCGCATTTGTTAAAGACACTTGCGGCCCGTAAATCGGGCGCCGTCGAGGTGATTTACCACACGCCCGTGGCCGTGGCGGATTTTGACGGGCGCAAGGCGCTGGCGCGGTATTGCGAGGAAACGGTGCGCTCGGGGTTCGGGGCGTCCGCGATTAGCTGATTGCGTCAACCAAGGTTTTGAACGCTGCTACCGGATCATCCGTGTTCCAGATTTCTTCACCAATGGCGAAAAAGTCGGTCACAGATGACAGGGTCTTGATCACATCGACGGTGAGCGCACCTTCGGCCACCACGGGCACCTCGACAACATCGCTCCACCACTGGAACAGGTCGGTTGGCACGACCGAGCCGTCGCCAAGCGCGCTTTCGCCGCAGGGGCCAAAGCTGACGTATTCAGCCGAGCCATCCCCGGCGTTCATCCCGTCATGGCGCGAGGCGGCGCAATAGGCGCCGATGATCGCGTCATCGCCGAGTTCCTTGCGGGCATAGCGAACGGTGCGCGCCCCGTCCGTCAGGTGCACCCCGTCAAGGCCGAGCCGATCCACCATAATCAGGTGGTTTTCAATCACAATCGCAATATCGCGGGCGTGACAGATTTCACGGATCGCATCACCGGCCTTGATGATCTGGTTTTCATCCTTGGTGGCCAAGGCAAGGCGCACGCAGGCCACGGGGGCCACATCCAGCACCTGGTTCAGCAGGGCGGGAAAGGTGGACAGATCAAACGTGGGCGGGGTGATCAGATAAAGTTGCGCCTGTTCTTTTTCTTGAAATTCTTCGGTCATTATATTGTCCTCGACTGAGTGTTGAGGCGGATATAGCGCAGGTTTTGCGGTTTGACCACGGGGTCTGTTGCGTCATAGATGGGCAAAGTTAAGAAAACAGGTGTGTGATGACGGATAAAGATTGGGCAGGGCCGCAACCGGCGTTTGTGCTGGTGCGCCCGCAGATGGGTGAAAACATCGGGGCGGCGGCGCGTGCGATGTGGAATTTCGGCCTGGACCGGTTGCGAGTGGTGGACCCGCGCGATGGCTGGCCGAACGAGCGTGCGGTGGCGATGGCGTCGGGGGCCGGGCGGCTGCTGGATCAGGCGGGGCTGTTTGACGATGTGCCGGCCGCGATTGGCGATTGCACCTATGTGTTTGCCACCACAGCGCGGCACCGTGATTTGACCAAACCGATCATGACGCCGGAACGTGCGATGGAGCATGCCCGTGCGATGATAGATGCGGGCCAAAAGGTGGCGGTGCTGTTTGGGCCGGAGCGGGCGGGGCTTGAGAATGAAGATGTAGCACGAGCCAACGCGCTGATTTCGGTGCCGGTGAACCCGGCGTTCTCCTCGCTGAACCTTGGGCAATCGGTGTTGTTGCTGGCCTATGAGTGGCGTCGGCAGGTGGCTGTGGCTGCACCCGAGGTGATGGAGATGGCCAAGACCGAGTTTGTTGAAGGTATCGAGATTGAAAAGCTGGGCGATCATTTTGAGGAACGGTTGGGCGAGGCGGGGTTCTTTTTCCCTGAGACCAAGGCCGAGGGGATGCGGGTGAACTTGCGCAATATGTGGGCAAGGTTACCGTTGACGCGGGCGGATGTGCAGACGTTGCATGGTATGTTGCGACAGTTGGTGCGCTGGAAAGAGCGCGGGGAATAAGAGATTCTATGCCTGCGGCGCGGATATTTATGCAAAAAAGAAACGATAAGATGGTGCTTGCTCCTGTTGGGTTGTAGCCGTAATTTGCTGAAAACAGGATGGGCGCGTGATGGCTAAGAAGCGTAGTATTTTTGAAGAGGTCGGCAGCGATGTGAAGGCCGAGGTCGCCGTGCCAAAGACGGGTGTGATTGACGCTGCCCCTAAGGGCGCGCGCGGCGGTATCCGGATTTGGTTGATCATCATCTTTGCGTTGGTGGCGCTGATGATCCTGGTCGGCGGTTTGACGCGGCTAACGGATTCAGGCCTGTCGATCACTGAATGGAAGCCGGTTACAGGGGCCATTCCGCCTTTGAGTGACGCGGACTGGGCCAGTGAATTTACCAAATATCAGGCCAGCCCCGAGTTCCAGATACAGAACAGCACCATGACAGTCTCCGAGTTCAAATCAATCTATTGGTGGGAATGGGGCCATCGGCAGTTGGGTCGCTTTGTCGGCGTTGTCTGGGCTGTCGGGTTCTTGTTCTTCTGGCTGACCAAGCGGATACCAACGGGCTGGACCACGCGATTGGTCGGGCTGGGTGTGTTGGGCGGGCTGCAAGGCGCGATTGGCTGGTGGATGGTGTCCAGCGGCCTGACGGGGCGCATGGTGGATGTGGCGTCCTACCGGCTGGCGACGCATCTGGGGCTGGCATTTGTCATTCTGGGGCTGGCGGCGTGGTATATATTCCTGATGTCACGCAAGGACGCCGATTTGATGGCGGCGCGGCGCGGGCGCGAAGCCAAGCTGTTTTCCGTGTCCACCGGTCTGATGCATCTGGTATTCCTGCAAATCCTGCTGGGCGCATTGGTGGCTGGCATTGATGCGGGGCGCGGGTATACAGATTGGCCGTTGATGGGCGGGCAGGTGATTCCGGACGGGATGTTCGATTACGTGCCGTGGTGGAGCAATTTCTTTGAAAATCCGGCTTTGGTGCAGTTCATTCACCGCCTGTTCGGTTATCTGGTGTTTGTCTTTGCCATTGTGGTCTGGCGGCAGTCGCGCAGCAGTGGCAATCGCAAGACACAGGCTGCGTTTAATATGATGATGGTGATGGTTCTGGCGCAGGTCGTTCTGGGGATCACCACAGTAATGCTGGCGGCGCAAACCCATGTGGCATTAACCCATCAGGCGGGCGCGATCCTGTTGTGGGTGATGATCCTGCGTGGGCGGTTTTTGGCGGGCTATCCGGTGGCCCAAAGTGTAAGAGGAAAATAACATGATCGCATATGATGAGCTGATGTCGTTCGAGCGTGAAACACAGGCGCTATCGCAGGTTTCGGGCCGGTTGGGCTGGGATCAGGAAACCATGATGCCGCGTGGTGCGACCGAGCAACGCAGCGAGGAAATAGCGGCGATCAGCGGTGTGATCCATGCGCGGCGCACAGATGCGCGTGTGGGTGACTGGCTGGCGGTGATTGATGACAGCAAGCTGAATGCCGTGGGGCAGGCCAACATGCGTCACATAAGGCGCGGCTATGAGCGCACGATGTGCATTCCGGCCCAGCTGGCAAGCGAGCAGGCCAAGCTGCATTCAATTGCCCAAGGGGTCTGGGCCGAGGCCCGCGAAACCGAGGATTTTAGCGGTTTTTCCCCGACCCTGATGCAGGTTCTGGACATGAAGCGCGAGGAAGCTGCGGCACTGGCGGATGGCGGTGATCTGTATGATGCGCTGCTGGATGATTACGAGCCGGGGGCCAAGGCTGCCGACCTTGAGGCGATGTTCAACGCCTTGCGCCCGAGTCTGGTGGCGCTGCGTGAACGTGTGTTGGGGGCCGAGAAACAGCCCGCCGCACTGGACCATGATTTTGACGAATCCGCCCAGATGAAGCTAACCCGCAAGCTTGCCAAGACATTCGGCTATGACATGGCGCACGGGCGGGTCGATAAGGCGGTGCATCCGTTTTCATCCGGTTCCGGCCACGATGTGCGCATCACCACCCGCACCAGCGCAGCCGATCCGTTCAACTGTTTTTATTCGACCATCCACGAGGTCGGGCATGGCTGTTACGAGCAAAACATTGAGGACGCCTATTTGCTGACCCCATTGGGGCAGGGCGTTTCAATGGGAGTGCACGAAAGCCAGAGCCGGATTTATGAAAACCAGATCGGTCGGGGCCAAGCGTTTACCGGTTGGCTGTTTGACGAAATGAAAGACGCGTTTGGCGATTTCGGCGTGGCGGGTGCGGATGCGTTTTATGCCACGGTCAATCGGGTGAATTCCGGTTATATCCGCACCGAGGCGGACGAAATCCATTATAACCTGCATGTGTTGCTGCGCTTTGATCTGGAACGAGCGATGATTGCAGGTGATCTGTCAGTGACGGACTTGCCGGACGCATGGAACGAACGGTTCGAGGCGGATTTCGGCGTGGCAGTGGACAAGCCGTCGAACGGCTGTTTGCAGGATGTGCACTGGTCGGTCGGGCTGTTTGGCTATTTCCCGACCTATTCGCTGGGCAACGTCTATGCGGGCTGTTTGAACAAAGCGATGCGCGACGCGCTGCCTGATCTGGATACAGGGCTGGCAGTGGGGGATACCACGGCGGCGACCGGATGGTTGCGCGATAACGTGCAGCAATACGGTGGGCTGTATAAGCCGCGCGAGGTGATCACGCAGGCTTGCGGGTTTGAACCAAGCGAGGCACCGTTACTTGAGTATCTGGAAGCCAAGTTCGGGGCGATTTACGGGGTTTAACTGGCGGGGCCGTTTTCCGTGAAAACAGAAGAAAACAAAGGCGATTCAATCGCGATCTGGATGCTTGCTATTGGCGAGACCATTGGCTGGGCCAGCCTGTTTTACATATACGGCGCTTTGCTGGTGTGGATCGAGACGGATACCGGTTGGAGCCGCGCGTCATTGGCAATTGGCCTGACGCTGGCGCTGCTGGTGTCGGCGTTGACGGTCGGCATGGCCGGACGCTTGGTCGATCGCGGGTTGGGGGCGGAACTGTTGACCGGCGGTGCTGCCCTTGGAGGGGTGGCGTTACTGCTGTTATCGCGCGTGGAAACGCTGGCGCAGTGGTATGCCGTCTGGGCGGTTATCGGGCTGGCGATGTCTGCCAGCTTTTACGACATGTGCTTTGCATTTTTAACCCGTCGATTGGGAAATCAGGCCCGCGCGGCCATCATCCGTGTGACATTGGTGGCCGGACTGGCCTCGACCTTGGCGTTTCCGCTAGGGGCGGTTCTGGCGCAAGGTTTTGGCTGGCGCGGCGCGGTGGTTGCTTTTGGCATGCTCCAGATTTTTGTCACGGTGCCGTTGTTCTTTTACGCGGGGGTGCGTCTGCGCCGCAGTGATCGCGCGCCGGCACTGGCTGCGGGTAAGGGCACCGCCAAAACACGAATTCTGGGCCAGATCATACGCCAACCAGCGTTCTGGTTGCTGGCCTGCGCCTTTGGGCTGGCCTCGATGAACCATACTATGCTGGTGACCTATTTCATCCCGCTCTTCACCGGATTTGGCATCGCTAAAACCAGCGCTGTGTTGGCCGCAAGCGTGGTTGGGCCGTTTCAGGTGATCGGCCGGATCGTGTTGATGCTGAACGGGGCGCGGACAGGGACTTTGTTCTCGACGCGGGTTGCGCTGGCGGGGCTGGTTATATCAAGCACGGTGATGATGGCTGCGGGAATGGCCCCGGTTCTGGTGTTTGTTTTTGCAGCGGTGCAGGGCGCGTCTGTGGGAATGGTGAGCATCCTGCGACCGGTTTTGATCGCCGAGATTATGGGAGTGGAAAATTTCGGGGCTGTATCGGGCACCATTGCCAGCGTGCCGATTTTTGCCACCGCAATGGCGCCGCTTATCGGGGCTGTATTGCTTGAGAGTGGCGGTATTTTTGCCTTGCTTATTGCAAGCCTGTGCCTTGCTTTGCTCGCACTGGCGCTTGCGTTTATTTTACGGGTTTCAACGCCCGATTAGGGGATCAGGACCAGTCCGGCTTGCGCTTTTCCAGAAAGGCCGCGATGCCTTCCTCGGTGTCGCGCATCATCATGTTGGCGGTGATCACCTCGCCGGTGTGAGCGTAGGCATCCGCTAGCGGCATTTGGGCTTGCTCATAAAACGCCTGTTTGCCAATCGCCAGCACGCCGTTCATTTTGCTGGCCAATACCTGCGCCATATCCGTTGCGGCGGCGTCCAGCGCATCTGCATCAACGGCTTGGTTGATCAGCCCGATTTCAGCGGCGCGAGCAGCGTCAATGAACGCCCCCGTAGTCAGCATTTCAAACGCCTGCTTGCGTGGCACATTGCGGGTTAGCGCCACCATCGGGGTTGAACAGAACAAACCGATGTTGACGCCATTCACGCCGAATCGCGTGCCATGCGCCGCAACCGCCAGATCACAGGTCGCAACCAGTTGGCAGCCAGCAGCGGTGGCGATGCCGTGGGCCTTGGCGATCACTGGCTGGGGCAGGCGGGTGATTGACATCATCACGTTTGCGCAGCGGGTGAACAGGTCGCGGAAATAGGTGCGGCCATCATCATCGGCGTCGCGGCCACGGGTCATTTCCTTTAGGTCGTGACCTGCGCAGAACACTTTGCCCGCACCCTGCAATATTACCACCTTAACCGACGTGTCTGTGGCCAGCGCGTCAAACTGTGTCTGCAATGCGGCCAGCATCGCGTCCGATAGGGCATTCAGGTTTGACGGGGAATTCAAGGTTAGCGTGGCGATGCCACCTTCGTCGTTTCGCAATAAGATGTCGGTCATGCTTGCTCTCTGGCTCGTTTCAGGCAAACCTTAGGCCTAGAATGACAAAAGGGAAAGCATCATGGCATTGAAAATGACGGTTGAGGAAATGCAGGCGTTTTTGGCCGAGCATTTTCCACATATGACGGATAATTTCATTGTTGAAGGACTGGCCGACCATCAGGCCACTATACGCATGCAGGTTGGCGAGAAAAACCTGCGGGCGGGCAATACGGTGAACGGGCCATCGATGTTTGCCGCAGCGGATGTCGCTTTTTATCTGGCGCTGATGGCGATGATCGGCCCGCAGGCGCTGGCGGTGACGACGAATTGTTCGATCGATTTTATGCGCAAACCCGCGGCGGGGCGTGATTTGATTGCTATTGCCACTATTCACAAGCTGGGCCGCGTATTGGCGGTGGGCGATGTGATGATCTATTCCGAGGGCATGGACAAGCCGGTGGCGCGGGCAGGGGTGACGTATTCAATCCCGCCCAGTCCATAAAAAAGGGGCCGGATCACTCCGGCCCCAGGAAGAGGTTCTGACAAGACTGGGATGTTAGCCTTGCCAGAACAAACGACGCGCCTCCGTATAGGCCTCATCGCGTGTCAGCCCGATGTCTTGCAACTCGGTATCTGTCAAAGTCTTTAGAACGCGCCGTGTGCTGCGGCGCAAATCCCAGGTCAGAAGCGTGGTTGCCACCGTGATCACCACCAATGCCATTGGCGATTGTGGCAAGCGGCTTTGCAAATGCATGCTGCGCTGTGTGTGGAAGGTTGATGTCATAGTCATGGCGCGCTCCTGAAATATTGTATTGATACAAACGGGGTATTCCGTTATGATTTATGGATACAATGCGAATCTGTGAACGTCCAATGAAAGATTGTAATGAATACAATTTGGTTTCCTGATCTATCCGCGCCGGATGGCCCCAAGTATCTGACCCTTACTGACGCAATCCGCACCGCGATTGTGTCGGAACAATTGGAAGTGGGCGAGCGCCTGCCGCCAGTGCGCGAATTGGGCTGGCAGCTAAAGGTAACGCCTGGCACGGTGGCGCGGGCCTATACCAAACTGACCGACGAAGGGCTACTAGAGGCGGCTGTGGGGCGGGGCACGTTTGTGGCCCAACCCAAGACGACGCCCGCGACGTTACAGTCGATCGAAGTTGGCATCAGGCCAACGCAAGAGCCCGCGCGGATCGAACTGCTCTCGCCGCTGCTGCCCGATGTCGGGCAAGAAGCATTGATCCGCAATTGTTACGCGCGCATGGCGCAAATCCCCAACGACAGCCTGATCCGCTATCCCAGTCAGGCAACCGAGGCCAAGGCACGGATTGCGATATATGACTGGTTAAAGGGTGTGCAGCTGGGCAGGTATGAGCCCGAAGATATTGTGCTGGCCCACGGCGGTCAAAACGCGATTATGTTGATCCTGCAAACGGTGCTAAAAGACCCGAAACCGATGGTTTTTGCCGAAGACCTGACCTATGCCGGATTTCGCCATGCGGCGCGGCTGTTGCGGGCCGGTGTTGTCGGGCTGAGGTGTGATAGCGAAGGGGTGCGACCGGACGAGCTGGAAGCGGCCTGTAAAACATACGGACCACAAGTGTTTTGCACCTCACCCGAGGTACACAACCCAACGACAGGGCACACGGGGCTGGAACGCCGGCAAGAATTGGCGGATGTGGCACGGCAGTATAACTGCCATGTGCTTGAGGATGATTGCTACCACATGCAGGGCAGCGGCCTGCCGACCTACCGCGAATTGCTGCCTGATCTTGGGTGGTATGTATCGTCCCTGTCCAAATCACTAACGCCGTCCTTGCGGGTCGGGTTTGCTGTTGCGCCAGCCAACATGACCCAAAAACTACGCCGTGCGGCACAATTCAACCACTTCGGGCTGGCGGTGACCATTTGCGATTTAACGGAAATGGTTCTGCAATCCCCTGATCTGGCGGAAATCCGCGAGGCGGTGCGGGACCGGGTCAACAGCTATGTGCGCACGGCGGTGAATGTGTTGGGCAGTTATGATCTGAAATGGAGCGAGGATGTGCCGTTCCTGTGGTTGCAATTGCCACGCGGTTGGCGGGCCTCGAATTTTTGTCGCGCGGCGGAAAAACAGGGGATCCGCCTGCGGTCTGCCGATGATTTTGCATTGCTGGACGGGCGGGCCCCGCATGCGGTGCGTATCACGGTGAATGGGCAAATCCCGCTGGAGGCGTTTGAGCGGGCTATGTATGCATTGGAGCAGCTATTGAACAACCCGCCCGATCTGATCGAGGTGTAAATGTGGGGTAAAATAATACCTATTTTATAAAGCATTGTTTTTACTATATAAAACAAACCTTAGTGCCCTTGACTGTGCAGCTAAACCCTATAGATAGACGCAATCAATTCCCGCAAGCGGCGATAATCGTCATTTGCACCGTTTCAAATAGGGTAGACACCATGAAAACCTTCTCTGCTACACCGGCAGATATTGAGAAGAAATGGATCATCATTGACGCTGAAGGCGTCGTGCTGGGCCGTCTTGCTTCCATTATCGCCATGCGCTTGCGCGGCAAGCACAAAGCCACTTTTACACCGCACATGGATATGGGCGACAATGTGATCGTGATCAACGCTGAAAAAATCCAGCTGACTGGTAAAAAACGCAGCGACAAGATTTATTACTGGCACACGGGCCATCCGGGCGGCATTAAACAGCGCACGGCCGAGCAAATCCTCGAGGGTAAATTCCCCGAGCGTGTTGTGACCAAAGCTGTTAAAAACATGTTGCCTGGCAACCGTTTGAGCCGCGTTATCATGACAAACCTGCGCGTATATGCCGGTGCCGAGCATCCGCATGAAGCACAGAACCCCGAAGTTCTGGACGTAAAAGCGATGAACGCCAAAAACACGCGGAGCCAGTCATGACTGAAGAAATCAAATCACTCGACGAGTTGAGCCAAGTTGTAGAAGGCACACCTGCCGAAACGACTGAGGTTGAAACCACTGCGGCCGAGGCTGTAGAAGCTGCCATCCTGCGCGAACCTGTTCGTGATCATCTGGGCCGCTCGTATGCCACTGGTAAACGTAAAGATGCGGTTGCCCGTGTCTGGATCAAACCAGGCTCTGGCAAGGTTACTGTCAATGGCCGCGAGATGCGCAAATATTTTGCCCGTCCTGTGCTGCAAATGATTTTGGCGCAGCCCTTTACGGTTGCCGGTGTTGAAGGTGAATTCGACGTGAATGCCACCGTCAAAGGCGGCGGTTTGTCCGGCCAAGCTGGCGCGGTCAAGCACGGCATTTCCAAAGCGCTGCAGATTTATGAACCCTCTTTGCGTGGTGCCCTGAAAGCCGCTGGCTTCCTGACCCGCGACAGCCGTGTTGTGGAACGTAAGAAATATGGCCGCCGCAAAGCGCGTCGTAGCTTCCAGTTCAGCAAACGTTAAGTCTCAGAGCTATACGAAATTACAAAAAGGCGGGGTTTTATCCTCGCCTTTTTATTTTTGGTGACACGGCTCCAAAAGAGAGCCTATGCTTTGGGCGAGGATATTTAGAGACGGAAATATGTTATTGATCCGGCGGGATTAATCCTAGTCCGCGCAGATAAATCCCGATACCGCTTTCCAGTAATTCCTCGGCAGGAAACGGCGACTGGGTGCCGGGAGAGCCGCGCGCAAACAGCTCGACCACCCCGTGGCTCATCGCCCAGATGTGGGCGGCCACCATTGAAGCGGGCGGGCGTCTGTCTTCAGGCATATGGCTGGTTAACTGGGCTGCGGTCTGATCCAGATGTCCAAGGGCATTCTGGGCGGCTTGGGCCAATTCCGAATTGCGATTGATCGAAATTCCGCTTTCAAACATCGCCACGTAATGCCCCGGATATTTGCGTGCAAAGGCCAGATAGGCCCGTCCGGTGCTTTCAAACGCCTGTAGGCCATTGTGGTTTTTGCCGCTGGCATATTCCATCAGATCGCCGAAAATCCGGTAGCCCTCTAACGCCGCCCCCGCGATCAGATCTTCGCGGCCCGCAAAGTGGCGGTATACGGCGGCGGGGGTGACGCCGGCCTGTTTGGCGGCCTCCGACAGGGTAAAGCCGTTCGGCCCCTTTTCCTCGATCAGCTTCACCGCCGCATCTATCAATGCACTGCGCAGATTGCCGTGATGATAACCGCGTTTGCGCATGTTTATTCTACCCACATTTCCGGCCCACCTGCAATTTTATCGTCAGGCGCACAGGCCATGGCGGCGTCTTTGCCATCATAGTCAATCTGGCTCAGAACCGCGCGGATGGTGGCGATGCGCGCGCGGCGTTTGTCATCAGAGCGGATGATGGTCCACGGCGAATTGTCGTTGTGGCTGCGGGCAAATGTTTCCTCGATCGCGTCTGAATAAGCATCCCAGCGTTTCAGACCTTCAACGTCAATCCAGCTTAGTTTCCATTGCTTTAGCGGGTCTTTTTCACGTGATAAAAACCGCCGTAGCTGTTCGGTGCGCCCGACATTCAGCCAGATTTTGGCAAAATGGATACCCTCGTCCACCAGCATTTCCTCAAACTCCGGCAGTTGCCAGAAAAATCTGACGCGCTGTTCGGGGGTGCAGAATTCAAACACATGCTCGACCACGGCGCGATTATACCACGACCGATCAAACAGGGTGATTTCGCCACCGGCAGGCAGATGCGAGATGTAGCGCTGGAAATACCACTGCGTTGCTTCGCGGTCCGAGGGTTTGGGCAGCGCCACGACATTGGCGATGCGTGGATTAAGGTTCTCGCGTATCCGTTTGATTATGCCACCTTTTCCGGCAGCATCACGCCCCTCGAACACCACCGCAACGCGAGAACCTGTGTCTTTGACCCACGACTGGCATTTGACCAGTTCGATCTGTAACGCAGCCATCGTTGTCTCGTATTCATCCGAATCCATGCGTTTTTTATACGGGTAGCTGTCGGACAGAATGTCTTTCTTGCCGCCATCCCTGATCATATCACGCACATCTTTGGGTGCGGTGTTTTTATAGAAATCGGAAATGGCACCGTCAAAAGGCAAGGTCATTAATGGCTCCTAAAGCTATCCGCGCAGATCGGTTGATTTTTGGCCAATCTTAGCCTGATCAAACGGCGTGGTCAGGTATATTTCGCTGATCCAGTTGGTGTAGAGCAAATGCCCGTGGCTGCGCCAGCGGTTTTGTGGCGGTTTGGTCGGGTCATTATCAGGGTAGTAATTTGTCGGAATGTTAATCGGGGTGCCGGCAGCTATATCGCGGTCATATTCACCCTTCAGGGTGGTGGTATCATATTCAAAGTGGTTGAAAATATACAGTGCGCGGTGGGCGGCATCCTGAACCAGACAAGGGCCAACCTCGTCACTGCCAAGCAGCGTCACCAGCCCGCTCTGGGCATCAATTTCCGCTCGCTTCATTTCGGTCCAGCGGCTAACCGGAATCACGCAATCATCGGAAAACCCCCGTAAGTAGGGCGAGGCGGGTTGCAAGTTCTGATGCCGAAAACAACCGAATGCCTTGGCGTCCAGCATGTGTTTTTGCACGCCGTGAAAATGGTTGATCATCGCCATGCCACCCCAGCAGACGCCAAAGGTGGAATGTACGTTGGTCTGGGTCCACTCAAAGATCTCGCTCAACTCGTCCCAATAGGTGACATCGGTGAACGGTAAATGTTCAATTGGTGCGCCGGTGATGATCAGCCCGTCAAACTTTTGGTCCTTAACATCCTGAAATGGCTGGTAAAATTCACCCATATGCGAGGCCGACGTGGTCTTGCTGACATGCCCCGACATCCGGATCAGCACCAGTTCCAGCTGCAATGGGGTCGCGCCTATCAGGCGGGCAAACTGGGTTTCGGTGGCGATTTTTTGCGGCATCAGATTGAGCAGGCCAATTTTCAATGGCCGGATATCCTGCTTATCCGCATGTTTGCGGGTCATCACCATCACGCCTTCATTTGTCAGGGTCTCAAAGGCGGGCAGGGTGGAGGGAATTCTTATTGGCATCACACTTCCTAATTCGCAGCTGAAATCGCGCTGGCGATCAGGGTGTCAAAATCATCAGGGGTCACAACCTGCGCCACATCTTTGGCCGCAATGGTCACGCCCCAATTGTCGGCCATGGCCTGATAGCGCGGTTGGCGATGCGACAGGGCCTCGCCGTAGCCCCAGCGGATGAAATCATCAGGATCAACTTCCGCCTCGGCGCAGCCCTTTTGCTCAAGATATCTGACCCACATATCATTCATGATATCGGGCGGATAATACATCGGTTTTGGGGCCATGTTAAAGCGTTCGACCAACTGTTCGGAATGCTCGTCACTGCCTTTGATCCAGACCAGCAGCAGGTTGTCCGACAGGTGCCGCAGCACAGGGTCGTTCTGGTTGTCAGGGTTCACCACTTCGCAGATTGACCCGCCAGTATCACAGATAAAATTATCATACTTATAAAGGGTTTGCGACCGATTGATAAAGTAGGCCGTATCCGTCAGCGCATTGATTTCAGCGGCACGGTGCTGGTTCTGACGGTGCATGTATTCCTGAAATGGCAGACCGCCTTTGGCACCATTGCCGGGTTTTCCCATATAGGTCGACAGGGGCGCCAGATTATCAAAGCTGATGTTGGAGGAAATATCCATGCTATCGGTGCGCAGAAGTTCCGCCAGAAACGGGTTTTTCATCGCCTCAACTTTGAAATTATCAACGATGAATTCGCCCATATATCGGGTGCCGATGCGGTAATCGACACTGTAGTGAAACCATGTGCCGCTGGCCCGCAAGGCGCTGGCCACATGGGTTTTGCCAAGGCCTGACATGCCAAACAGCGCCACCCGTTTGTGGGCGGTTTCGGTCCAGTCGCGGGCGGATTGATAAAACATAGCGTGGCTGCCTTGGGTTATGCGTTGATCCTAGGTAGCCAGCGGGGCGCATAGGGTCAATTGGAATTGGTAGGCGCAAACAAAAAGCCCCGCCGGATTGGGCGGGGCTTTGAGTATGGATATTCGGTTCATCTAGAAGCTGAAACCAATTTTGAAACCAGCAGCTATTGCACTGTTATTTGCAAAGTTGGCTCCAATAGTTGTTGTAGTGGCGTCGCCAATATCAATATAGCGAACCC
This sequence comes from uncultured Marinosulfonomonas sp., assembly GCA_964473185.1. Taxonomy (GTDB): domain Bacteria; phylum Pseudomonadota; class Alphaproteobacteria; order Rhodobacterales; family Rhodobacteraceae; genus Profundibacter. The sequence goes on along the minus strand of CAYYOF010000045.1, from coordinate 969 downwards.
CTGCGGTGATTTTCATATTGTTCATGGTATATGTTGCACCAACCCCTATAGAAAGCGAACCATCAGTGGGCCCAAGGTTTCCTACTGGATCACCTTTGGTTTCTTCATAACCGAGGGTTACTGCACCAGACCACTTCTCATTAAAACGCCGCCCAACACCGATATTATATGTAATTGTATCATTCGTGTAATCGACAAGAGATGCTCCGCCTAGACCTCCTGGAGAGATATCGAAGACCGTCCAGTCAACCCAACGAATCGAGCCGAACACAAGCGTATCTTTTGCAACGCCTGATTGGAACTCAAGGTTAACAGATTTTGGTACCGTTGTTGAAAAAGGGTTTCCGGCATTTGGATGCAGGCTCACTTCGGTAACATCGGTGAATTCATGCTCTATTTCAGAACTATACGTAAGTGCCACACGAAGCGCGATTTCCGGTTTTTCATAAGCGACACCTAAAACGTAGCCCATTTCATAATCGTTTCCAACATTAAGCCTATAACCTGATGTCAAAGCGACCTGACCACTAATGGCTTCGGCTCGCAAGCCGCCGTAAATGCTGAAGTTGTTTTGGAACTTGTAACGCAACAGCCCAGTAATTGCGTGCGAACTAACTGTCGCCGTGGACCCAACGAAAGGATAGGTCGCGACCGCGTTTGCGTAGCTAACATCGGCCCCGATAGGCTGATCTACAATGAGGGCGAACGAGAGGTTGTCACCAAAATCTTGTTTGTAGCCGAATGCGAAATTTTGATAAGATGGGGCCATGTCACCGCTAGGAACTGCACCAAAAGAACCGCTAACTTTTGGGCTAACAACAGAAAAGCTAAACTCACCATATCGTCCCTCTTCAAATAAGATTCCAACCGATTGGCTGGAACGCTCTATCCCGCCCGCAAAGGCGCTTGTGGCAGTTACAGCAAAACTCGCCGCTGTCATCATCAATAGATGTTTCATGTTTTCTCTTC
>CAYYOF010000044.1:6870-26942 GCA_964473185.1 uncultured Marinosulfonomonas sp. | reverse complement strand
CCAAGGCTCTCGCCGCGCATCAAGGTAAAACTGACGTTGTTCACCGCACGAAATGGCGCTGGGCGATGGAACAGCTTTGTGCGCGGGGCAGCGTATTCGCGGATGGCGTTTTTCACCTCAAGGATAGGAGTCTTTTGGGTATCACCAACACGATCTGGTTGATGGCTCGAGGCCTCAAACAGTTGCTTGGTGTAGGGGTGTGTCATGGTTTTGAACAGCTGCTCGGTCGGACCTTGTTCCACCAACTCTCCTTTGCGCATCACCGCCACATGATCGGCCATTCCGGCCACCACGGCCAAGTCATGGGTGATCAGCAACAGCGACATGTTTTCCTCAACAACCAGCTTACGCAGCAGCTCCAGAATTTGTGCCTGCGTGGTGACATCCAGCGCGGTTGTCGGCTCATCCGCGATCAGCAATTTGGGACGCAGCGCGATGGCCATGGCGATGCAAACCCGTTGGCGCTGGCCACCTGACAATTCGTGTGGATAGCGGGATGACGGGAACCTGTCGGCTGGCAGGCCAACGCGATCCAGCATTTTGCGGGCGATTTTTGCAGCTTCGGATTTACTGGCTTTGCCGTGGATTAACAGGGTTTCGGCCACTTGGTTACCGATGGATTGCACGGGGTTTAACGCGGTCATCGGTTCCTGAAATATCATGCTGATTTCATTGCCACGCAAGGCGCACATATCGGGTTCGGACAGGGTTAAAACATCGGCACCCTCGACCGTAACGTGCCCGCCAACTACGCTGCCCAGTGGTAGCAATTGCATCAGAGCAAGCGCGGTCATGGATTTGCCAGAGCCGCTTTCGCCAACCAGTCCGAAGATCTGCCCCTGCGGTATTTCAAAACTGACATCGGTCAGGATTGGCGTGTCGTGAATGGTGAGGGTGAGGTTTTGCAGAGAGATCATCAGCGCTCCCTCCTGATCCGCGGGTCCAGCAAATCACGCAAACCATCGCCCATCAGATTCAGCCCCAGAACCATCAGTACAATCGCAATGCCGGGCAGGAATGCAAGGCGGGCATCGCTGTAGATATAGGTCTGCGCATCGGCCAGCATCCGGCCCCAGCTGGGTGTCGGGGGCTGTGCGCCAAGGCCAACGTAGGACAGGCCCGCCTCGGCCAAAATACCCAGTGAAAACTGGATTGTTCCCTGCACGATCAACAGGTTGGCGATGTTGGGTAGGATGTGTTCCACCGAAATGCGCAAGGCGCGTTTGCCGCAGGTTCGAGCAGCGAGGATATAATCCAACGTCCAGACCGACAGTGCAGCACCACGGGTGACGCGGGCAAAAACCGGGATGTTGAAGATGCCGATCGCAAGGATTGCGTTTAGGGCCGAGGGGCCAAAAACGGCAGTGATCAGGATGGCGATCACCAGCGATGGAAAGGCAAAGATCAGATCATTGCCGCGCATGATCACCTCGTCCAGCAGGCTGCCCCTATTGGCCGCGGCCATCAATCCCAGCGGCACGCCGACGCCCATTCCGATGCCCACGGCGACAATGGCGACGGCGATGGATGTGCGCGCCCCGACCATCAGCATAGAAAACATATCGCGACCAAAATGGTCAGTTCCCAGCCAGTATTCCGCAGAGGGGGTTTGCAATTTATCGGCGATGGTCAGGATGGTGACATCATGCGGGGTCCAGAAGAATGACAGTGCCACGGCGACGACAAAAAAGCCTGTCAGGATGGTGCCGGTGATAAGCTGGACAGGGAGCTTCATCGACCACTCCGCAAGCGTGGATCAACGGCGGCATAGGCAATGTCGACGAGGAAAGTGACTGTGATGACGGCGAACACCAACAGCATCACGACGCTTTCGACGACCACCAGATCGCGCTGGGTGATGCCTTGGAATATCAGCCGCCCTAGGCCGGGCAAGTAGAACACGTTTTCGATGATGATGCCGCCTGCAATCAGGAACGAGAACTGTAAGCCGATGATGGTTAGAACGGGGATCATGGCGTTGCGTAGTGCATGGCGGCGCAACGCCTGGGCGCGGGTCAGACCCTTGGCACGGGCGGTGCGGATGTAGTCTTGGGTCAAAGTTTCCAGCAAGGATGATCGCATGATGCGGGCGAGGATCGAAGCTTGGGGCAGGGCCAGTGAAATGGCCGGCAGGGTGAGCGATTTCAATCCCGCCAGCAGACCGTTTTCCCATCCCGCAAAGCCGCCCGCGTTGAACCAGTGCAGGTTGATCGCGAACACCAGAACCAGCAGCATGGCGAACCAGAAATTCGGCACCGCAATGCCCAGCTGTGTGACGCCCATGATCACATAATCGCTGGGTTTGCCACGGCGCGCAGCGGCGATCAGGCCGACGGGAAAGGCGATAAGGGTCGATAGCAGTAACGCGAACAGGGCCAGCGGTAATGACACCCAGAGGCGCTGGGTGATCAGGTCCGAGACTGGAACGCGGTAGGTGTAGGACGTGCCGAAATCCCCTGCCAGCATCCCCGTGACCCAGCCGAAATAGCGGGCCCACAGGGTGCCGTTCAGGCCCAGTTCATCGCGTAATGCTATGACCGCTTCGGGGGCAGCGTTAAGGCCGAGCATGTAGGAAGCAGGATCGCCGGGGATCACCTCGACCACGGCGAAAACCACCACCGAGGCCATCAGTAGGCTAAGGCTGAGGGATAGCAATCGGGTGGCGGCAAAACGGATCATAACCGGCAGGTTAGTGTGCGGTTTGGGGAAATGCTAGGGGGAATGACGGGGGTTGGAGGATACGCAAAACGGGGCAAAATCGGCGTATGAAAAGCGTATGGGTTTGTAGGGCTATTCCGTAGGCTGGTCCAACAGGGACGAATGATAAGCCACCAGTTCCACTGTATTGCCCTCGGGGTCTTCGGTGAATATTCCGCGCCAGCCGATCCAGCCGAAATGCTCGACTCGGTATGGCTGTTCGAGCTTGTCATACCAAGCCATCACCGCGTCCTGCTCATCATAAGGCAGGGACAGGGCAATATGATGCAAGGAGGATCGGGCGCCGGTTTCGGGCTGGGTATCAGTATTGAACAGCACCAGAATTGCAGTGTGCCCGTCAAAACCTTCGCTGATTTTGAAGAACACAATGCCTGTGCGATGATCCCCCGATAGATGTGTTAGCCCGATGGTGTTTTCATAGAAATCGACCATCGCTTGCAAATTGGCGCAACGAATAGCAATCTCTCCGAGGCCGCGAGGCTGAAACCCTCTTTCGTGTGTCATTCACATAGTGTGGCTGATGGCCCGCCGCAGGGCAATCCCTGACTACACATCCCCATCGGGCATCACAGGCAAAACCGTTTCCGGTGCCAGCTCGACCACCTTGTCGCAAATTGCCGTCTTGCGCAGGGGCTTTGTCAGATAATAATCCAGCCCCGCCGCCAGAATTTCCGCGTCATCCCCCGCCATTGCATGGGCGGTTAGCGCCACGATAGGGACGTGGTGTAACCCGTCCCGCGCCTCGATCTCGCGGATGGTTCGGGTGGCTTCTTTGCCGTCCATAACGGGCATCGAAATATCCATGAAAATCATATCGGGCTGGAAGCTTTGGAATTGTTCGACCGCCTCGACCCCGTTGTTGGCAAAAACCAGATCGATGTTCAAACTCTTCACCATCTTGCTAAACACCAGCCGGTTTGTACGGTTATCTTCGGCGGCCAAAACCTTCATCTTGCGCAGGGTGTGATCGGCGGGTGCGGGCGGCAAGGGCGTATTTTCTTCAACTGGGGGGGGGGCCGGTGACACATCCGCGTCACTCCCGTCCAGCGATTGCAGAACATTGAATAAATCATGCCGCAAAATCGGCTTGGTCAAGGCGGCAAAAGCAGGCCCGTTGTCCGCCGTTTCGCGATCTGATTTTAACACGATTAACGGTAAGTCAGGCGCATTGGTATGTAGTAAAATCAGGTAATCCTGTCGGGCATTATCCGATGCGGGCATATCAACAAACGCGACATCAAATTCACCGGCATCCTCGACAATTTGCGCGGCCCCGACATCATGCTGCACCACGTCAACGCCCAACACAGCAAGCTGCTTGGTTAATATTTCCAGACCGGCATTCTGATCGCTTACGATCAGCGCGCGCCGAATGCGGACCAGCGAATGGTCTGGTGCAATCAAGGCAGGCTCCGACACGGGCAGGGTGATATGAAACCCGAAACAGGATCCTTCTCCCTCTACCGAATCCACCCAGATTTCGCCTTCCATCAGTTCGATCAACTGTTTGGTAATCGCAAGCCCCAGCCCCGTGCCCTCGTATTTGCGATTGCGCTCGTCCTCGACCTGATTGAATTCGCCAAAAATATGCCCGACCATATCGGCGGCAATACCGATACCGGTATCCTCGATTGACACATGAACCCGCGTCTTGCCCGTTTCATCAACCTCGAGCCCGACGACGCGGATCAACACATGCCCTTCATTGGTAAACTTGACGGCATTGCCAATCAGATTGGTCAAAATCTGCCGCATCCGCCCTGCGTCACCAACATATTGGGTCGGCAGGAACATGTCGTAGTCCACCAGAATTTCGACTGTCTTGTCCTGAAGCGATGCCTGTAACAGTGTTACGATTTCATGGATGCATCGTTCCAGATCAAACGGTTCAGCCGTTAGCGTCAGTTTATCCGCCTCGATTTTCGAGTAATCCAGCACGTCGTTGATAATCACCAGCAAGGCTTCGCCAGAATTCTTGATGGTTTCGGCGTATAGCATTTGATCTTCATCCAGATCGGTATCGGTCAGTAGATCGGCCATCCCGACAACACCATTCATCGGGGTGCGGATTTCGTGGCTCATATTTGCCAGAAACGCCGATTTGGCGCGGTTCGCGGCTTCGGCCTTGGTGCGGGCGTCTTTCAATTCGGCCTCGTGGCGGATGGTGTCGGTGATGTTCAGCGCAAGCGATACCGTGTCGCCGTCGCGGGCGCGCCGATCAACCAGTTTGATATAGGCGCCATTCCATAGGCGGATCACTTTGGGCTCAATCGGGTCGTTGTGCCATCGCGTCAGCATTGCGTCGCTCCATTCCATCGGGGTTTCTCCCTCTAGATCGACGATGCCTTCTTCGACCAACAGCTGGACAAGGCGGACATAACTTATCCCGGGCCGAACTTCTTCCAGCCCGTCAAACGTGGCCAGATAGGCGTGATTTGCCGAAACCATACAGTCGTCAATGTCAAAAACCGCAAACCCGTCCTCGATCGTTTCGATCGAATCCCATAGGCGACGCTCGGCGATACCCACCTTGTGATTGGCGACCTTCAAATCAGACCGAACACGGGTATTTTCACCCTTCAGTTCTTCGGCCTCATGGCGCTGTTCAACAATCTCGTCTGACAAGGCCCGCGCGTGTTGCCCCAGCTTGGAGTTGGCAGCGAACAGTTCATTTTGCTTTTGCTCCAGAAGGCGTTCTGCGGCCAGTCGCCCACGGCGTTCTTGTGCCAGTTTTTCGGTGATCGCCATCCTGTCCCTCTTTGTATCATCTACATAGAACATTCCACGAACATGGTGAACAATACCTTAACATATCCAACTATTTTCACCCCAAGAACCGATTGCCACTCCTGTTCGGCTGTGCAACCATCGGGCCATTATATTCAGGAGGACTATTTATGCGCCTTGTTGTCAAAGCCGTTGCCGTTTTACTGTTGTTCACCACATCCCTATGGGCGAACGATTTAATCCCCGACCGTCGCCTTGCGATAACGCGTGATCTAGATTTTTACGGCTCTGATTTACAGTCGATATTTGATACGACCCTGCCCGCCTGCCAAAAGGCATGTTTAACGGATGCACGGTGTCAGGCGTTCACCTTCAACAGCCGCTCCAATTCGTGTTTCCCGAAAAGCGAAGTGACCGAAACACAGCCCTACGCCGGTGCAATTTCGGCACGGGTTCTGGATACGAACCCGAAAATCCTTGCGGCGGCATCAGCGCGGGCAGCGGAGTTGTCATTTCTGGATGGGGCAGAGTTTACAGCGGCCAAGGATTTCGCCCAAGAGCTGCCCATACTATATGATACACAAGGGGATGATGCCCTGTCTTTGTGGCGTGCTGGCCGGAGCAGATTAAGCAACAACAGCTATAACGGTGCACAATCCGATTTCGGTGCGGCCCTGACACTAACCGATGTTTCCGACCTGTGGGTCGAATATTCGCACGCGGCATTTTTGAATAATTCAGGTGATTACAGTGACAAGCGCAAACATAAGCGCCGCGCGATGTTGGCATCGATAAACGCCTATTTGCGCAGCACTACTGACAGCGAAAAGGTAACCTCGCTGCTGGCGATGGCCGATGCGCTGGAAAAGAATGGTCGCAACAAGGATATGCTAAAAGCATTGCGTTTAGCCGAGACGATTTCACCGACACAACGATTGCTGGCAAAACTGGAATATGCCGTTGCTAAATACGGCCTGAAAATCACCGACCATGACATTGAAAGCGATCTGGCCGAACCGCGCATTTGTGCCCAGTTTTCTGAACCACTGGCAGCGGGCGAGGTGGACTACACCCCCTACGTGCGCCTGTCGCAAAACGGCCTGTCGGTCGAGGCCGAAGGCAACCGTTTGTGCATTTCGGGCGTAGAGCATGGCAAACGCTATGACCTGACATTGCGCGAGGGGCTGCCAGCGAAATCGGGTGAAATGCTGCTCGAGGCGGTCAACCTGTCGCTCTATGTGAATGACCGCAGCCCGAACGCTAAATTCCCCGGTCGCGCCTATGTGCTGCCCAAATCCGCCAACGCGGGCATTCCGGTTGAAACCGTCAACGTCACTGAACTTGATCTGGTGCTGCGCCGTGTCAGTGACCGCAACCTTTTGCGTGCCATGCAAGACAGCTATTTCGGCCGTCCCTTGTCACCGTGGCAAGAGGAAAACTTTGCCAACCAAGTCGCCGAAGAACTATGGCGCGGCACCGGCGAGGTGCAGATGACCCTGAACAAGGATATGACCACCCGCCTGCCAATGGGCGATGTGATCAATGATCTGCCAACCGGTATCTACGCCCTACAGGCCCGCGTTCCGGGCTCTGATCCTTATCAAAACGCCGCGGCGACCCAGTGGTTTGTTTTGTCCGACCTTGGCCTCGCCACCATGAGCGGCACAGACGGCATCCACGTCTTTGTGCGCGGTCTGGGTGATGCGGAACCACGCGAGGGTATCTCTGTTACGCTGTTGTCCAAAGCAAACGCTGTTTTGGCTGAAACAGTGACTGATGAACGCGGTTATGCACTGTTCGCCGATGCCTTGGCGCGCGGTACAGGCGGGGCAAAACCAGCCCTAATCGTGGCGAAACAGGCCGACAAGGACATCGCATTCCTGTCTCTGACTGATCCAGAGTTCGATCTGTCGGATCGTGGTGTCGAGGGTCGCGAGCCGGCCAAACACATCGACATGTTCCTGACCACAGATCGCGGTGCATATCGTGCGGGCGAAACGGTAAACGCCACCGCCCTGACCCGTGACGCGACCGCCAATGCCATCGTTGGCCTGCCGGTCACAGCGATCCTGACCCGCCCCGATGGTGTGGAATACAGCCGCCATCTGTCGACCGGCGATACAGCCGTTGTGGGTGGTCACATCTTTAACATGCCCATCGGCCCGCTGGTGCCGCGCGGCACATGGCAATTGGCGCTGTTCACTGATGTGGATGCGCCAGCACTGGCCAGCACCAGCTTTCTGGTCGAGGATTTTCTGCCCGAACGCATTGATTTTGACCTGACCCTGCCAGACACCCCGCTGCGGCTGAAGGACGGTACAGTGCTGACCGCTGACGCCCGTTATCTGTTTGGCGCTCCTGCCGCTGATTTACCGATCGAGGGCGAAGTGTTGGTGCGCGCCACTGATGGCCTAACCGCCTATCCCGGCTACAGCTTTGGCCGTCACAGCGAACGGTTTGATCCCGTGATTAAGACCCTACAGGGTGACCTGCGCACTGATGACGCGGGCTTTGTTCGCATCCCTGTTGAGTTCCCCAAAGCCGAAGACGTCTCGCGTCCGCTTGAAGCGCGGTTCACCGTGCGCATTGCCGAAGGCTCGGGCCGTCCGGTCGAGCGCCAGATCACCAAACGCCTTGCGCCGGACAGTGCGATGATCGGCATCAAGCCGATGTTCGAGGATGTGGTTGAAGAAGGCACGGATGCCAGTTTCCAGATCATCGCGATTGATCAGGACGCGGCCCAAACCCCGATGCAAGTCAAATGGACCGTAAACCGCGTGAGAACCCGCTATCAGTGGTATCAGCAATACGGCAACTGGAATTGGGAAGCGATCCACACCAGTAAACGCGTGGCCAGCGGCACCGCCGATCTGAACGGCCAGCCGATTACCATTTCCGCCCCTGTGAAGTGGGGCGAATACGAGATCAAGGTTGAACGCGTTGACGGCACTTACGTCGCCTCATCGTCTGATTTCTACGCCGGTTGGTATGCCTCGGCTGATGCGTCCAGCACGCCCGACACGCTCGAGGTTTCGCTGGACAAACCCGCCTATGCGACGGGCGAAACCGCCACCCTGCGCGTGGTTCCGCGTTACGCCGGTAAGGCACTGATCACGGTGATGTCGAGCCACTTGATCGATATGAAAGTGGTTGATGTGGTTGAGGGTGAAAACCTGATCCCGCTGGCTGTCACGGATCAATGGGGCGCTGGCGCTTACGTCACCGCCACCGTGATCCGCCCAATGGATGCAGCCACTGGCCACAACCCCGCCCGTGCGCTGGGCCTGTCCTACGCACCAGTTGATCCTGGGACGCGCAAGCTGTCAGCCGCCTTTGACATGCCCACTGAATCCGCCCCGCGCGCGCCGCTTCAGGTGGCGCTAAAGGTGGATGGCATCAAAGCGGGCGAGACCGCCTATGCTACCATCGCCGCGATTGATCTGGGTATCCTGAACCTGACAGGGTTTGATAGCCCCGATGCCCCCAACCATTACTTTGGCCAGCGCAAACTGGGCATGGGAATGCGCGACGTTTATGGCCGTCTGATTGACGGGATGAACGGCGCGATGGGCGCTATCCGCTCCGGCGGTGACGCGGGCAGCGAAATGGGTATGCAATCGCCTCCACCCACCGAGGAACTGGTCGCCTATTTTTCCGGTCCCGTCACGGTAGGGGCAGATGGCATCGCACACGCGTCCTTTGATCTGCCCGAATTCAACGGCACCGTGCGGCTGATGGCCGTGGTCTGGTCTGCCTCGGGCGTTGGCGCTGCCGAACAAGACGTGCTGGTGCGCGACCCTGTTGTGGTCACCGCCAGCCTGCCGCGTTTCATGGCACCAGGCGATACATCCCGCATGTTGCTGGAGATTACCCACGCGACGGGCCCGTCCGGCAAAATGGGGCTTGAGGTTACGGGCCAAGGCATCGCTGTGAGCACCGCCAACCTGCCCAGCGAAATCACGCTGGGGGATTTGCAGAAAACCACCCTGTCGGTGCCGATTACCGCTGTGGATGTGGGCACGCACAAGATAAATGTGACCCTAACCACACCCGATGGCACCCGCCTGACCAAACCGCTGATCATTCCGGTCGAAGTGAACGACCCTGAAATATCGCGCTCCCGCCGTTTTACACTTGCTGCTGGTGATACCTTCACACTGGATGATAACGTGTTCACCGGTTTCAAATCCGGCACCGGATCGGCGATGTTATCGGTCGGCGCATTGGCGCAATTCGACGCGCCCGGCCTGCTGTCCGCACTGGACCGCTACCCTTATGGCTGCACCGAACAAACCACCTCCCGCGCCATGCCTCTGCTGTATCTGAACGAGGTGGCCGAGGTCATGGGCCTGGGCACCCGCAAGAAAATAGGCGAGCGTGTGGATGATGCAATTGAACGCGTGTTGAGCAATCAGGCCTCAAACGGCGCATTCGGCCTGTGGGGTCCAGCATCGGGCGACTTCTGGCTGGATTCATACGTCACCGATTTCCTCAGCCGTGCGCGCGCCAAAGGTTTCACCGTGCCGGACCACGCCTTCCGCTCGGCGGTCGATAACCTGCGCAACCGCATTAACTATGCGCCCGATTTTGATAATGGCGGCGAAGACGTGGCCTATGCGCTGTTTGTCCTCGCCCGCGAAGGCGCTGCAAATGTCGGTGACCTGCGCTATTACGCTGACGCAAAGGGCGGCGATTTCGCAACCCCAATGGCCGCCGCCCAACTGGGCGCGGCGCTGGCCAGTTATGGCGATCAACCCCGTGCCGACGCGATGTTTGCCCGTGCTGCGCGGATGATTGGCCGAACGTGGGAGGCGAACGAGCCCCAATATTGGCGCTCTGATTACGGCACCCACCTGCGCGATGGCGCTGCGGTTCTGGCGCTTGCGGTAGAGGCTGGCAGCACAGCGATTGACAGCGCCGACCTCGCCCATCGGGTTTCCACCAGCTATGCCAACGACCAATACCACTCCACACAGGAATCCATGTGGTCCCTGATGGCGGTCAAGGCCCTGATCAATGATCCCACGATGAATGGCTTTACCGTGAACGGCGAACCCGTCGTCGGCCCATTGGTGCGTGTGATTGAGGATACAGCGACCAACACCGGCCTTGCCATCCGCAACGGTACTGATCGGGATGAACTGGTAACAATGACCACCTTCGGCGTGCCGGATCAGCCCGAACCTGCCAGCGGTTACGGCTATGCGATCAAACGCATCTACTACACGATGGACGGCAACCCGACCGACCCAAGCGGCCACCCCGTTGGCACCCGTCTGGCGGTGGTGCTGACCATCTCGCCCTTCAGCGATAACGAGGGCCGTTTGATGGTGAATGACCCACTGCCAGCAGGGTTCGAAATCGACAACCCGAACCTGATTTCCGGCGGTGATCTTAGCATGCTGGAATGGTTAGAGGTCATGCCAAACGTGCGCAACACCGAGTTCCGCGCAGATCGGTTCCTTGCGGCTGTTGACTGGCGCAAGGATGATCCGTTCGATCTGGCCTATATCGTGCGGGCCATATCGCCGGGCACCTACCACCATCCAGCGGCGAGCGTTGAAGATATGTATCGCCCCCAATACCGCGCCCATTCTGAAACGGGGCAGATCACGGTCACCGAATGATCCGCCGCCACGCACTCCTGATCCTTGCGCTGGGGTTGTTGCTGACAGCCATGGCGCGGGACCGGTTTGATGTGTGGGTGGACACTACCGAACTGCCACGACTCACGGCAGAAACCTCGGTTGAAGTGCTGGATCGCAACGGCGTTCTGTTACGGGCTTATACGGTTGCCGATGGACGCTGGCGGCTGAATGCAGCACTTGATAGCGTTGATCTCGACTACATCAACATGCTGATCGCCTATGAGGATAAACGGTTCTATTCCCACGCAGGTGTTGACCCTGTGGCGATGCTACGTGCTTCATATCAGGCTCTAACCAGCGGGAAAATCGTATCTGGCGGCTCCACCCTGACCATGCAGGTGGCGCGGCTGCTAGAAGATGGCAGCACCGGTAAATGGTCCGGTAAACTGCGCCAAATCCGCCTTGCGCTGGCGCTTGAACGGCGCTTAAGCAAGGATGAAATCCTCACCCTTTATCTGAACCGCGCCCCCTTTGGTGGCAATCTTGAAGGCGTCCGCGCCGCAACCCGCGCCTATTTTAACAAAGACCCACGCCGCCTGACGCCTGCGCAATCCGCTCTGCTGGTCGCCTTGCCACAAGCGCCGGAAACACGCCGCCCTGATCGTTTCGCCAAAGCAGCCCAAACGGCCCGCAACCGTGTTCTGGCCCGAATGGTCGGGGCAGGGATTATGTCGGGCGATACCGCTGACGGCGCAAAATCAGAGCCTATTCCAGCCCAAAAGCACCCGTTTCCAGCCGTCGCTCCGCATCTATCCGACCGCGCCTTGGCTGAAAACCCCCTGCAATCCATCCATCAACTCACCCTTGATGCAACCCTACAGCGTCAACTTGAGGCCCTCGCCACCACGGCTCTGCGCGGGCGAGGCGACCAGATGTCAATTGCGATGCTTGTGGCGGATCATACAACTGGCGAAATTCTCGCCTCGGTCGGCTCCTCGGCCTACCGCGCCGACAGCCGCCTTGGCTTTGTCGATATGACCCGCGCCCTGCGATCCCCAGGGTCCACCCTGAAACCGCTAATTTATGGCATGGCGTTTGATCAAGGTCTGGCTCACCCTGAAACCCTGATTGACGACACACCCACCGCGTTTGGCACATATTTTCCGCAGAATTTTGACGGCAAGTTTCGCGGCACCCTTCGGGTGCGCCGTGCGTTGCAGCTGTCGCTGAACATCCCCGTGATCAAACTGACCCAAGCGATTGGGCCCGCCAAACTGATGTCGACCCTGCGCCGCGCCGGAATGGAGCCCGTGGTGCCTGGAGGCAAGCCTGGTCTGGCAATTGCGCTGGGCGGTTTGGGCGTCACTCTTACGGACATGACCCAGCTATATGCCGGCTTGGCCCAAGGTGGCACACCGCGCTCGCTGTTTTGGAAAACAGGCTCTAATCAGGCCCAAACAGGCCGAAATCTGATCTCGCCCGTGGCCGCATGGCATGTTGCTGATATTCTGTCGGGCCTAACCCCGCCGCCGAATGCACCGCGCAACCGATTAGCCTATAAGACAGGCACATCCTATGGCCACCGTGATGCTTGGGCGCTGGGGTTTGACGGCCAGCATGTTGTCGGGGTGTGGATGGGCCGCGCTGATGGCACGCCGGTCCCGGGCGCGTTTGGTGGCGATTTAGCAGCGCCTGTGTTGTTCGAAGTGTTCAACCGGATCAAACCCGTGCTGACCCCGCTACGTTCGCCACCGCCCGCGACATTGACGGTTAGCAATGCGGAATTACCACAACCGTTACAACGGTTCCGCGGCCGAAACGCGCTGTTCGAGAAACCCAAAGATGCGCCAACCGTTGCCTTTCCACCGGATGGCGCGGCGATCGAGGTGAGCGATGGACTACTCGTTGTCAAAGTCCGCGATGGCATCGCGCCGTTCACTTGGCTGGCCAACGGCAAGCCGTTTGATGTGGCCACCTACGAGCGCCAGTCGGTTCTGGAAATCACTGGCCCCGGGTTTGTGTCACTTTCGGTGATTGATGCCAAAGGGCGTGCGGCACGGGCACAGATCAGGTTGGACTAAAGCTCATATGGTTTTCATATGCGCGTCATATGGAATTCATATAGCAGCTTTAAGGTCGTTCAATCGCCAGCGCGATCCCTTGACCACCACCAATGCACATGGTGATCAACGCGCGTTTGCCGCCGATCCGCTCCAGTTCATACTGTGCTTTCACCGTGATCAATGCCCCCGTCGCCCCCACCGGATGCCCCAGCGCAATCGCGCCGCCATTCGGGTTTACCTTGGCCGGATCCAACCCCAATACCTTGTTCACAGCCAAGGCTTGCGCGGCAAACGCCTCATTGGATTCAATCACATCGAAATCATCCACCGTCAGGCCAGTGCGGGCCAGTAATGCTTGAACCGCAGGCACCGGCCCAATGCCCATCACATCAGGGCGCACGCCTGCGTGGGCATAGCCGATGATGCGTGCAATGGGCTCTAATCCTGCCTTTTTAGCCGCATCTGCCCGCGCTAACACCAGTGCCGCAGCACCATCATTGATGCCCGATGCGTTGCCCGCTGTGACCGTGCCGTCCTTTTGAAACGCCGCTCGCAATCCCGCCAAGGCCTCTGCCGAAGTCGCTTTGGGATGCTCATCGACCTTGAATTCCACCGTGTCGCGCCGCACCTTCACGTCAACGGGAACGATCTGCTCCTCAAACACCCCATCCTTAATTGCCTTGGCCGCCCGTGTCTGGCTCTCCAATGCAAAGGCATCCTGATCCTCCCGACTGATCCCGTACTCCGCCGCCACATTTTCCGCCGTGATCCCCATGTGCCCTGACCCGAACGGGCAGTTCAATGTGCCTAGCAGCATATCCTGCGAGCTAATATCACCCATCTTTTGCCCCCACCGCGCGGCGGGCAAAATGTATGGCGCGCGGCTCATGCATTCGGCCCCGCCAGCCAGTGCAAAATCGGTATCACCTAGCATTAGGCTCTGTGCAGTTGACACAATCGCTTGTGCTCCAGACCCGCACAACCGGCTGACATTCATCGCGGGTACGCTATCTGGTACGCCCGCCTGCATCGCGGCGACACGGCTTAGATACATATCCTGTGGTTCCGTGTTGATCACATTGCCAAACACCACATGCCCGATTTGTGCGGGGTCTATGCCCGCCCGCCTCAGCGCCGCCTTGGAAACCACTGTGGCCAGATCAACAGGCGTAACACCTGCCAAAGCCCCGCCAAATGTGCCGATTGCTGTGCGCGCCCCGCCCAATATTACAATGTCGGTCATTTTGCTGCCTTTTCATCTAAAAGTGAGTCTAACGCTGATCGAAAACACGGTGCATGTTCGCCCAATGTGGCCAATACCGTTGCCTCGTATTTTTGTGCGATCGGGGTGATTTCATTGATCATATCCTGCCCTTTCTGGGTCAGTTCCAGCTCAACCAACCGCCGGTCATTACCATTTACTTTTTTGCTGATATAACCAGCCGCCTCAAGCCGGGATGCGGCGCGTGATACTTTGGATTTGTCCATATCCACCCGCTGGTGGATTTCGCGCACACTGACCGGTCCCGCCTGAGATAGATGCGCCACAACCCGCCATTCCGGAATCGTTATGCCAAAACGTTGTTGGTACAGGTCTGAAAACCCGTGGCTAACACGCGCCGCCAGAACCGCCAGTTGGTAGGGTAGAAATGCGTCCAGATCAAAATCACTCACCGGTGAAACCTCGCGTTTGTTACATTTGCAATGACTGCACGAATTGCGGGCCGGATCAACCGCCAACGACACTTGACTTCGTTGCATGTGCAACGATACCTTTCATAACAGGAAACGCGCCATAGATTGCCGTAGGGCAATCGTTGAAGACAGGAGACGTCATGACATCCCAGCCCCCCGCAAGCGGGCTAATCCGCGATGAAAATATGAATGCCTATATGCCCGGCTTTGGCAATGATTTTGAAACCGAAGCCCTGCCGGATGCACTGCCCCAAGGGATGAACAGCCCGCAGAAATGTGCTTATGGATTGTATGCTGAACAGCTATCTGGCACGCCGTTTACCGCCCCGCGCGGGCAGAATGAGCGCACATGGTGCTACCGTATTCGCCCGTCCGTGCGACACACATCGCGGTTTGCGCGTATTGACTTGCCGTATTGGAAATCGGCGCCAAATATCAATCCTGATACATTGTCATTGGGCCAGTATCGTTGGAGCCCGATTCCCCACGCGGATACACCGCTGACGTTCATCACCGGCATGCGCACCATGACGACGGCGGGGGATGTGAACACGCAGGTTGGTATGGCGACGCATGTATATTTGATCACTGAATCAATGCAGGACGAATATTTCTATTCCGCCGACAGTGAGATGCTGATTGTGCCCCAAGAGGGTCGCCTACGGTTTTGCACCGAATTGGGCATCATTGATCTGGAGCCAAAAGAGATCGCCATCCTGCCCCGTGGCATGGTGTTTCGGGTCGAGGTTCTGGATGGCCCTGCGCGTGGGTTTGTTTGCGAGAATTACGGCCAGAAGTTTGATCTGCCAGGGCGTGGCCCGATCGGGGCGAATTGCCTTGCCAACCCGCGCGACTTCAAAACACCGATTGCCGCGTTTGAAGACCGCGATGCCGACAGCCGTGTGGTGGTGAAATGGGGCGGGCAGTTTCATGAAACTTTCATTGATCATTCGCCGCTGGACGTGGTCGCATGGCATGGCAATTACTGTGCCTGCAAATACGACCTGCGCACGTTTTCCCCCGTCGGGGCGATTCTGTTTGACCACCCCGACCCATCGATTTTTACTGTCCTAACCGCGCCATCAGGCATCGAGGGCACGGCGAATATTGATTTTGTGCTGTTCCGCGAGCGTTGGATGGTGGCCGAAAACACGTTCCGCCCGCCATGGTATCACAAGAACATTATGTCCGAATTGATGGGCAATATTTATGGCATTTATGACGCCAAACCGGACGGGTTTATGCCCGGCGGCATGTCGCTGCATAACATGATGATCCCGCACGGACCGGACAATGCGGCGTTTGAGAAGGCCAGCAATACCGAGCTGAAACCAGAGTTTCTGGACAACACCATGTCCTTTATGATCGAGACCCGCTTCCCACAACACCTAACTGATTTTGCGGCCAAGGAAGCGCCTATTCAGGACGACTACATAGATTGCTGGGATTCTCTGGGTAAGAAATTTGATGGCACAAAGGGGGTGAAATGACCGAGCTGTTAAAATCATGGGTCACCTCGGCCAATTCTGCTGTTACCGATTTCCCGCTGAACAACCTGCCATACGGGGTGTTTTCCGTGGATGGCCGAGAAGCCCGCTGCGGCGTGGCAATTGGTGATATGATTTTAGACGTGACCAGTTGTGAAGAAGCTGGCGTGCTGACCGCAGGTGATGTGCCGGTATTTGATGTGCCGTTCTGGAATGATTTTATGGATTTGGGGGCCGAGGCGTGGAGCCAATTCCGCGCTGGCCTGACTGCGGCTTTTCGCGAAGGATCAGACCAACAGGCCGCATTAGAGCCACATTTGGTGGCTCAAAACGTGGCAACCATGCACATGCCATTAGCGGTTTCGGAATACACTGATTTCTATTCGGGCCGCCACCATGCGACAAACGTCGGCACCATGTTTCGCGGGGCCGAGAACGCGTTGCCGCCAAATTGGCTGCACATCCCGATCGGTTATAATGGTCGCGCATCATCCATTGTGGTGTCCGGCACCAGTGTGCGCCGTCCTTGGGGCCAGTTGAAACCAGCAACCGCAGATGTTCCGCATTTTGCGCCGTGCAAACGGTTTGATCTGGAACTGGAGATGGGTGCAATTGTAGGGCAGGCGTCAAATGGTCCCGTGACGGTGGCCGAGGCGGATGCGATGATTTTTGGCTATGTCCTGCTGAATGACTGGTCTGCACGCGATATTCAGGCGTGGGAATATCAGCCACTTGGCCCGTTTCAGGCCAAGGCAACTGCCACAACAATATCACCATGGATCGTGACTTCGGCAGCGTTAGAGCCTTTTCGCACGAGTACTCCGGCCCGTGAAAAGGAGCTGTTGCCTTACCTGCAAGAACCTACTCCGATGCTTTATGATATTGACCTTTCGGCAGAGCTGCATCCCGAGGGCGCGAATGCGACCACCACCATCACCCGCACCAATTACAGTGAAATGTATTATTCAGCAGCGCAGCAATTGGCGCATCACACCACGTCGGGTTGTCCGATGAATGTGGGTGATCTGTTGGGGTCGGGGACCATATCCGGCCCTAAAAAACCGGCGCGTGGGTCGATGCTGGAGCTGAGCTGGGGTGGCAAGGAGCCAATGACGCTGGACAGCGGCGAGGCGCGTAGTTTTCTGGAGGATGGCGATACGATGACCCTGACAGGCGCTGCAAAAGGCGATGGATACCTGATTGGATTTGGCGATTGTTCCGGAACTATACTGCCCGCGCTTAGTGATCCCTATGCAAGGGACTAAACGCACATATCAGTCCCTAAAGTGCAGCCTGCCAGTCACGGATGATGTCCAGCGGGGACAGCAGCATGATGATGTTCAGCGTCAGACCATCGCGGATCAACGCGGTGGTCAGCACCTCGAACCCGATTACTATCATAACACTGGCCCAAACCGGCAACCGCCGCGCCAGCCAGAAGCCGACAAACATCGCAACCAGATCAGCCATCGAATTGACCACGCTATCGCCGAAGTAATCCAGCGAAATGGTGACTTCGCGGTAGCGTTCAATCACCGCATTGGTGTTTTCCAGAATTTCCCATGCGGCCTCGATCAGGGTGGCGATCACCAACCGCCAGCCGATATCCAGACGTCGCGCCACCAGCCACAAAAATGCGTAAAAGATGATGCCATGCATCAAGTGCGACGGGCTATACCAGTCGATCAGATGTTGCGACCCTTCCGAGGTCATCAACGGGAAATACCACAGTTTAACCGTGCCGCATTTGCAGATCAGCACACGGCCCATCGAATACAGGGTGGCGGCGGTGGCCAAAATAATGGCGAAAGTCAGCCAATACGGAAAACGAAGTCTGCTACTATTCATGCAACCACAGAATCACAGCAACACACAGCTGTCTAGATAAATCAGGAGAGACAACACATGGCCAAAGCATTCGCATCACAGGGCGACATGACCGAAAAGAAAACCAGCTTTGTCGAAATTGGCGATGGTTTATGGGCCTTCACTGCCGAGGGGGATCCGAATTCCGGCGTGATCATCGGTGATGAAAGCGTCATGGTGATCGAGGCGCAAGCGACCCCGCGTCTGGCGAATAAAGTGATCGAGGAAATCCGCAAGGTGACGGATAAACCGATCAGCCATCTGGTGCTGACCCATTACCATGCGGTGCGGGTGCTGGGTGCCTCGGCTTATGGTGCGCCGGAAATCATCATGTCGGATGCGGCCCGTGCGATGGTGGTGGAGCGTGGGCAAGAGGATTGGGACAGTGAATTCCAACGCTTCCCCCGCCTGTTTGAAGGCTACGAGAGCATCCCCGGCCTGACCTACCCGACCACCACATTTTCCGATTCCATGACCGTCTATCTGGGTAATCGCCGCGTCGACATCATGCATCTGGGCCGCGCCCATACCGCTGGGGACGCTGTGGTCTGGGTGCCTGATGCCGAGGTGATGTTCACCGGCGACATCGTTGAATACCACTCGGCCTGTTACTGTGGTGACGGCCATTTCGCCGACTGGGGCGAGACGCTGGAAAATATCGCGATGTTTGATCCGGTCAGCATTGCGCCGGGCCGTGGGGATGCGCTGGTTGGTCGTGAAATGGTCGCGGCCGCATTGGAAAGCACGCTTGATTTTGTTGAAAGCACGTATCGCCCTGCTGCCCGTGTGGCCGCCCGTGGTGGCACTCTTAAGGAAGCGTGGGATGCTGTGCGTGCCGAGTGTGACCCCAAGTTCAACGACTACGCAATCTACGAGCATTGCCTGCCGTTTAATGTGGCCCGCGCCTATGACGAGGCCCGCGGTATCGACACGCCGCGCATCTGGACTGCGGAACGTGACATCGCAATGTGGGAAGCATTGCAAGCCTAGGATAAACAAACCCGCGAGGACGCCATGAACAAGATTTTTGAAATTCCGATGTATGCCTATGAACGGTCAAAGGATCAGGATGCAATAACGCCGGTGCGCCACCCCGTTGTGGTGATCGGCGCTGGCCCAATCGGGCTGGGTGTGGCGATTGATCTGGCGCAGCACGACGTGCCTGTGGTTGTGCTGGACGACAATGACAAAGTGTCATTCGGCAGCCGCGCCATTTGTTTTGCCAAACGCCCGCTGGAAATTCTGGACCGTCTGGGCTGTGGTGCGCCGATGGTGGAAAAGGGTGTGAAGTGGAATGTCGGCAAGGTTTTCAATGATGAAGATGAAACCTACCGGTTCGACCTACTGGAGGAAGGCGGGCATAAAAACCCTGCGTTTATCAATCTACAGCAATACTATTTAGAAGAATACATGGTGAACCGTTTGCGGGGGCTGCAAGCCGAGGGAAAACCGATCGAGTTGCGCGGTATGAACAAGGTCGATGCCGTGGGGCAGCACGACGATCATGTGACGCTTGAGGTGACAACGCCGGATGGCCCCTATGTGATCGAGGCCGATTGGCTGATCGCCTGTGACGGTGCCAACTCTGCCACGCGCCGGATGCTGGGGCTGGATTTTGAGGGCCGTGTGTTCGAGGATAATTTCCTGATTGCCGATGTAATTATGGAGGCTGATTTCCCGACCGAACGCTGGTTCTGGTTTAACCCGCCCTTTAATCGCGGCCAATCGGCACTGCTGCATAAACAGCCCGATAATGTCTGGCGGATTGATTTGCAGCTGGGTTGGGACATCGACCGCGAGCGTGAAATGAAGCACGAAAATATCATTCCGCGCCTGCATGCGATGCTGGGCGACGATGCCAAGTTCGAACTGGAGTGGGTGTCGATCTACACGTTCCAGTGTCGCCGGATGGAAGCGTTTCGCGCGGG
>CAYYOF010000044.1:0-6770 GCA_964473185.1 uncultured Marinosulfonomonas sp. | reverse complement strand
GGATCATCGCTGAACGGGCCTGATACACCTGAATTGCCCAGTGCATTGCGCCCCGGTTCAGTGGCTGCAGATGCACCGACCGAGAATGGTTGGCTGCTGGACCGGTTAGGCGATAGTTTCCAGTTGTTGGCGATTGGTCTGGATGCCGAAACAGGGCTAGGCGCGTGTGGTATCGAGATTGAAACCATCGCCCTTGCCGCCGACGAAAGCCCCGAATTGGCGGCACGGTATCTGGGGGGTGCGAAGGGTGCAATATACCTGATGCGGCCGGATCAACACGTCGCGGCGCGTTGGACCAGCTATGATAAAACCGCCATTCTGGATGCCCTAAAAACCGCCACCGCACAGGGGAAAAATTGATATGACTGATCTGGTAACAACACCCAATATCACAGATGCCGATGATTTCTACGCCGACCTTCTGGCGCTGCATGATGGCCACAGCAAAGAGCAATCCGACGCGATCAATGCGCGGCTGGTCCTGCTGCTGGCCAACCACATCGGGGACCGGAGTGTGCTGGCAAAAGCGATGGCTGAAGCGGCCGAGGTTTGATGCGGGTAATGAATTCTACTTGCCTTCTCGTTTGGTTTTAACAACACTCCGATATACGACAGGCTACAGCGATGGCGTCGCTGGCATGGATATTCCATGTGCCGCAGACATCCTGAACGCCGGGAATTGCCATTAAGGGGGGCAGTTGCCGCCTGTTTCAGGAGATCAGACATGACACATTCACGCGAAGAATTTTACCGGCTGCACAATGGGGATGCGGCCAAATTGCCATTTTCGGATCAGGAATACGAGGCGCGGATCAAGGGGTTGCGCGGGATCATGGAGATGATGTCGCTGGATGCGGTGGTGCTGACCTCGATGCATTCGATCGCCTATTATTCCGGCTTTTTATACTGCTCGTTCGGGCGGCCCTATGCGCTGGTGGTGACGTATCGCGAAGTGGTGACAGTCAGTGCGGGGATTGATGCGGGTCAGCCGTGGCGGCGGTGCTATGGCGACAACATCACCTATACGGACTGGCAGCGCGATAATTACTGGCGCGCGGTTTGCTCGGTCACCGGCGAGGTCGCGGTGCTGGGGATCGAGGGTGATCATCTGACCATGCTGCAGAATGACAAGCTGGTGGCGTTTCTGAAACCCGCCAACACGCTGGATGTTGCCCCTGCGATGGCACGCCAGAGGATGAGCAAATCGCCAGCCGAGATTGCCTTGATCCGCGAGGGTGCGCGGGTGGCCGATGTGGGCGGCTATGCGATCAAGGATACCGTCAAAGCCGGTGTGCGCGAGATTGATGTGACGATGGCAGGGCGTGACGCAATGGAGCTGGAGATTGCGCGCAGTTTCCCCGATGCCGAGTATCGTGACACATGGGTCTGGTTCCAGTCCGGCCTGAACACGGACGGGGCGCACAACCCTGTGACAGGGCGGGTTTTACAACGCGGCGATATTCTGTCGTTGAACTGTTTCCCGATGATCTCGGGTTATTACACCGCGCTGGAGCGCACGATGTTTGTCGAGGAGGTCGATGCGGCGTCGCTGAAGATTTGGCAGGCCAATGTGGCGGCACACGAGTTGGGCATCAGTCTGATCAAACCCGGTGTCAGCTGTGCCGAGATCACCGCCGGTGTGAATGCGTTCTTTGAAGAACGGGATTTGTTGCAGTATCGCAGCTTTGGCTATGGCCATTCGTTCGGAGTGTTGAGCCATTATTATGGCCGCGAGGCGGGGCTGGAGCTGCGCGAGGATATCGACACGGTGCTAGAAGCTGGCATGGTGATTTCGATGGAACCGATGCTGACAATTCCCGAAGGGCAAGCCGGCGCTGGCGGATACCGCGAGCATGACATTCTGGTGATCGGCGAGGATGGTGCCGAGAACATCACCCACTATCCCTATGGACCTGAATTTAACGTGGTCGGGTAGGGCAATGTTAGCGGCCCCCGCCAGAGGTTTCCCCGAAGCCGAGTATGCAAAACGCACGGCTTTGGTACAGGGCCTAATGGCCGAGCAGGGCCTATCCGGGCTACTACTGATGACCGAGGCCGAGGTGCGCTATTTCAGCGGTTTCCACACCTTGTTTTGGCAAAGCCCAACCCGCCCGTGGTTTTTGTTTGTGCCAGCATCTGGCAAGCCGGTTGCCATCATTCCGGAAATCGGCGCGGCGCTGATGCGCCAGACATGGATTGAAGACATCCGCACCTGGAGCGCCCCGCAACCTTTGGATGACGGTCACAGCCTATTGCTGGAACTCCTGTCGCCTTTGGCGCAGGCGAGCGCGCGCATTGGGGTGATGAAAGGCCATGAAACCGCGCTGCGGATGCCTTTGGAAGATTACGAGAGGCTCGTCGCTGCCTTGCCGGATTTGAAAATTACGGATGCCACAGGGATTGTCCGGTCGTTGCGGATGATAAAATCTCCGGATGAAATCGAAAAGCTGGCTCATATCTGCGCTATTGGCTCCAAGGTTTTCGAAGCCGTACCTGCGTTCGCGCATGAAGGCACCCCATTGGAAGAGGTGTTTCGTTCCTTTCGCCGCGAGGCCCTGTTGCAAGCCGCTGATGATGTGCCCTATCTTGTTGGGGGTGCAGGGCAAGGCGGATATCGGGACGTCATCTCACCGCCCTCGCGTCGCCCGTTGCAGGCAGGCGATATTTTGATGCTGGATACGGGGGCCACATGGGACGGCTATTTTTGTGATTTTGATCGTAATTTTGCTATTGGCCATGCGGCGGATTTACCGCGTCGCGCATATGACGTTTTGTGGAGGGCGACAGAGGCTGGCATTGCCGCGGCCCGCCCTGGCGCCACTTGTCGGGAATTGTTTCAGGCAATGCAGGGCGTGATTTCCGAGATGGACGGCCAAGGCGGTGATGTGGGCCGGCTGGGGCACGGACTGGGGATGCAGCTGACCGAATGGCCTTCACTGGCCGCCTTTGACAATACTGTGATTGAAGAAAACATGGTGCTCACACTTGAACCGTCATTGGGCTATGCGGACGGTCACATCATGGCGCACGAGGAAAACATCGTGGTTCGCGCCGATGGCGCTGAATTGTTGAGCACCCGCGCGGCACCTGAATTGCCTGTGATCTAGGAGGGGAAAGATATGAAGCTGGGTTTTGACGTAGATGGTGGCATCGGCACCCGTGCAACGCTCGGCGTGATCGTTCTGGAAACCGACGAGACACTGGAGCCGGAATTTGGCCGGATGATGGATATGGATGGTGTGGCGCTCTATCACAGCCGTATCCCCATGGTGTCTGAAATCAACACCCAAACGCTTGCCCAGATGGAAAGAGATCTGCCTGCGTCTGCCAAACTGTTTCCGCCCTCGCTGAATTTTGACGTTATTGGCTATGGCTGCACCTCCGCTTCAACGGTTATTGGCTCGCAGAACGTGGCCCGTGCGGTGCAGTCGGTCTTTCCAGATGCGCGTGTCACCGACCCGCTTGCCGCCATTATTGCTGCCGCACAAAGCCTAGGTGCAAAACGGCTGGGGTTCATCACACCCTATGTGCCCGCCGTGTCGCTACGGATGCGGCAAGCGCTTGAACAATCGAGTTTCGAGATTGCTACCTTTGGGTCTTTTGAGGAAGGTGACGACCGTGTCGTTGCGAGAATTACAGAAAATGCCATTATGGATGCTGCTGTGCGTGTTGCCGCTACGGCACCCTGCGACGCCATAGTGATCGCTTGCACCAACTTGCGGTGCTTGCGTGTTATTCCAAATATAGAGGCCCAAACCGGCGTTCCTGTCATTTCCAGCAATCAGGCTATGGGGTGGCATATGCTGCGGTTAAGCGGTGTAATCGAGCCGATTTCTGACTTTGGAACGCTG
Source organism: uncultured Marinosulfonomonas sp. (assembly GCA_964473185.1). Classification (GTDB taxonomy): domain Bacteria; phylum Pseudomonadota; class Alphaproteobacteria; order Rhodobacterales; family Rhodobacteraceae; genus Profundibacter. The sequence goes on along the minus strand of CAYYOF010000044.1, from coordinate 2,919 downwards.
TTTTTAAAAGGTGACCTGTCTGGAACTTAACGCGCGAGGTGCAGCATATATTCACAAATTATGTTGTGTCGCTGGACTTGCAGTCTATACTTCGGTTTCCCAATTCCAGTGAGGCCTTTGATGACCCTGATTAAACCCACCCGACGCGACATTCTGAAACTGGCCGCGATGGCCCCTGCAATGGCGTTCCCACTGGCGGCGCGTGCGCAGGTGGGGCCGCCGACAGATGGCAACCCGACGCATTTCAGTTTCACCATTGGTGAGGCGCGGTTGACAATCATTTCGGACGGGTATTTCACCACATCGGTCAGTGGTATTGGCATTAATACTGACCCCGCCGAGGTGCAGGCGTTTATGGCCAGCCATTATCTGCCAACCGATATTGGCTATGCCCACACCAACCACCTGTATATTGAAATTGGCGATGCCAAAGTGCTGGTCGATGTGGGGTCGGGCAGCCGGTTTTTCGAAACCACAGGCCGTCTGATGGACAATCTGGAAACCGCAGGGATTGATCCACAAGCGGTGACCCATGTGGTGATGACCCATGCGCACCCTGACCACATTCTGGGCATCCGCGATGATTTTGACGAGGCGATCATACCGGATGCGGAATATATCATCGGGGCTACCGAGCATGATTACTGGATGCAGGATGATCTGGTCAATCAGGTGGAGCCAGAGGATCAGCAGTTTGTGCTGGCGGCGGTGAATTCGATCACTGCGGACGGGGTTGAATGGGTGCTGGCCCAAGATGGCCACGAAGTGGTGCCGGGGGTTTCGCTGGTGCACACGCCGGGGCACACATTGGGGCATATGTCGGTGCGGCTGGACAGTGGTGGTAAATCACTGATCGCGCTGGGCGATTGTTTGACCAACGCGCACGCCAATTTCGCGCGGCCTGACTGGTTGATCGGACGGGACCACGACAAGGAAATGGCGGCGGCAACGCGCACGCGGGTGCTGGATATGGCGGCGGCAGATAGGATTGCAGTGCTGGGCTATCACTTCCCGTTCCCGGGGGTGGGTCATGTGAAGCGTGATGGGGATGCGTTCCAGTTCGTTCCGGCGTTGTGGCAGTTTTAGGAGGTAACTCTCTAAGGCTTTGCGCCAAGCGGTAGGGCCGTAGCTATTGCGCCTTCTGTATCTGTGATCATTTGGCGTTTGACCATGGTTCGTAGAACTTCGTTGCGTCGCAATCTTGTCCGTTCGGGGCTTTGGATTGGGTTATAGCGAGTGGGTGATTTAACCATTCCGGAAAGTGTTGCAGCCTCAGCTAGAGTGAGTTCGGTTGGCGCTTTGGAAAAATAGAGGTTTGTAGCTTCAGTTATGCCAAAAGCGTTTGGGCCAAAATATGCACGATCCAATGCAAGCTTAAGAATATCGTCATGTGTTAATTGGTTTTCCAGTTTGATGTTCAAGAGGAAATCCTGCAAGCGCATTTTTCTAAAGGCATATGGTTGCTCGTAAATAACTCTCCATCTCGTTAAACGGGAAACTGGTGTCTTACAGAAAGATGGGCGGTTGTCGAAAATTAATGCTCTTAAAGCACAGTTTATAGGTCCAGCGCTTGAGGCTAGGTAATCTGAATTCTCAGCCGCGAGCAGGGCAAGATGCACATGTTCAGGAAGAGCATCCATGCGAAGATTGGTGGCATCACTTTGGCGGTGAATCTCGGCGCTGGAAGGGAGTCTATTCCAGTAAGGTGCGATGTAATAGGCCGCAACTAAAAGGAGCGTCCCGAAAATGGTGCCGATAGTGATGGACAGGTATTTGAGAATACGCATGAGTGGTAGTCTAACAAAATAAATGGCGGGGTGAAGCCCGCCATTTCAATTTGCCCATTGCCTGAAATTAATCGGTCCAGCTAACCCCTGTCAAATCGTTGGCCTGCGTCGGCGAGTTCGCCCACAGCCCCTGAATTTTCGCATTTGCAACACCGGTTTTGGCCAGCTGGAACAGGTAGCCGTTGACGTATTCCGACGCGATCATTTTCTGGGCATCGGCCTGAATGGTCATGCGCTCTGCCGGATCGGTGGCGAGGTTCAGCTTGTCCATCAAGGCTTGAAAATCAGCACTGTCATACTGGAAATAGTAATCAGGCCGCGCGTAGATGTTGATGTCGGCGGGCTCAGTATGGCTGACGATGGTCAGGTCGAAATCCTTGCCTTTGAACACCTGTTCAATCCATTGCGCCCATTCCAGATTTGAAATCTCGGTTTCAATTCCGACGGCCCGCAGCTGTGCTGCAATGATTTCACCACCGCGTCGTGCATAGGCAGGCGGGGGCAGCATCAGGCGCAGTTTCAGACCCTCTTGACCCGCTTCTGCCAGTAGCTTTTTCGCAAGTTCGGGGTCATACGCTGACATGCCTGTCAGGTCCACATAGGCCGGATTGTGTGGCGCAAAGTGGCTGCCGATGGGTGTGCCATAGCCTGACATTGCACCGTCAATGATTTCCTGACGGTTGATCGCATGCGCAATCGCCTCGCGGACTTTCACATCCGACAACGGGCCGGATTTGTTGTTGATCGACAGGATGGTTTCGCCTTCGGTCGAGCCAACGATCACGGTGAACCGTGGGTCATTGTCAAACTGCGACAGGGTTTCGGGTGCGGGAAAATTCGGGAACGCGTCAACGTCGCCGGCCATCACCGCAGCAAAGGCCGCATTCGGGTCCGAGATGAATTTGAACGTGGCCTTGGACAGGGCGGGTGCTGCGCCCCAATAGGCATCATTGCGTTCCAGATCGACGCGGTCACCCTGCACCCAGTTGGCAAATTTGAACGGGCCGGTGCCGATGGGTTTGGTGGCTGCATCGGCAACGCTTTCCTCGCCGACAATCACCGCATCGCCCCACGCCATGTTAAACGGGAAGCTACCGTTCGGCGCATCAAGCTTGATGCTGACGGTCGTCGC
>CAYYOF010000043.1:25844-27030 GCA_964473185.1 uncultured Marinosulfonomonas sp. | reverse complement strand
TGGCCTGTGGCGGCAGATAGACCGCAAAGGTCATCTCGCAATTACAGGTGGATGAGGCGTGTTTATAGACGCCTTGGGTGCCGCCAAACGCAGCGTTTTCAGATAGGGCTTTCATTCTGAGGCCTTTACTTTTACCATGTCTTGGCTAGTTTGACGGACTTGTTTCCATTCGTCAAAATAACCTCGTTCATATTGTTCATCAGTTTGCTTATGCTTGCATAACCGTAGTTCTTCGGCGCGAAACCATCTATCCGACGCTTCAGTGCGACACTAACTTTGGATAGCACCACGTCCTCGCTGCCGTTGGTCATACTCTCGATTGTATTTGTAATAATATGCCGAATGTCTGCGGGGACCGTCTGCTTTGCTACAGGCTTCTTGGTTGGCAAGTTCGGCTCTGGCAATTTTGGCAGGGCAATTTTAGTGCTGGTGGCCGTTGGCTTCACAACAATAAAAGTACTAAAATACGCTTTGAACTGTTCATTTGCCTGTTGGCTGCCTACACCAATTGCCTCCATTCCTGCGTCGCGGATACGTGCCGCAAGTGCGCCGAAATCACTGTCGGATGAAAACAGAATTATTGCATCAACATGGCCAGATCGAATAATGTCCATGGCTTCAATACACATGGCAATATCGGCTCCGTTTTTGTAGTTTGAAACTGGAAAATGTTGAACCGCGCTAATACCGAATTTGTGCAGGTAGTCATCTCTCCAATTTTTGGCCGAGTTTGTAAAGTCGCCAAACGCTTTGGAAATGACCGGATTGCAAATTTCCGATATCTTTCCAAGCGCTTGATATATTTGGGTTACAGGTATGTTATCGGCATCAATTAACAATGCTGCACGGATTTTCTCAGAACTCAATAAATCACCACTCCCCGAATGGATTTGCCTTCGTGCATCAAATCGAACCCTTTGTTGATATCCTCCAGCGGCATGGTGTGGGTGATCATCGGGTCGATCTCGATCTTGCCGTCCATATACCAGTCAACAATTTTAGGAACATCGGTGCGTCCACGCGCCCCGCCAAAGGCCGTGCCGCGCCATGAGCGCCCTGTGACCAGTTGGAACGGGCGCGTCGAAATTTCGGCCCCCGCAGGCGCAACCCCGATGATGATGCTTTCGCCCCACCCCTTGTGCGCCGCCTCGAGCGCCGTGCGCATCACGCCGACGTTGCCAGTGGC
>CAYYOF010000043.1:0-25744 GCA_964473185.1 uncultured Marinosulfonomonas sp. | reverse complement strand
GACAAAGTGAACGAATCCGTATGACACAGCCCCGTCGCCTTGATCTCGACCAATACCTCGCCAGTCTTCGGGCCTTCCAGATTTACGTCCATTATCTCAAGCGGTTTGCCCGCCTCAATCGCAACTGCCGCTCGTGTTCGCATGTTATATATCCTCTGATTTGCTAATGGATAGGGTGGGGGAAAGCTGCCTGTTATGCAACTGAAAGATGGCGTGTTATTGCATCTCGGCGGCATCTGTAGGCACATTGGGGCACCTAAAACCGAAGGATTTTCTATGCGTTTTGTTATTTTAGCGTCTCTGGCCCTTGCCGCCTGCGAGGAGCCAATTCCGCTGATCGACAATGCACCGAACGATTGTGGAGCGCAGGGGTATCAAAACCTGATTGGTCAATCCGCCGATATATTTGCCAGCATGACATTTTCAGCCCCGATGCGGATTATCAAACCGGGGATGGCGGTGACGATGGATTATAGTCCGACCCGCTTGAATGCTGAATTGGACGCGCAGAACCAGATTGTGCGATTTTACTGTGGCTAAAGCCCTTTAATTCCGCCCAGAACCATATCTGTCACAAGGTCGGCATAATCGTCGCGGCTGATCCCCTTGCCGGGGCGGTGCCACATGTAAAACCAGTTAAGCATACCAAATACAGTCATTGTGATAGGGTGCAGGCGTGCGGGATCGGCCATTGTTTTTGGCGATGCCGCTTGTAAAGCATCGCCCATCCCCTGAATTAAGTGTCGTTGCAGGGCCATGAGCGGTTCGCGCTTGTCCAGCGGCAATGCCGCCATCGCATCCGCCTGAAGTTTGTGTTCTGCATCGGCATCGCGGTACGCCAGCAGGATTGCACGGATCAACTGTCGTAACTGGTCGGGGCCCTCAGATACCTCGTCCACGGTTTCAACAAGGTCCGACAGGTGACTGTGCAGGATGTCAAACAGCAGCGCGTCTTTGCTGCCATAATAATGATAAATCAGCGCCTTTGACACGCCGCAATGCGCCGCCGCTGCTGTCATCGAGGCACGGTCATACCCGTTGGCGGCAAAATAGGCCGCCGCCCCTTTGCGGATGGCGGCGCGTTTTTCGGAATGGTCATGTGCTATCCCGCGTGGCATGCGCTATCCCTTTGGCCGGTTGTCGATGATGCGCACCGCTTTGCCTTGGCTGCGGGCCACGCCGCCCGTATCCGCCAGCACGACTTTGGCCGAAACACCCACGTTGCTTTTGATTTTCCGTGCCAGCTGCTCTGCGGCCTGATCGGCATCATTTGCCCCGCTGGCCAGCTCCACATGCACCGTCATCTGGTCCATCCGCCCTTTGCGATCCAGTTCGATCTGGAAGTGCGGGGCGAGGGCTGGCACAGCCATCAATTGTTCTTCAATCTGGGTCGGGAACACGTTCACGCCGCGCAGAATAATCATATCATCGGTGCGCCCCGTTATTTTCTCCATCCGACGCATGGATCGCGCCGTGCCGGGCAATAGGCGGGTCAGATCGCGGGTACGGTAGCGGATAATCGGGAAGGCCTCTTTGGTCAGCGATGTGAACACCAACTCACCCATCTCGCCATCCTCAACCACTTCACCGGTTTCGGGGTTGATGATTTCAGGGTAAAAATGATCCTCCCAAATGTGCAGCCCGTCTTTGGTTTCGACACATTCATTGGCCACCCCTGGTCCCATCACCTCGCTTAGTCCGTAAATATCGACGGCGTTCATATCAAACGCTTGCTCGATTTCACCGCGCATGGCGTTGGTCCACGGTTCAGCCCCGAAGATACCGACGTTCAGCGGGCTGTTGCGTGGGTCGCGGCCCTGACGGGTGTATTCATCCAGAATGGACAGCATGTAAGATGGGGTCACCATGATGGTGGATGCCCCGAAATCCTCGATCAGCTGCACTTGTCGCGCGGTCATGCCACCCGAAATCGGCACCACCGTGCAGCCCAGTTTCTCGGCCCCGTAATGGGCGCCCAACCCGCCAGTGAACAACCCGTATCCATAGGCCACATGCACCACATCCCCCGCCCGCGTGCCACTGGCCCGCAATGACCGCGCCACCACGGTTGCCCATGTATCAATGTCGCGCGCGGTATAGCCCACGACCGTTGGCTGACCCGTTGTGCCTGATGATGCATGGAGCCGCTGGATTTGGGTGCATGGCACGGCAAACATGCCGAACGGGTAATTGTCACGCAGATCCTGCTTCATGGTGAACGGGAATTTGGCGAGGTCCGATAGGGATTTCAGGTCGTCAGGATGTACGCCCGCGTCATCAAACGATTTTTTATAAAACGGCACGTTGTCATAGGCGTGGTTCAGCGACCATTTCATCCGTTCCAGTTGTAGGGCGGAAATTTCATCACGCGAGGCAATTTCAATCGGGTCCAGATCGCTTTTCTTTGGTGTTAAATCTTTCACTTTATATCCCCCTAAACCCGTTCCATCACCAGTGATATTCCTTGGCCCACACCGATGCACATCGTGCAAAGCGCACGGGTTAGAGACTGATTTCGCATCTCGATGGCCGCCGTCAAAGCCAGCCGTGCACCTGACATCCCCAAAGGATGCCCCAGTGCAATCGCGCCGCCATTCGGGTTTACATGATCCGCATCATCCGGCAGCCCCAACTGGCGCAATACGGCCAGACCTTGGGCTGCGAATGCCTCGTTCAACTCGATCAGATCAACATCGCCAATTGACAGGCCCAACCGCGTCAACAGTTTTCCAGACGCGGGCGCGGGGCCGATCCCCATGATGCGGGGAGGCACACCGGTCGTTGCCATGCCGATAATCCGTGCCTTTGGTGTCAGGCCGTATTTTTCCACAGCTGCCGCGCTGGCGATGATCATTGCGCAGGCCCCGTCATTGACGCCGCTCGCATTGCCTGCCGTCACGCTACCGCCCTCACGGAACGGTGTGCGCAAGCCCGCCAATTTTTCCAAAGTGGTGGCGCGCGGATGTTCGTCTGTATCCACAACCACCGCGTCGCCTTTGCGCTGCGGAATGCTGATCGGCGCGATTTCCTGTGCGAGCCGACCCGACGATATCGCCGCCGCCGCGCGTTCCTGCGAGCGCATTGCAAAGGCATCCTGATCTGCTCGCGAGATATTGAATTCCTCGGCTACATTTTCAGCCGTTTCCGGCATCGAATCCGTGCCGTATTGCGCTGCCAATACTTTGTTCACAAACCGCCAGCCAATTGTGGTGTCAAACACTTCGGCCCGCCTTGAAAAGGCGGCATCCGGTTTGGGCATCACCATTGGCGCACGGCTCATGCTCTCGACGCCGCTGGCGATCACCACCTCGGCCTCACCGCATTTCACGGCCCGCGCGGCCATGCCAACCGCGTCCAGCCCCGAGCCGCACAACCGGTTCACCGTCACCGCAGGCACGTCCACGTCCAACCCCGCTAGCAACACGCCCATTCGCGCCACGTTGCGGTTGTCTTCGCCTGCTTGGTTGGCGCATCCGGTGATTACCTCGTCCACCACCAGCCCGTTAATTCCAGCCACGGTTTCGCGCAATACATGCGCCAGCATATCGTCGGGCCGCACCGATGATAGTGCCCCGCCGTAGCGGCCAATCGGGGTGCGCACACCTTCGCAGATAAATGCCTCGCTCATATCGTCTCCTCAAAATGCTGGCCTTTGATCTGGCGTGATCCACCGCGAAATTCTGCCACCACGCGCCCGTCAGGGGCGGTGATAGATACATCGTAAATACCCGATCGCCCCGTCAGGCTGACTTCACGCGCCGTTGCGGTCAGCCGTTCGCCCAGTTTTGCCGGACTAAGGTAGGTGATCGAGTTTTGCTGCGCCACGACCAGCCGATTATAGCTGTTACAGGCAAAGGCAAACGCGCTATCAGCCAGCGTATAGATATACCCACCGTGACAAATTGCATGGCCGTTCAAATGCTGCAGAGCGACTTCAAACGACATCACAGCCTCGCCCGTGCCCACATGATCCAGCGACATGCCCAACCATTTTGACGCGGCATCATTCGCCCACATCGCGGCGGCGCTTTTCTCGGCACGTTCCTGTGGTGTCATTCGTGTGTCCTCCCTGTGGCTAGCCTGCACAAACCCGACCGTACGGTCAATAGTGTTGTAATGCCTGCCGGAATCGGTAATCTGGCGCAAAGGGAGATGTTGATGCTGGAACCTCATAGCTTTGCCGCCGGACAATGGATTGCGCCCGCTAAAGATGCAGCCACTCTGAACAGCCCTGTAACGGGTGCTGTGATTGCAAGGGCAGGCGGCGCGACGCTGGATTTCCAGAGGATGATCGACTGGGCCAAAGCCGAGGGTGGCCCTGCCTTGCGAGAGATGACCTTTCATCAGCGGGCTAAAATGCTCAAGGCGCTGGCGGCATATATTGATAGCCGCAAAGAGGAGCTGTATGCGCTGAACCCGCTGACTGGTGCTACCCGCAAGGACGGCTGGATCGACATTGATGGCGGCATCGGCACGATGTTCGTGTTTGCCTCAAAGGGGCGACGTGAAATGCCCGATGGCCATGTCTATCTGGATGGCGAGGTCGAGCAACTATCGCGTAATGGCACCTTTCTGGGCCAACACATCGCACTGCCGCTGCATGGGGTCGCAGTGCATATCAACGCGTTCAACTTTCCGGTCTGGGGGATGTTGGAGAAACTGGCGCCAGCGCTGTTGGCGGGCGTTCCCTGCATCGTCAAACCCGCCACCCAAACCAGTTTTCTGACCGAAGCCTGCGTCCGTATCATGATGGACAGTGGGCTGTTGCCTGAAGGCGCTGTGCAGCTGATCGTCGGGCGCACGGGGGATTTGCTGGCGCGGCTTGGGGCGCAAGATGTGGTCAGCTTTACCGGCTCGGCCCGCACCGCGCTTGCGTTACGATCCATGCCCAACATCATCGCCAATGGCACACGGTTTATTGCGGAGCAGGACAGTTTGAATGCCTCGATTTTGGGGTTGGATGCAGGCGTGGACACGCCAGAGTTTGATCTGTTCATCCGCGAGGCCACCACCGAGATAACCACCAAGGCGGGCCAGAAATGCACCGCGATCCGGCGGATGATTGTGCCCGAGGCGTTGATTGATCCGGTGATCGAAGCGCTGATTGTGCGGTTGGAAAAGACCACCATTGGCGATCCCGAAGCCGAGGGCGTTCGCATGGGTGCATTGGTTTCGGCCTCGCAAAAATCCGATGTTCTGGAAATGGCCGCGCAAATCGGCACCGAGGCGACCCGCGTATTTGGCGACCCCGATCATTTCACCGTCGAGGGTGCGGACCCTGCGCAGGGATTCCTGCCGCCGATGTTGTTTCGCTGCGACGATCCCGACGCCGCCCGCATAGTGCATGAGGTCGAGGCCTTCGGTCCTGTTTCCACCATACTGCCCTACCGCGACACAGCGCACGCTGCCGCTTTGGCCAATCGCGGGCAGGGCAGCCTTGTGGCCTCGGTTATCACCAATGACCCGCAAATCGCCCGTGACATTACGCTGGCCTCGGCCCATTGGCACGGGCGTCTGTATTTCAACAATCGCACCTCGATGGGCGAGGCGACGGGGCACGGATCGCCTTTGCCGCATATGGTCCACGGCGGGCCGGGACGTGCGGGCGGCGGCGAGGAAATGGGCGGTATTCGCGGCGTGATGCACTACATGCAACGCACCGCCATTCAGGGCAGCCCCGATATTTTGACGGTGATTGGCGGGGTCTGGATTTCGGGGGCCGAGGAAAAAACCGGCCCAACCCATCCGTTCCAGCGCACCTTTGATCAGATCGAGATCGGCGAAACCCTTCGCACAGACAAGCGCACCGTAACGCTGGACGACATCGAGCAGTTCGCCCATTTCACCGGTGATACATTCTACGCCCATATGGATGAGGATGCGGCCAAGGAGAACCCGTTCTTTCCGGGCCGTGTGGCGCATGGTTATCTGCTGCTGTCCTTTGCCGCAGGCCTGTTCGTGCAACCTGATCCTGGTCCGGTGCTGGCCAACACCGGCATCAATAACCTGACGTTCCAGACGCCTGTCAGCCCCGATGACACGATTTATGTGCGCCTGACCGCCAAGCGCAAAACGCGGCGCACCGATGATTACGGCGAAGTGCGCTGGAATGCGACGCTGTATAATCAACACGATGAACAGGTCGCTGAATATGAGCTTTTGACGATGGTGGCCTATTCCAGTTAACAAGACAGGGATGGATGTATTAGAGCCCCTTATCACGGCCCTCCATGCCGAGGGTCGCTTGCGTGTCTGGTCGCTGGTTGTCACTGTTTTTGGTGATGCGGTGCAGCATCGTGGCGGGCGCATTGCGACGCTGCGGTTGCAACATTTACTAGAGCGGGTGGGGGTTGAGGCCGGTGCGTTGCGCACGGCGCTCTCAAGGTTAACAAGCGACGGCTGGGTTGTGCGCGACCGCGAAGGGCGCAACAGTTTTTACCGGCTTAGCGCCAATGCGCAGGCTGAAATCTCGACCGCATCTGTCGATATTTATGCAGCCCCACCCAGTGGCAAAGTTGGCGAATGGGTGATGGCCAGCGGTGCTGTGGCTCCACATAAAGGTATCGAAGTGGCGGCCAACCTTTGGCTGATTCCGGCACATCTGGCCATTGATATGCCAAACCACATCTGCCTGACGGGCGCTCTGGCGTCATTTCCAGAAGGGTTTGCAAAACAGGTTTTGTCCAAGGCACATCAAAGTGCGCTTATTGCTTTGTGCAACGACATTTCCGCCCTCAATGAGGTGGACCTTACCCCGCTTGATGCGATGGCCGCGCGTATGCTTTTGATCCATCGCTGGCGCCGGATCGTTCTGCGGTTTCCCGATGTTCCACCCGAATTGTTTCCCGCCGGCTTCATCATATCCAACCCGCGCGAGAGGGTTGCAAATGCTTATGACACGCTTGCTGAAATGTCCGAGGCGTGGCTAGGCAGTTCCGCGCATGGCCTTGCCCCGATGCCCGCAAGCACAGCCACACGTTTGCGCCGCTTCATTTGACAAACAAAAAACCCCGACCATTTTCATGACGGGGCTTAATGTGCGAAAACTGGCTTTGCATCACAAACTGGGTGGGGGCAAATTTATTGCAACACCAAGTCAGCGTTTCGCTATGGGGTATCTATCGTCGCCAATGCGGGCGCTGAAATGGAACAAGCGCGGTTTTTATCCGGCCATTTCAGGACAATTTTGCGGCGGGCTTGATTTTATCAGGTGCGCAGGCCAGTGTTTACGAATGAACAGTCCGACACCGTTTACATCAATCCCCCCACAAGTCGCGTTTCAACGCAATGAACTGAATATCATCATGTCGCTATACGGGCGAATGGTGGCCGCCGGAGAATGGCGCGATTACGGCATATCCTGTCTGCGGGAATTTGCGGTTTTCTCGGTGTTTCGTCACACGGCCGAGAACCCGTTATACCGGATCGAGAAGCGCCCCAAGTTGCGGCACAAGCAAGGGATGTATTCGGTTGTGGGGATGGACGGGCAGATATTAAAGCGCGGGCAAGATTTGAAATCGGTGCTGCGGGTGCTTGAGAAAAAGCTGATCCGCGCGGTGACCTAAGGCCCTGACCCTAAAGCCGTCTGTGTGATGTCACCGGCCCGTCACCCTGTTCCCTGATCCGCTCAATCCCGTCCTTGATCGGCTCGTAAACCGTCGCCATTGCGCCTGCATTTGCGTGGATCATCGTTTCACTGCCCACCACCATCGCCACATGGCCCTTCCAGAACAACAAATCACCGCGCTTCATTTCGGTGTCGTTGGTCAGGTTGCCTAATGTATCTTCCTGCATGTCGCTATCCGCTGGGCAGGATATGCCGCACGCCAAAAGTGACGCCTGCACCAGCGCCGAGCAATCCAGCCCCTCGCGTGAATTGCCGCCCCACAGATACGGGCTGCCCAAAAACAATGCGGCCACATCGATAGGGTCGCTGAACAATGCACCAACCTCGCGCACATGTTGCTTTGGCACGAAATACCCGTGTGATGTTTCTAGGAACCGTTCGTGCGCAGCAACAATGGTCAGGTAGGACCCGAACGACAGCGCCATCGCTTCGCGGCTCTTGAAATCGCTCATAGTATATAGATGGGTGGCGGGGGTGCTGACCCAATGTGTTGGCTCCTGCATCGGGGCCAGATGGTCGGCGTTGATATAGCCGACATATCCATCTTTAGCGGCTTGGCCAAAGGCGTATCCGTCGTGTTCTTCCAGAACCAGAATATGTTCGCCGTATAGCGCTTGCCGGTCACGCGGTCCTTGCGGGGCGGACAGGATATCGGCCACAGGCACCGAAACCTGCCGCCAAGTGCCGTCGACAAATTTCGCAGCCTCAACCTGCCCTTTCAAGTGGGCGACGGCCACGCGGGTATTCGCAGGGGACAGGCGCCGGTCGGTCACAGGTTCAACACTTTTGGCAATGCCGCAAGGATCGCCCGTGCACCCTGCCCAGCGCCGCCCTTGGGGCGGGCAGGGGCGGCGCTGGGTTGCCAGCCGTAGATGTCAAAATGGGCGTAGCGTGGCGATTGATCGACAAAGCGGCGCAGGAACAGGGCGGCCGTTATAGCACCGGCAAAGCCCCCCTTTGGAGCGTTGTCCAGATCGGCGATGCCGGGTTCTATCATCGTCTCGTAAGGGGTCCAGAACGGCATCCGCCACAGGGGATCACTGGCCATGTCTCCTCCGGCCTCAAGTGCCGCCGCCATTTCCGCATCGTCGCAGAAATACGGCGCAAGGTCCGGCCCGACGGCCACTCGCGCAGCCCCCGTCAGCGTCGCCATTGAAATCAGGCAATCGGGTTTTTCCTCATCCGCCAGCGCCAGTGCATCGGCCAGCACCAAACGCCCTTCGGCGTCGGTGTTGTTAATCTCGACGGTTAGCCCCTTGCGCGATGTTAGGATGTCCTGTGGGCGAAACGCTGAACTGCTGATCGCGTTTTCAACGGCAGGCACCAGAACTCGCAGTCGCAGCTTTAGACCCAGCGTCATGATCATATGCGCCAGACCCAGAACCGTTGCAGCCCCGCCCATGTCCTTTTTCATCAGGCCCATGGATGCCCCGGGTTTGATGTTCAAACCACCGGTATCAAAACACACACCTTTGCCGACCAACGTCAGGGTCGGCCCCGCGTCGCCCCACCGCATATCCAAAAGGCGCGGCGCTTGGGCCGAGGCCCGACCGACCGCGTGGATCATTGGCAGGTTCTTGGACAGCAGCTTGTTCCCTGCGATCACCTTTGCCTTGGCCCCGTGGTTCGCGGCCAGCGCCAGAAACGCGTTTTCCAGATCGCTCGGCCCCATATCCGAGGCAGGCGTGTTGATCAGATCGCGGGTTAATACCTCGCCTTCTGCAATCGCCTCGATCCGTGTCGCATCAATGCCATCTGGCGCTATCAATCGGGCCTTTGCCGGTTTCTGGGCGCTGTAGCGGCTAAACCGGTATCCGGCCAGCAACCAGCCCAGCGCGGCCTCTTCCAGCGCCTTACCTTCCAGCCCTGACTGAATGTGATAGGTGCCTGCGGGCAATGCCGTGGCGGCATGGGCCAAATGAAACCGCCCACGCGCGCGCGCCGCATCCGTGCCAAACCCGACCGCAACCAGCAGGGCAGCCCCCGTGGCATCAGGAACCAGACATACCTCGCCAAGGCCCGCAGCGAACCCCATTGTATCCAGCCACGCCGAAACATGTGCTGGCTGTTTCTCTAACCAATCCGGCAAATCCGCCTTCTGGAGGATGAACAAAGGGATCGACGCGGTGTCGGCGGGGGCAAATGCAATGGACATGGTTTGCGGCCTTAATCGGTTTACAGTTCCCGACACCCTAGCCCCTGTGCGCCGCACCGCAAGGGTGGATCAAACAGACAGGTCCTGTAAATCCCAAACCGCGGTTAGCGAACAATCCCCGATCCGCAGCAAACGCGCCATCGTGGCGGCCAACGCAATCGGGTCATTTTCCTCCGCACAGTTGCGCACATCCCGTGCAACATCGGCCAATCGCTGCATCCCGACCTGCTCGGCAATACCGACCAGCCCTTTGGCCCCCTTGCGCAGATCGCGTGTCATGTTTGCCTGATATGCCTCGTTGATCCGCGTCAAACGCACGGCCAATTCCTCCATCGCGCGGCACACCACGTCTTGCGCGCCTGCCTCGCCCAATTGCACATAGAGTTCGGCCAGCCGGTCCGAATCCAGCCTCACCTTTTCGTCAAACATCAGTGTCATAGTCGTCGCCACTCTTTCACCCTCCGGTTTTGTGCCCCCACAACGATTGCGACAATCGCCCAAGGTTCCTTAGAAAAGGTTTCACGCGTGGATAGAAATCGCTCGAATTTCGGATAAATCCAGCATAGTTAGGTAACAGAATCTGGTTGAACCACAGGAGCGACAGGCATGGATCACGCGAAACCTTTACCGTCCTATCTGGTCAAGCGGTATCAGGGGTGGAAAGCCACGTCTTATGCGGACAACAAAGTCTGGTATCGCCGCCTTGCCGATGAGGGCCAGCACCCCCGCGCCATGGTGATTTCCTGTTGTGACAGCCGCGTGCATGTCACGTCGATTTTCGGCGCGGATCAGGGCGAGTTTTTCATCCACCGCAACATTGCCAATCTTGTGCCGCCCTATGCACCCGATGGTGACCATCACGGCACCTCGGCCACGGTCGAATTTGCGGTGACCGAACTGAAGGTCGCGCATTTGATTGTGCTTGGGCATTCCAACTGCGGTGGGGTTCAGGGCTGTTACGATATGTGTTCCGGCAATGCGCCCGAGCTTGAGAAAAAATCCAGCTTTGTCGGGCGCTGGATGGATATTTTGCGTCCTGGATTCAACCGGGTTCAAGAGATGGATCTGAATGACGAAGCCGAAGAAAGACAACAACTGGAAAAGGCAGCTGTTGTGATTTCGCTGGAAAACCTGATGACCTTCCCGTTTGTCAAAAGCGCGGTTGAAGGCGAAACAATGAGCATCCACGGATTATGGACAGACATAGGCGAAGGCGGCTTGCAGCATTATGACTCTGAAAGCGAAATGTTTGTTGATGTCTGAGGGTATATTGAACCAGCCTTATTGGTGGGACGATACGGACCTGCCCAAGGCACAGATTGCGCAGGGTTCCGCGACGCTTCCTGATGCGGTCGAAACATTGGTGGTCGGGGCGGGATACAGCGGTTTGTCGGCGGCGCTGACATTGGCACGCGCTGGGCGCGATGTGGTGGTGGTGGACGCGGATGCGATCGGCTTTGGCTGCTCGTCGCGCAACGGCGGGCAGATCGGGCCATCGTTTCACAAGCTGGGGTTGGCGGGGCTGACGGCCTCGCTGGGTCAAGCCAAAGCGCAGACAATTTTGCGCGAATCCATGAGCACGCTGGCATTCCTGAAACAGCGCATCATTGATGATGCGATTGATTGTGACATCCAACCGGATATTGGCCGTTTCAAAGGGGCCAGCCGCCCCGCCGATTACGAGACCATCGCCCGCGCATCCGAGGAGCTGGATAAATCCATCGGCCTGCGGTTCGAGTTGATCCCGAAATCAGAACAACACAGCCAGATCGGTAGTGACCACTATCATGGCGGGTTGGTTTACCTTGATGACGGGCTACTGCATCCGGCGAAATACGTGCTGGGCTTGGCCCACAGGGTGCATGAGGCCGGTGCCAAAATCTTTGCACCTGCCCGCGTTACGGGGGTGATGCGCGATGGCGATGGCTTCACCGTGCAGATCGCAGGCAAGACCATCAGCGCCCGCGAAGTGCTGATTGCCACCAATGGCTATTCCGGCCCTGAACTGCCGTTCTTCCACCACCGGATCATGCCGATCCGTTCGGCGATCATCACTACAGAACCGCTAACGCCCGATGTGATGAACAACCTCTTTCCGACAGGCCGCCCCGTAGTCGATACCTCGCGGCTTGTGCCTTATTACCGCCCCTCGCCCGATGGCACCCGTGTGGTTTTCGGTGGCCGCGCTTTTGATCTTGGCGACAAGCCACAAAACTATGTTCCCGATCTGAAACGTCTGATGACGCGTGTGTTCCCGCAACTTGGCGATACCAAAATCACCCACGCATGGTCGGGCACCGTTGCCTACCCTTTCGATCACGCCCCGCATCTGGGCTGCCATGACGGGCTATATTATGTGATGGGATATTGCGGATCGGGCGTTGGCCGCGCCAGTTTTTACGGGCACAAAGTGGCGCAGAAAATGTTGGGTCAAACGGACGGAAAAGCCGAAATTGACGGGCTGAACTTTCCAACCCGCCCGTTTTATCGCGGCAAGCCGTGGTTTCTGCCTGCCGTGCTGCGCTGGCACTCGATGATGGACCGGCTGGGCCGCTAAACCGCCTCTGAAAACCTGTCCTTGGGCGTGTGCAGGCGCACATGGCGCAGAAAATGACGGGCGGTTTGGGACAGCGGGCGATGGTCAGGCGCGACAAAATATGTCTGGTAGGAAATTGCCGATGCAAAGGGCCGGAATACCACATCATCCCTTTCACTTTGGGTGGACGGGAACGGGTTTACCACCGCCAGCCCGACCTCGAGCCGCACCAGTTCAATCGCCGCTGTTGAACTAGACACTTCGGACACCACTTTTGGCTCGGATCTGGCCTCGAGCAACAGTTTGTCCAGTTGCGCACGCCGCGCATGGCGGTAGTTGAACCCGATCAGGTTTTCACCGTGCAAATCCTCGGGCCGGATCACATCCAGCGCCGCCAGCGGATGACCCGCAGGCATTGCGCAGGCCGCTGCTGCCTTGCGAAACGGGATCAGTTTGGCACCGGCGCTGGTTGGTTCGACCCCGATAATACCCAGATCGTATTTATCGGCCTGAACCCCCGCGATCACATCCACCGAAGTGCCAATTTCCAGATTCAAAAATGTATCGGGGCGGGATTTCAGGAAACTCGCCATATGGCTGACGATAAAATGGTTGGCAAACGTCGGTGGTGCAATCAGGCGCAGGTTTTCTCGCGGCGTTTCCGAGGGCCCGTCAATATTATCCAGCGCATAAAACAACGCATCCAACCGCGTGTTCAAACGCACGGCGGCACTTGTTGGCTTCAGCCGGCCGGACTCCCGCTCAAACAAAGTAGTGCCAATGCGCGATTCCAGATTGGTCAGGGACCGAGACACAGCAGACTGTGACAGTCCCAACCGCCGCGCTGCCGAAGCCGTCGTATTGCCCTCCATCATTGCGCGCAGGGCTTGGTATTCAGGTAGGGAATGCCAGGATTTTCGCATTGAATCACCACTTTATATCATTGATCTATGAGAATAACTCATTGCTATACCTATGGCTAATACAAACTTGCTTGCTAAGGTGCTGTATCCATTGGGGGGATTCTTTGCTGTCATTAAATGAGCCGATGATATTTGACGGACATAACGATGTCCTGCTCAAGTTGTTGATCAACGGGGGTGTCGATGCTGCGCCCAGCTTCATTCTGGGGCGGGACGGGCACATCGACATTCCGCGCGCAAATATTGGCGGATTTGGTGGCGGGTTCTTCGCGCTTTATGTGCGCTCGCCTGCGGATGACGAAGGGCTGGATATTGGCAATATCAAAGACAAATACGATGAAATGTGCCAGCCGCAGTATGACCTACCACTGCCAGCACCCGTATCGCAGGAAACTGCGCTGCCTGTTATCATGGAAGAAATCGCCATTCTGCTGCGCTTGCAGGAACTGGGTGCGCTGAAAATCTGCCACACCGCTGATGACCTGCGCGCCTGTTTCGCATCAGGCAAAATGGCCGCCATCTTGCATATGGAAGGGGCCGAAGCGATAGATGCGGACCTGCATGTGCTGGATGTTCTCTATGCCGCCGGATTGCGGTCACTGGGCCCGGTCTGGAGCAGGCCAACGATCTTTGGTCACGGGGTGCCGTTCAGGTTCCCATCAGACGGGGATATTGGCGATGGGCTGACCGAGGCCGGTATCCGGCTGGTCAAACGCTGCAATGAACTGGGCATCATGCTGGATCTTTCGCATCTGAACGAGGCAGGGTTCTGGGACGTTGCCAAACATTCCGACGCACCGCTGGTCGCCACCCATTCCAATGTTTACGAGATTTGCAATCACGCCCGCAATCTGACCGACAAGCAACTGGATGCGATTGCCGATAGTGACGGTATGGTCGGGCTGAACTATGCCTGCGCGTTTCTGCGGCCAGATGGGCAAATGGATACGGATGTGCCGTTCGACATCATGCTGCGGCATCTGGATTATCTGATCGACAAACTGGGCGAGGATCGCGTCGGGCTGGGATCGGATTTTGACGGCGCTTGGGTGCCCGAGGCGATTGCCGATGTCGCCGGATTGAATAATTTACGCGACGCGATGAAAGCACATGGATATAATGAAGCCCTGATGAAGAAGCTGTGCCATGAAAACTGGCTGCGGGTTCTGGAAAAAACATGGGATAAAAACTGAGGCAAACGCAGGCAAAACTGCAAGAGTAAAAATAATCAATCAGAGAGGACTAAACAATGAAACCAATTAGAAACATTATGGCCACTGTGGTCATGGGCTTTGCGGCATCAATGGTCGCACTGCCTGTTATGGCGGAAACGCCTGCCAACATGCTGGTGATCGCCAACCGGATTGACGATATCACAACGCTTGATCCGGCTGAGTCATTTGAATTTGCAGGCTCGGACGTTAGCCGCAATGTGTACGGCAAGCTGGTCAACTTTGACCCGCTAAATCTGGACGCGGGCTATGGCCCTGATCTGGCCGAAAGCTGGACAGTGTCGGACGATGGTATGACCATCACATTCACCATGCGCGAAGGTGTCAAATTCCATTCGGGTAACCCTGTGCGCGCCGAAGACGCCGCATGGTCGCTGCAACGCGCGGTGATCCTGAACAAAACGCCATCGTTCATCCTGACGCAGTTTGGCTTTACCGCTGAAAACGCCATGGAAATGATCAAGGCCGAAGGCAACACCGTTTCCATCACCACCGACAAGCGTTATGCGACGTCGTTCGTGTTGAACTGTCTGACCTCCACCATTGGCGGTATCGTTGACAAAGAAACCGCAATGGCCAACGAGGCCGATGGTGACATGGGCAACACATGGCTGAAAACCAACACAGCCGGTTCCGGTGCCTATTCGCTGGTCAGCTGGAAGCCAAATGAATCAGTGACCCTGCAATCCAACCCTGATTTCTATCTGGGTGCGCCTGCAATGGAGCGCGTTGTGGTCCGCCATGTTCAGGAAAGTTCAACCCAGCGTCTGATGCTGGAGCGCGGTGATATTGATGTAGCCCGCAACCTGAACCCTGATGATGTTGCTGGCCTTGCCGGTGCCGATGGCGTTGCTATTGACAGCGCGTTGCGCGGGCGTCTGATGTATATCTCGCTGAACCAGAAACACCCTGAGCTGTCCAAGCCCGAAGTGCGTCAGGCGATCAAATATCTGGTTGATTATGAAGGCATGCAAAACAGCTTTCTTAAAGGTCAGTATGTGATTCACCAGAACTTCTTGCCTGCCACCTATCTGGGTGCGGTGGATGAAAATCCGTTCACCCTGAACATCGAGAAAGCCAAAGAACTGCTGGCCGCTGCCGGTGTTGAAGGTCTGGAAATCGAAGTGGGTGTGCGCGAAGCACAAGAACGCATCGAGATCGCACAATCGCTGCAAAATACATTTGCGCAAGCTGGTATCACGCTGACCATCACCGTGGGCACCGCCAAACAGATCCTTGGCCGTTACCGTGCACGTGAGCTGGATATGTATATGGGTGCTTGGGGTCCGGATTATCCTGATCCACACACTAACGCTGGCACATTTGCCTATAACCCCGTCAACACTGACGAGGCCAAAGCAACAGGTCTGCTGGCATGGCGTAATGCTTGGGACACTGGCGGGTTGACTGCCAAAGTTTCGGCTGCCGTTGAAGAAGGCGATCGTGATGTTCGTGCGAAAATGTATGCCGACATTCAGGCCGAATTCCGCGAAATCTCGCCGTTTGCTGTTCTGTATCAGAAGATCGAGCAAACAGGTCGTGCGGATAGTGTTGCCAACCTGAACTTGGGCGGCGCGATCACTGCTGTGTCTTACTGGAAAGTCACCAAGTAAATGGCGATTGTCGATAATAACGGACGGGGGCGGCGCCAGTCGCCCCGGTTCTCGCCCCTGTCCTCGCCCGCATTGATCCTGACGTTTAAAACCATTGGCTCGATCATCATCACGATGCTGGGTCTGGCATTTATCACCTTTATCATCGGCCGCGTTATGCCGATTGATCCGGTGCTTTCAATCGTTGGCGAGCAGGCGAGCAAATCCACCTACGACGATGCCTATGCGGCATTGGGCTTGGACAAGCCGATAATTGTCCAGTTTTTCATCTACATCTGGGACGTGTTGCACGGTGACTTTGGCACCTCGTTGCTCACCGCCCGCCCCGTTGCCCAAGACCTCATTCGCGTTTTCCCCGCCACGCTGGAACTGGCCACATTGGGCACCATTATGGGTGTCACCTTGGGCGTGCCGCTGGGCGTGCTGGCCGCCGTTAACAAAGGATCATGGTTCGATCAGATCGCCCGCGTTGTGGCGCTGGTCGGGTATTCGATGCCGATCTTCTGGCTGGGCCTGATGGGTCTGCTGGTGTTTTACGGCATCCTTGGCTGGGTCGGTGGACCGGGCCGGGTTGATATTTTCTATGCTGATATTGTGCCATCTGTCACTGGTATGATCCTGCTGGATTCAATCATTGACGGCAACTGGGATGTGTTCTGGAACGCGATGAGCCATATCATCCTGCCCGCCACCATCCTTGGTTATTATTCACTGGCCTACATCAGCCGGATGACACGGTCTTTTATGCTGGAACAAATGAGCGCCGAATATATCACCACCGCGCGGGTCAAAGGGCTGCCGGAACGCACGGTGATCTGGGGCCATGCCTTTAAAAATATCCTCGTGCAGCTGGTCACGGTGATCGCGCTCAGTTACGCCAACCTGCTGGAAGGCTCGGTGCTGACCGAGATCATCTTCTCGTGGCCCGGCATCGGCTCCTACATCACCACGGCGCTGCTGTCGGCGGATATGAACGCCGTTTTGGGCGGTACCATTGTGGTTGGCCTGATCTTTGTGCTGCTGAATATTTTCTCGGACCTTTTGTACCGCGTCTTTGATCCGAGGGCGAAATGATGGACACCAATATGCAAAAACAAACCCTGCGTGAATGGCTGCTGACCGACACGCCCACCTCGCGCCGCCACGCGCGCTATGCCGCGCTCTATACCGGCTGGCTGACCCTGAAGGGCAACACGATGGCAATGGTCGGCCTCGGCATTCTGGTGGGTCTGGTGGTCATGGCAATCTTTGCGTCGCTGCTGGCGCCGCATGATCCGTTCGTACAAAATCTGGCCGGACGCTTGCAACCAATGGGGGCCGAGGGCCATATCCTTGGTACCGACAGCTTAGGGCGTGACCTGCTCAGCCGGGTGATTTACGGCTCGCGGATCACGCTTTATATCGTGGCGATGGTGGCGCTGATTGCACCGATCGTTGGCCTGCTGGTCGGCACGGTCGCGGGCTATACTGGCGGCATTGTCGATGCGATCCTGATGCGGATCACCGATATTTTCCTCGCCTTCCCACGCTTGGTTCTGGCGCTGGCTTTTGTGGCCGCCCTTGGGGCTGGCATTGAAAATGCGGTACTGGCGATCTCGCTGACCGCATGGCCCCCCTATGCGCGGATTGCCCGCGCCGAGACCCTGACCATTCGCAATTCCGACTATATCGCGGCTGTCAAACTGCAAGGCGCTGGTGCAATGCGGATCATCACCAAACACATCTGGCCGCTGTGCATCTCTTCCCTAATCGTGCGGGTGACGCTGGATATGGCTGGGGTTATTCTGGCCGCTGCCGGTCTTGGTTTCCTTGGCCTTGGCGCGCAACCGCCCTCGCCAGAATGGGGCGCGATGATTTCTGAGGGTCGCCGGTTTATTCTGGATCACTGGTGGGTTGCCACCATTCCAGGCCTTGCGATTTTCACCGTATCCCTTGGGTTCAACCTGCTGGGCGATGGCCTGCGCGATGTGCTGGACCCCAAAGAAGGAGGCCACTCATGACCAACCTTCTGGATGTTGAAAACCTGCGCGTTACTTTCCCGACCCGCCAAGGTGAATTTGAAGCGGTGCGCGGCGTGTCGTTCACGCTGGGCCAAGAACGCCTCGGGATTGTCGGCGAAAGCGGCTCTGGCAAATCCCTGACGGGGCGCGCCATTTTGCGGTTGATCCGCAAGCCCGGACGGGTCGAGGCGGACAAGATGGAACTGCATGGTCGTGATCTGATGACCATGACGGAAAAGCAGATGCAGGGGGTGCGCGGCCAAGAGATTTCGATGGTCATGCAAGACCCGAAATTTTCGCTAAACCCTGTGATGACCATCGCCGCCCAGATCATGGAAATCTACCGCTTTCATACGGGTGCCAGCAAAAAAGCCGCCCGTGCCAAGGCGATTGAAATGCTCGAGGCTGTGTCGATCCGCGACCCTGAACGGGTGATGAAATCCTACCCGCACGAAATGTCCGGTGGCATGGGTCAGCGCATCATGATCGCGATGATGCTGGTAACGGAACCCAAAATCCTGATCGCGGATGAACCAACCTCGGCGCTGGATGTCTCGGTGCAAACCCAAGTGCTGTCGATCATTGATCGGCTGGTGCGCGAGCGCGGCATGGGGCTGATTTTCATCAGTCACGATCTGAACCTTGTGTCGACCTTTTGCGACCGCGTGCTGATCATGTATGCGGGCCGTGTGGTCGAGGTGCTGGACGCCAAAAACCTGCACGATGCCAAACACCCCTACACTCGCGGATTGCTTGGGTCACTGCCGCGCATTGATGATCCCAAGGCGCGACTCGAGGTATTGAAACGGGACGACGCATGGCGCGAAACCCCCAGCGTGAGTGGTCGGATATGAGCCGGATACATATTGAAAACCTGAATGTCTGGTTTGGCGAACGTGACGAGCGGGTGGATGCCGTTAAGGGCGCGACGATTGATGTTCCAAGCGGCGCCAGTTTCGGGCTGGTTGGCGAGAGCGGATCGGGAAAATCCACCATCCTGAGGGCGTTGGTCGGGCTGATTCCAACGTGGTCTGGCAAAATGTCGGTCGGTGATCTGGAGTTGGGCAAAAAGCGGCCCAAAGCATTCTACAAAGACGTGCAGATGGTGTTCCAAGACCCCTACGCGTCCCTGCACCCGCGCCATTCTGTGGATCAGGTGTTGGGCGAAACCCTGTCGCTGCACGGCTTTAAAGATATCGACAACCGTATCATGAAACTGCTGGATGATGTGGGCCTTGGCCCGACCTTCCGGTTTCGCTATCCGCATCAACTGTCGGGGGGGCAACGCCAACGGGTTGCGATTGCCCGCGCGTTAGCACCCGAACCGACAGTGCTGTTGCTGGACGAACCGACCTCGGCGCTGGACGTATCCGTGCAGGCCGAAGTGCTGAACCTGCTGGCCGACCTACGCGAGGAACACAAGCTGACTTACCTGATGGTGTCGCATAATCTGGCTGTGGTCGCGCATATGTGCGACGCAACTGCGGTGATGCAAAACGGTGAAATTGTCGAGATTCTGACCGTCAAAGACATGCGGGCGATGAAACCTACACACCCCTACACCAAACACCTGCTGGATTCGTCATTCGGCTATAAACCGGACGAGGCCCAATCCGCATGAGCAATAAAACCGCCATCATCACAGGGGCCGCCCGCGGCATCGGATTGGCCACCACCCGCCTGTTTCTGGACGAAGGGCGTCAGGTGGCGATGATCGACCGCGACGCCGATGAATTGATGAAAGTGGCGGGCGGGTTGAAAAACGTGTTGCCGATCATTTGTGATGTGTCGCAACCCGATGAAGTGGCTGCAATGATGGCGCGGGTTTCGGATGAAATGGGCCGCGTTGATGCGCTGGTGAATAACGCAGGCGTTGCCGCGTTTGAACCGATTGGTCAAACCGATTTCCAGACGTGGCGAACGGTGATGGAAACCAATCTGGACGGCGTGTTTTTATGTTCACAAGCGGCCATTCCGATAATGGCCAAACACGGCGGCGCGATTGTGAATATCGCCTCGATCTCGGGTCTTAGGGCCAGCACGTTGCGGGTCGCCTATGGCACCTCAAAAGCGGCGGTGATCCAGTTGACCAAACAGCAGGCGGCCGAATTGGGCGAACAGGGCATCCGCGCCAACTGCGTTGCCCCCGGTCCCGTGGCAACCAAACTGGCGCTGGCGGTGCACGCGCCTGAAATTCGCGCAGCTTATTACGATGCGATCCCGCTAAACCGTTACGGCACCGAAGATGAAATCGCGCAAGTCATTGTGTTCCTGTGTTCGGAAAAAGCCAGCTTTGTCACCGGACAGGTTATCGCCGCTGATGGCGGGTTTGACGCGACAGGTGTTGGGTTACCTGCGCTGCGCGACCAAGACGACAGCTGATATGAGGTTTGGAATTTTCTTTCTTGTGCTCGGCTATATGCTGAGCCAGTTTTACCGCGCCTTTCTGGCGGTCCTGACACCTGTTCTGAAAACCGATGTTGGTGCGCAGCCGGATGATTTGTCTCTGGCATCAGGCTTGTGGTTTTTAGCGTTTGCCGTGATGCAATTACCCGTGGGATGGGCGTTGGATAAAATCGGCCCGCGCCGCACGGCGTCAGTGTTGCTGGCATTTGGCGGGGCAGGCGGTGCGGTGGTGTTCGCGCTGGCGCAAACGCCGCTGCATATCAACATTGCTATGGCGCTGATCGGCATTGGATGTTCGCCGGTGCTGATGGCCTCCTATTTCATCTTTGCCCGCAGCTTTTCGCCCGCCGTTTTTGCCACCCTTGCCAGTTCCATTCTGGCGGTGGGGATATTGGGCAACATCGCCAGCTCCCTGCCGTTGACATGGGCCAGTCAGGCCTACGGGTGGCGCGAAACCTTGTTTGTGTTGGCAGGCCTTACGCTATTGGTGTCGGTTGCGATGTTTGTATTCATTAAAGACCCCGAAGCGGTGGTCGATGAGGATGGCAACAAAGGCTCGGTTCTGGATTTGCTGAAAATACCGGGGCTATGGCTGATCTTTCCGATGATGTTTGTGAATTATGCTGCGGTGGCGGGGATACGGGGCCTATGGATTGGCCCCTATCTGGGCGATGTTTACGGTGCCGATGCGGGTGCCATCGGGCGGGCCGCGCTGGTGATGAGCCTTGCGATGGTGGTCGGAAACTTTGCCTATGGCCCGCTGGACCGTGTGTTTGGCACGCGAAAATGGATTGTGGTTATTGGCAATCTGGCGGGGGCAGGGGCGATGTTTACCCTGCTGTTTTATCCGTCTCATAGCATATGGATGTCTATCGCCTTGATGGCTGCCATCGGCCTTTTCGGCTCCAGCTTTGCAGTGTTGATTGCGCACGCCCGCAGCTTTTTTCCACCGCATCTGACGGGGCGCGGGGTGACGTTGCTGAACCTGTTTGGCATTGGCGGTGCGGGCATCATGCAGTCGTTTAGCGGACGGGTGCATGGGGCGGCGCTGGTTGGCGCGACAGATGCGGCGCAGGCCTATCAGGCGCTGTTCCTGTTCTTTGGGGTGGCCATTTTGATCGGAGTATCGATCTATTTGTTCAGTCAGGACAGAACCGACTAATCGGTAGTGTCTCAGTTTGAAATATCTGGTAGTGGGTCAGTTTCTTCACCTGTGGCGATCTTGCCTATTATCACGGCAAGTCCAATCGCATCAGCGGGGCGCTTCTCGTCCTTTAGGCATAACTAATCACCAGTTTACTCGCGCCACACACCGAACATACGTCTTTGCGGCGATCAAAGCCTCTCATGAC
The DNA here is from genome assembly GCA_964473185.1 of uncultured Marinosulfonomonas sp. GTDB lineage: Bacteria > Pseudomonadota > Alphaproteobacteria > Rhodobacterales > Rhodobacteraceae > Profundibacter. Next base: position 3,900 of record CAYYOF010000043.1, on the reverse strand, counting down.
AGATAATTTGCGAGTTTTATGATTTGCGTGTTGCCTAACCGATAGCCCCAGTCTGTCTGCGACACAATCGTCGCAGATTGTGGCTGGCGCTATGTGTTTTATCAAGTCGCTCACATCTTCTAAAACTGTCATGCTGAACCTCCTATGCTTTGCGCTAAGCATAACATAGTCACGGGCTGGATAAACTTCAAATTTCAAACTGAGACACTACCGACTAATCCGCTGCCCTTGCCAGCGGGTGCCTAGGCGGGTAAAGCCAGCGTCTACCCCAGATGCTGGAGACACCCATTGAATACTGACCTGATAACGAGCCTGCGCCAAGACTGGCTCGGTAACATCCGCAATGATTTGTTGGCGGGCCTTGTGGTGGCGCTGGCGCTGATCCCCGAGGCGATTGCCTTTTCGATCATCGCAGGGGTTGACCCCAAGGTGGGCCTGTATGCGTCATTCTCGATTGCGGTGATCACCGCGATTGTTGGCGGACGCCCTGGGATGATCTCGGCGGCGACAGCGGCGACTGCTGTGTTGATGGTGACCTTGGTCAAGGTGCACGGGTTGGAATACCTGCTGGCGGCCACGGTGCTGGCGGGCTTGCTGCAAATCGGCGCGGGACTGTTAAAGCTGGGCAACGCCATGCGCTTTGTCTCACGCTCGGTGATCACCGGTTTTGTCAACGCATTGGCGATCCTGATCTTCATGGCGCAATTGCCCGAACTGACCGGCGTCACTACCCTGACCTATGTGATGGTCGCGGGCGGCTTGGCGATCATCTACCTGTTCCCCTATATCACCACGGCGATCCCCTCGCCGCTGGTCACCATCGTGGTGCTGACCGGTCTGACGATGTATTTCGGGCTGGACGTGCGCGCGGTGCAGGACATGGGCGATTTGCCCGATACCCTGCCGATTTTCCTACTGCCCGACATTCCGCTGAACCTTGAAACCCTGAAAATCATCTTTCCGGTGTCGGCAGGCGTGGCCGCCGTTGGCCTGCTCGAGAGCCTGATGACAGCCACCATCGTCGATGACCTGACCGACACGGAATCCGACAAAAACCGCGAATGTGTCGGCCAAGGTATCGCCAACACCTGCACCGGTTTTATCGGCGGCATGGCGGGCTGTGCGATGATCGGCCAGTCGATGATTAACGTAAAATCCGGCGGGCGCGGACGTCTGTCGACCTTTGCCGCCGGCGTGTTCCTGCTGTTCCTGATCGTGGTGCTGGGCGATTGGGTCAAACAAATCCCGATGCCGGCCCTAGTGGCGATCATGATCATGGTGTCGATCGGCACGTTCAGCTGGTCCTCGATCAAAGATATCCGCGATCATCCACGTTCGTCCTCTATCGTGATGCTGTCGACCGTGGCCGTCACAGTGATGACCCATAACCTTGCTTACGGTGTGCTGACGGGGGTCCTGCTGTCGGGCATCTTCTTTGCTGGAAAAATCGCGCAGGTGTTCCGTGTCACGTCCAAATTGTCAAAAGACGGACGCGCCCGCACCTATACGGTCGAGGGGCAGTTGTTCTTTGCCTCATCCCCTGATTTCACCGCCGCCTTTGATTTCCACGAGGTGCTGGAGCGCGTGGTGATCGACGTCACCCACGCCCATATCTGGGATATTTCATCCATCGCAGCGCTCGACATGGTGGTGGTTAAATTCCGCCGCGAAGGGGCCGAAGTCGAGATTATCGGGATGAATGAAGCCAGCGAAACCATCGTGGATAAGTTGGCAATCCATGATAAACCTGATGCAATTGAACGATTGATGGGGCACTGAATATGTCGAAAATTATCGCACTGGTCGACGGGTCGATCTATTCCCAAAGCGTCTGTGACCACGCCGCTTGGGTGGCCACGCGCAAGGGATCTTCTGTCGAGGTGATCCATATTCTGGGCCGTAACGAGGCCGCACAATCCGACCTGTCGGGCAACATCGGCCTTGGCGCACGCTCCAAATTGATGGACGAGCTGGCCGAACTGGACGCCCAAAGCGCACGCCTTGCCCAAAAGCGTGGGCGTGCCATTCTGGAAGACGCGGAAAGCCGCCTGATTGATGCCGGGGTGACCGATGTCACCACCCGCCTGCGCAACGGCGATCTGGTCGAGGAATTGAGCGCCGCCGAGGTCGACGCCGATCTGGTGATCATCGGCAAACGCGGCGAGGCGGCTGATTTTGCCAAGCAACATCTGGGCAGCAATCTGGAACGGGTTGTGCGTTCGTGCAAGAAACCGATTTTGGTAGCGTCGCGGGAATTCCAGCCTGTTAAACAGTTCATGATTGCCTTTGACGGCGGCAAATCAGCAATCAAAGCGGTGGAGCATATCAAGCAGAGCAAAGTCTTTGCCGGATTGAAATGTAAACTGCTGACCGTGGGCGATAAGCCCGAGACCAAACGCGCCCTTGAGGGTGCCGCGGCGCTGCTACGCGAGGCGGGCTACGAGGTGGAGGTCGAGATTGCGCAGGGGCAAGCCGAACAGGTGATCTGCGACACCTCGAATGACGAGGACATCGACGTGCTGGTGATGGGTGCCTACGGGCATTCCCGCATCCGCAACCTGATCATCGGCTCGACCACCACGGCGATGGTGCAAAGCTGCCATGTGCCGGTTTTGTTGTTCAGGTAGGGGAGAGCCCCCGCCTAAACAGCCCCCTACTTCTTAGCAATTTGGTGATAGATCGGAAATAGCAATAAATTTCGACACATCTGCGATCCCAGTATTTACATCAGAAACTCTTAACTCAGTTATATCTTCGGACTCGTTGTCATTGTGCCTTATGGGATACCACTCACCGAGCTTTTCAATATAGGCTATAACATTGGTGTGTTTGGCGTTGTGGTGGTACGAGACCATCAACGGCCCAATGTTTTCTTTTAAACTATAAGAAATGTATTTAGCCAAGAAAGCTACGATTTTTTCAGATACCGCGGTTCGCCATTCTGGGCCTTTAAAGGCGTCAAGAATAGAAGCCTGTTGCTGGACTAACAGATAGTATTCATCACATTTGTAATACACGAAGAATGGTGCGCCTTCTCGCATCTTCACCATTATCTCAAACACTGCCCCATCCAGATGATTTTTCCCTTTATCCGCCAAACTATCGGATGTCATGAGAATTTTGCCAGATCGCATAATAAGAAGGACTTCAGCGGGAAACTCTAGGTCGGTAATTATACTGGATGGGCGCGTTGGCTTAAACTTTTTAAACATAATGTGCATCTTTCAGTCTGATTTTGGTTTTGTTATGTTTCATTTTTTGGATTGGCTACACAGCTTGTTTTGGTGTTGCAAACGGACAAGACAAAGGCAACACAGCCAATAAGCGTGTCTAGTGATGGCTACGATTTGAACGAGAACATCAGCTTCTTTCAACTATTATTGATGGCTTTGTTAATCCTATTCGGAATAATTGAGATACGGCTCCGTCTAAACTTTTGAAAACCCTTGGTTCATAGGGGTTTCTTGAGCTACATAAAGTCAAATTTTGACCATTCCACTCGGCGCATAAGCCGTGAAATTCAACTACATAGTTACCCTTTTCACCTACAATCCTAGCCGTACTAATCATCTTTTTTTCCACCCTCAATCTAGCTGTAGATTCAAGAATGCAAATGCCGCCATCTATGCCTGAAATCACAACAACCTCCATTACGATATCCACTATCGTAACAATAATAATTATTGCGGCATAAGTCAATATAGTGTTAAATAATATTTAGCCCTGTTTCAGTGCAGGCAGGTGTTGCTTGTAAAAAACACAACCACCACAAAGCAGGCCCGTCATTTTGCAAAAATGGCAGCGCCCGACCTCCCCATGGAGGGCGCTTCTGCTACGCTGCATTTAGCTAGGGCTTGTTGAGATTCACCGTGAATTAATGATTGCTGCCGACATATAGAT
>CAYYOF010000042.1:7634-27097 GCA_964473185.1 uncultured Marinosulfonomonas sp. | reverse complement strand
CTTCAGGCCTATTGGGCGGCCAATGGCTGTGCCATTCTGCAACCCTACGATATGGAGGTCGGGGCGGGCACGTTCCACCCCGCCACCACTCTGCGATCTCTGGGCAACAAACCGTGGGCCGCCGCCTATGTGCAACCCTCGCGCCGCCCCACCGACGGGCGCTATGGCGAGAACCCGAACCGGTTGCAGCATTACTACCAGTTTCAAGTCCTGATCAAACCTTCGCCGCCGGACCTTCAGGCGCTGTATCTGGGCAGCCTTCAGGCCATAGGTATCGACATGGACCTGCACGATATCCGGTTCGTCGAGGATGACTGGGAATCGCCGACGCTGGGCGCTTGGGGTTTGGGTTGGGAAGTCTGGTGCGATGGCATGGAAGTCAGCCAGTTCACCTATTTTCAGCAAGTCGGCGGGCAGGATTGCCATCCGGTTTCAGGCGAGCTGACTTACGGGCTGGAGCGGCTGGCGATGTATGTGCTGGGCGTCGATCATGTGATGGACATGCCTTATAACGATCCAGACGCGACCATCCCGCTGAAATACGGCGATGTGTTCAAACAAACCGAGCAGGAATACTCACGCTGGAATTTTGACGTCGCCAATACGGACGTGTTGCTGAAACAGTTCGAGGAGGCCGAGACCGCCTGCGCCGACATTCTTGACCACCCCTACGAGGACCCGAAAACCGGCAAGCGCATTGTGATGGTGCATCCGGCCTATGATCAGGCGATCAAGGCCAGCCATCTGTTCAATCTGCTGGACGCGCGTGGCGTCATTTCGGTGACAGAACGCCAAGCCTACATTGGCCGCGTCCGTGCCCTGACCAAAAAATGCGCCGATGCCTTTGTTGAAACCGAAGCAGGAGGATGGAAGCAATGAATGGCGGCAAACTGGTAGGAGTTGGTATTTTGGTTTTTGCATTGATCGCGGGCGCGACCCTTTATTACCTTCAGGTCTATGCATATTACGACGAGGTAGAGGCGGGGAAAACCACGATCCAGCTGACCTCGATCGTATCGGGCGAACCCGAGGAGATCATCGCGGACGGGTTTGAAGGGATCGATTCAGAATCCTCGCCGATCCGGTTCCGAGGCTGTTTCACCACCCCGATGTCGCACTCCCTGCTGACGGAAACCTATGTGTCTTATGACAAAGCCGTGCCCCTGATCGGTCCGAAATGGTTTTCCTGCTTTGATGCCAAGGTGATTGGCGCTGATCTGGAAAATGGCGACGCCCTGCCGTTCCTGTCCCAAGCCGACATCACAAACGGTGTTGACCGTGTGGTGGCGATCTACCCTGACGGGCGCGCCTATATCTGGCACCAACTTAACGAAAAATTTGCGGAATAAATCATGCCTGACCTGTTGATCGAACTGTTTAGCGAAGAAATTCCGGCCCGTATGCAGACCCGTGCAGCGGCTGATCTGAAACGTCTAGTGACGTACGGCTTGGTCGAGGCGGGACTGACCTATGCGTCGGCTGGTGCGTTTTCGACCCCGCGTCGTTTGACGTTGTCGGTGGACGGGGTGTTGGCTAACTCGCCCACCATCCGCGAGGAGCGCAAAGGCCCGCGCGTGGATGCGCCGGACAAAGCGATTGAGGGGTTCTTGCGCGGGGCAGGAGTGTCGCGCGACGATCTGGAAGTGCGCGACGAGAAAAAGGGGCAGGTTTATTTCGCGTTGATCGAAAAACCGGGCCGTCCTGCTGCCGATATCATTGCGCAAGTGCTGGGAAAAACCATCCGCAATTTCCCGTGGCCCAAATCGATGCGCTGGGGGGCAGGCACATTGCGCTGGGTGCGCCCGCTGCATTCGATCCTGTGTATTCTGTCTGATGAAACCGGCGCCACCGTCGTGCCGCTGGACATTGACGGGATCAAATCGGGCGACAAAACCGAAGGCCACCGGTTTATGGCAGCGAGGGGCGTAAATGGAAGTGAGCGTTTCAACGTCGCGTCGTTCGATGATTACGCCGCCAAACTGACCAAGGCGCATGTGATTTTGAGCGCCGGAGAACGTGCCGATCACATCTGGGCCGACGCCACCAATCAAGCCTTTGCCCAAGGGCTGGAAGTGGTCGAGGACCGTGCGCTGCTGGAAGAAGTCGCCGGATTGGTGGAATGGCCAGTGGTGTTGATGGGCGATATCGCCGAGGATTTCATGGAATTGCCCGCCGAAGTGCTGCAAACCTCGATGCGCGAGCATCAGAAGTTTTTCAGTGTGAAAAACCCCAAATCCAACCGCATTGAAAAATTCATCACCGTGGCCAACCGCGAAACCATTGACGCTGGCAAAACCATCCTTGCGGGCAATCAAAAGGTGCTGTTTGCGCGGCTGTCGGACGCCAAATTCTTTTGGGAGAACGACCTTCGGGTGCCGATGACCGATATGGCAGCTAAACTGGACAACGTTACCTTTCATAACAAGCTGGGCTCGCAAGCTGATCGCATTAAACGCATCGCCGATCTGGCGCGCGAGATTGCGCCAATGGTTGGGGCCAGCCCGAAACTGGCTGTGCAGGCCGCCGAAACCGCCAAGGCCGATCTGTCCAGCGAAATGGTCTATGAATTCCCTGAATTACAAGGTCTGATGGGGCGCTATTACGCCCAAGCCGCCAAGATGCCCCAAGAGGTCGCCAACGCCTGCGAGCAACATTACGCGCCGCTTGGTCCCTCGGATAATGTGCCAAAAGAACCCGTATCAATCGCCGTGGCATTGGCTGACAAAATTGATACCCTGACAGGGTTCTGGTCGATTGACGAAAAACCCACCGGGTCAAAAGACCCGTTCGCCCTGCGCCGTGCTGCCCTTGGGGTGATCCGTCTGGTGCTGGAAAATGATGTGTGGCTGCGTTTGGACCGCTTTGTCGACGCCCAGTTGTTGCGCCACAAAATTCAGGCGGGCGGGCATGAATTGCTGTTGGACACGCTGGATGAAATCGCCGACCACGGGGTGTTTGGCGCCGCTATCCGCTCGGTTCTGGATAAATTTGATGGCGAAGCGCCCGAGGATGTTCAAACCTTGAAGGACGAGCTGCCCGACATGTCCGCCAATCTGCTGGCCTTCTTCCACGACCGCCTCAAGGTCTACTTGAAGGATCGTGGCATTACCCATGATGTGATCGACGCCTGCCGCGCCATGCCCGGTAACGACGACCTGACCCTGCTGGTCAAACGCGCCGATGCCCTGCAAGCCTTTCTGAAAACCGATGATGGCGAGAACCTGTTGCAAGGGGTGAAACGCGCCTCCAACATCCTGACGGCAGAAGAAAAGAAAGACGGGGTGGAATATTCCTTTGGCGCAGACGTCAAGTTTGCAGAAACCGACGAGGAGCGAGCGCTATTCAAGGCGCTTGAGCAGGCAGAGGCCACCATCGCCCCCGCCCTTGAAGCCGAGGATTTCGCCGCCGCGATGTCCGCAATGGCCACCCTGCGCGCACCCATAGATGCCTTTTTCGACAAGGTCCAGGTCAACACCGACAACACCACCGTGCGACGCAACCGGCTAAACCTGCTGTCCCAAATCCGCAAAACCTGTACCTCGGTTGCTGACCTATCCTTAATCGAAGGTTAACGCGCCCCTTCCAAATGGTGAAAATATCCCCGCCGGAGGCATAGAATCTTTTTGCCACGCCCCTCACAACCGCTATGCTGCCCATAGCGAGGAAAGGCAGCACCGTGCAAAAGCAAACCAACATCCCAGGGTTCACCGAAATTACCCAAACCGCACCGATCGCGGGTGACACCCATGGCGGGCGGGCGAAATGCCTGCAACGGCTGGTCCGGCTGGATATGCCGGTGCCCAAAACCCTTGCCCTGTCGTTTGATGCAGTGCACGCGGTTGCAGCAGGCGATCCGGCAAACACCGATGCGATGATGGAGTTTTTCGGTGACGGAGGTCTGGTTTCGGTGCGGCCCAGCTCGCTTGACCCCGATTGGGGTGGACCCGGATCAATCCTGAATATCGGGATGAATACGGCGCGCCACAAAGCATTGACCAAGGAGTTGGGCGAAACCGCCGCGAACGCGCTGTATTTGCGCTTTATCCAGTCCTTTGCCGTGCATGTCGCCCGGCTTGACCCTGATATGTTCGAACTGCCGGAGGCGCCAACCAATGACGCGCTGCTTCAGATGTTGCGCGCCTACGAGGATGAAACCGACGCGGAGTTCCCGCAAAACCCTGCCGCGCAATTGTCCGATGTGCTGCGCTCGATGGCCCGCGCCTGGGAGGGCACGACGGCCCGCCTGCTACGGCAAGCTAAGGGCGCACCTGCGGATGCGGGGCTGGGCCTGATCGTGCAGGAAATGGCGCTGGGCATTGGCAAAGGCGAATGCGGTTCGGGTGTGATCCAGTTCGTCGACGGGTTGACGGGGCTGCCCCAGATCAATGGCCGCTATCTTAGCCAGAGTCAGGGGCGCGATGCGTTGTTGGGTGCCCATGGCGCAATATACCTGATCCATGATGATCGCGGGCCCTCGCTCGAGGATATATGCCCCGATTGCCTGACAGCCCTAAAAAAGCATGGTGATATCAGTCGCCAAAGGCTGCGCGAAGAGATGCAGATCGAGTTTGCCATCACCAACGGCGGCCTTAGCATCCTTGATGCTGTGCGTATCCCGCGCCGGTCCCGCGCGGCTGTGCGGATTGCCGTGGCGCTGGCCGAGGATGGTGTCATCAGCCGAGATGAGGCCCTGCTGCGGATCGAGCCACGGGCATTAAGCGAATTGCTGCACCCGCAAATCGACCCTGACGGGGAACGCGACATGTTCCAGCAAGGCATCGCCGCCAGCCCTGGTGCTGCCAGCGGGTGCGTCGTGTTCACCGCGAACGAGGCACAGGCGAGTGCGGCGCGGGGCGAGGCCTGTATTCTGGTGCGCCGCGAAACCACTCCCGAAGACATCCGCGGCATGCACGCCGCGGCGGCCGTTCTGACCGTAAAGGGTGGCATGACCAGCCACGCCGCGGTGATTGCGCGGGGTTTAGGACTGCCGTGTGTGGTTGGCGCGATGGGAATGGAGCTTGATTCACGCGAGAAAACGATTGTGGGCGAGGATGGCCGCATCTTTACCGAAGGCGATGTTGTCACCATTGACGGCACCTCTGGCCAAGCGCTGGCGGGAGCATCGGCGATGCTGGAACCCACCCTTGATGGCGCGTTTACCACATTGATGGAATGGGCGGGCGAGGCTTGTGATATCGGCGTCCGTGCGAACGCCGACACCCCCGCCGACGCCCGCATTGCCCGTAAATTTGATGCGCATGGCATTGGGCTGTGCCGCACCGAGCACATGTTCTTTGAACAGGACCGCCTGACGGTGATGCGCGAAATGATTTTCGCCGATACCCCCGAGGACCGTGCCGAGGCGCTGGAGCAGTTATTGCCAATGCAGCGCGAGGACTTTGTTGATCTGTTCGGGATCATGCAGGGTAAACCCGTGTGCATCCGGCTGCTGGACCCGCCGCTGCATGAATTCCTGCCCTCTAACCGCGAAGGCCAGCGTGCATTGGCCGAGGCGCTGGATTTACCGCTGTCGGATGTGACGCGGCGCGTTGATGCGCTACGCGAATACAACCCGATGCTGGGGATGCGCGGGGTTCGGCTGGGCATCACGGTGCCGGAAATATACGATATGCAGGCCCGCGCGATTTTCGAGGCCACGATCAAGGCCAGCACCAAAGACACCCCCGTGGTGCCCGAAATCATGATCCCGCTGGTCAGCGCCACACATGAGGTTGAACTGGTGAAATCCCGCGTCGATGCGGTGGCGGCAGCGGTTCGGATCGAGCAGGGGCAGGATTTCGATTATCGCCTTGGCGTGATGGTTGAAACGCCGCGCGCCGCCCTTCGTGCCGGTGACATCGCCCAAAACGCGGCTTTCCTTAGTTTTGGCACCAACGACCTGACCCAGATGACGTATGGTCTGTCACGCGATGATGCGGGGCGGTTCATGTCGGATTACGTGCAGCAGGGTGTCTTCCCCGAAGACCCGTTTCACATGCTGGACACCGAAGGCGTGGGCGAGTTGCTACTTATAGGTGCAGAACGTGGCCGAAACGCCCGTAAAGATGTGGTTTTATCGATTTGCGGTGAACATGGCGGCAACCCCGAATCAATCGCATTTTGTCGCAGTGCCGGATTTGACTATGTTTCCTGCTCGCCGTTTCGCGTGCCGGTTGCACGTTTGGCTGCGGCCCAATTGGCGATTAGAGATAGGAAAAATTGAATATAATTCAATTAAAACAATAGGTAGTATCGAATTAGACATGTAATGCATCATGTCTAATTTGGAAACAATCCTCCGTTACGTGCCGATCTGTTGCCAATATACCACTCAGGCTAGACTCTGGAGTTCCAGTGCGCTATCTAGGTCACTGGTCGCAGCCTGGGGGCTCGGTCTCTGTGTAAAGAGAATGATGTGGGAATGCTATGCGATCTAGTCTTATTCGTTTCCGGACGTTGGTTCGGGTATGTGTGTTTGCTTTTGCGGGCACTAGTGGTGCGGCTTTTGCGGACGTCACGCTCAGCACGTCTTCGGACCCGACAGTGCGGCTGGAAAGCGTGCTTGGCAATCGGCTGACTCGCCTGCTTGGGCAAGAGCGCCGCGCCCTTGGCAATGTTAGTGTCGCACGCATCCGGACCATAACATCAGCGCCGACAGTCAGCTTGCGCCCTGTTGGACGTGGTGAAAATCGCGCGCTTTCTGCCATCAGCTACACTCGCAAATGGGTGGCCAGCCAACCTACCGCAACCGGCGGGGCCGATTGGCTGTGCCTGTCCGAGGCTTTGTATTTCGAGGCCCGTGGCGAAAGCGTGAAGGGTCAGGTTGCGGTGGCCGAAGTCATCCTGAACCGAGTGAAATCCCGCAAGTTTCCAAATTCCGTCTGTGGTGTGGTCAATCAAGGCACCGGCAAACGCAACAGGTGCCAGTTTTCATACACTTGCGATGGCAACCCTGAAGTCGTGCATGAACCCGATGCCTATCGCAATGTCGCCAAGATCGCCCGGGCCCTGCTGGACGGTGCACCGCGCAACTTGACTGTGGGTGCCACCTATTACCACAACCACACGGTTCGCCCACGCTGGAGCAGAACCTTTACCCGCACGGCAAGCATCGACGGGCATTACTTTTACCGCTAAGACAGGCCGAGCATACTAAAAGCGCGGCCTGATAGTGGAATTCCAATGACAAACGACGTCAAACTTGCCTTTGATCACCCCGAAGTGCGGGCGAAAGCCACGTGCGGCTGTGGGTTTAATGACCGTATTTCCCTGCGTGACCACATCACAGAAGTCGAGATAGGGGCCTTTCAGGTTGAACGCGGCACCACCCAGCGCTTGCAGTTCGACGTGGTGGTCGAGGTGGGCGCGGCTGTAGCGCCGCTGGATGACGATGTAGACCGTATCCTGTCATATGACACTTTGGCCGAGGCGATTGCGCATGAATTGGCGGCTGAACGCCTGAACCTGCTGGAAACGCTGGCTGATCGGGTAGCGGCGCGTATTTTACATGAACCGCAAGCGATGCGGGTGTTTGTGCGGATCCAGAAGCTGGATCGCGGCCCAGGTGCCTTGGGCGTGGAAATTGTGCGCAGTCGTGGCAGGGATATGGGTGATATGACTGATGAGGCCCCGCTACATCCGGTTATTGCATATATGGAGAATGCAGCGATTGCCGGTGCGGCATTGGCCCGCTGGATTGATCAACTTGAGAAGCTGGATGCCCCCGTGATCTTGTGCGTCGGCCTGCCGGACACCACGCCGCCCCAAACCGGACACGCCCCGACCCAGCGCCGTATTGATCTGCTCCAAATTGAACAAAACGCATGGATGCTGGCCAGTCGGGATCCGCGCTGTGTGGTGGTTGTCAGCCGGACCGAGCTGGACTGGGCGATGAAACAAGGCAAGTTGAGTGTCTGGGCACCGTCGCGCATAGTGCTGGATGCGGTGGATGGACCTGCGGCGGGTGCGGACGGTTTGGCGTTGGCTAAATGGTTGGGTGAATTGTTGGAGGCCGACCGGTTGGTTGTGATTGGGGCGACTGGCAAGGGTGCTTTTTCCCCAGACGCGCCTAAAGCATTCAGATGACACAGTATTTTCGCCCAATTCCGATGCAAGACCTGCTGCGCCCCGCCAATGCTCGCACAATTGCGGATGGTTGGTGCTGGTTTGATCGGGCCGAACGAATTACGCGCGGCGGTGGGCGGGAACTGGTCGGGATTGACGATATTCCGGCTGAGCTGGTTGAGCGGATATGTGCCCCGCGTGCGCCGATTGCGGGCCTGTCCTTTGATGCCCCGCGCATTATGGGCATCCTGAATGTGACGCCAGACAGTTTTTCTGACGGAGGCAAGTTTATAGCACCGGATGCGGCCCTGAAACATGCCCGCGATATGGTGGCTGACGGGGCCGATATTCTGGACATCGGTGGTGAATCTACCCGTCCGGGGGCTGATATCGTGTCGGTGGACATTGAAATATCTCGCACAGCGCCGGTGATTTCGGCGATCCGTGCCGAATTACAAACGCCCATTTCAATTGACACCCGCAAGGCCGAAGTGGCGCGGACCGCGATTGCGGCTGGGGCAGGGCTGATCAACGACGTGGCCGCCTTTACCTATGATCCGGCGCTGGCTGATCTGGCCGCCGAAACGGCCACTCCTGTTTGCCTGATGCATGCGCAGGGCGTGCCGAAAACCATGCAGGATGCACCCAATTACGGGGATGTGCTGCTGGATGTGTATGATTTTTTGGCGCAGCGCATTCAAGTGGCGATCAGTGCCGGAATTCCGCGCGCCCACATCATGATTGACCCCGGCATCGGGTTTGGCAAAACCACGGATCACTGTCTAGGTTTATTGCGCGACATCAGCCTGTTTCACGCCTTGGGGTGCCCTATTTTACTGGGGGCATCACGCAAAACATTCATTGGTGACATCACAGGGGAAAATTTGGCGGAAGACCGCACATTTGGGTCGGTTTCCGTAGCGCAAAGCGCAGTTGCACAGGGTATTCAGATACTACGTGTCCATGATATAAAGGCGACGAAACAGGCACTAGCTATGCAAATGGCGGTAACGACGACAAAGCGAGAGTAAAGATGAGCGGTAAATTATTTGGCACTGACGGGGTGCGCGGACGCGCCAACACATATCCGATGACGGCGGAAATAGCGCTGAAACTGGGGGCGGCGGCGGGGCGTTATTTTCGCACTGACGGGATGAACCGCCACCGTGTGGTGATCGGCAAAGACACCCGTCTGTCAGGCTATATGCTGGAAAATGCGCTTGTCGCCGGACTAAACAGCACGGGAATGAACGTGCTGCGGTTGGGGCCGGTTCCGACCCCAGCTGTTGGTTACCTGACCCGTAGTATGCGGGCCGATCTGGGGATTATGATCTCAGCCAGTCACAACCCGCATTATGATAATGGCATCAAGTTTTTCGGCCCCGACGGGTTCAAGCTGTCGGATGAGGCACAGGACGAGATCGAGCGGATGTTGAAGGGTAATATCGAGCCAGTTCAGCCGCAAAATATTGGCCGCACCAAGCATATTGATGATGGTGTGGGGCGCTATGTGGAATACGCGAAAACGACGTTTTCAGGCAACGGCAGTCTTGCCGGTCTTAAGGTCGTCGTCGATTGCGCCAATGGAGCGGCTTATCGCGCCGCGCCAGAAGTATTATGGGAATTGGGCGCCGAAGTTATTCCCATCGGTGTGACCCCGAACGGGTTCAACATCAACGAGAATTGCGGTTCGACCCACCCCCAAACAGCTGCCGAAGCCGTGGTGCAGCATGGCGCGGATGTGGGTATTTGTCTGGATGGGGACGCGGACCGCGTGATGATCATTGATGAGCACGGCAAGGTGGCGGATGGCGACCAACTGATGGCGCTGATGGCCACGCGCTGGGCGAAAAACGGCATGCTGCGCGGTGGCACTCTGGTGGCGACAGTGATGTCGAACCTTGGTCTGGAACGCTATTTGCAGGGGCAGGGGCTGAACCTGCATCGTACCAACGTTGGCGACCGCTATGTGGTCGAGGCGATGCGGGCAAATGGCTGGAATTTGGGCGGCGAGCAATCGGGCCACATTGTGATGACCGATTATGCCACCACCGGCGATGGCCTGATTGCGGGCCTGCAGTTTTTGGCGGCAATGGTGGAAACCGGCAAACCGGCTAGTGCTTTGACTCACAGTTTTGAAACAGTGCCGCAGAAATTATCGAACGTGCGTTACGCGGCGGATAAAGCCCCGCTGGACGCGTCCAGTGTCCAGTTAGCCATTGCTGAGGGCAAAGAGCGGTTGAATTCAAGCGGTCGTTTACTGATCCGCAAGTCCGGCACTGAACCATTGATCCGCGTGATGGGCGAATGCGAGGATCAGGCGCTACTGGATGCAGTGATCGGCGATATTGTTGCGGCGGTTGAAGCGGTGGTTTAGGCGCGTTTCCAGCGCTGGTTTACGGCCAACCCCAACATGATCAACCCGAGCGCTACAAAAGTGCGGGTGGGCAGGACTTCGGACAAAAACAGCGCCCCGAATATCACCGACCAGACAGGCACTTGATAATTTACCAGTGACAGGAACGACGGTCCTGCGCTGCGGATCACCGACACCAGCAACAGGTTGGCCGCGGCTGTGGGCACGACGCCCAGAAATATTACTGCGATCAATGGCTTGGTGGGGAATTCGCTTGGCATACCTTCCAGCATGATGGCAGCGGGCACGATGATAATTGCGGCTAGCATCGTGGCCGCAGCGGCGAATGCGAAGGGGTCAACTTTGGGCGATAATTTGGTGATGATCCCGCCGAATGCGTAACAGGCCGCCGCGCCAAAACAGGCCATGCGGGCCAATGGCTCCAGCCCCAAGCCGCTGCTTTTGAACGCATCCAGCCCGATCAATACGATCACACCGGCAAAGCCGATGACAAAGCCCAGCGTTTTGCGTGGTGTTAGTTGTTCGCCCGGGATCAGGAAGTGCGCCAGTGGCAGTACCAGCAAAGGCACCGCTGCCATCGTAACGCCAGCAAAGCCCGACGCGACATAATGCTGCCCCCAGCTGAGCAGGAAAAACGGAAGCGCCATCGACAGAACACCAAATCCAAAGGCTGCCAGCCAGGTTTTACGCCCGTCCGCGCCCTTAATGCTGGGCAGGGACAGGCCCATTGCACGCACCAACACCAGCAGAATCACAGCCCCGATCAGGATGCGTCCGGCCGCCACAGTAATTGGGCCAAATCCGGTGATCGCAATGGTCACGGCCATAAAGGATGATCCCCAGATCATCCCCAATACGCCAATGCGCAGCCAGTTTACCAGCCCTGCTTCCATGTCAAAATCTCTCCCCAGATATTGTTTTCTTTCAAAGAAAACAGGCTGAAATCTATCAAAGATTTCAATGGCACGGTTGTCGAATAAAAAGGCGCCCCGAGGGTTCAGGGCGCCTTTGGTAACGATATGAAAAGACGCTTAGTTCTTTTCTTTGTCAACCATTTTACCAGCCGAAATCCACGGCATCATGTCGCGCAGTTTTTCACCGATCTGTTCGATCTGGTGTTCGTCATTCAAGCGACGTGTGGCCCTGAACGATGGCTGGCCAACAGCATTTTCCAGCATGAAGTCCCGCACGAATTTACCGTTTTGAATGTCAGTCAGAACCGCTTTCATTTTGGCCTTTGTTTCGTCGTATGGCAGGATGCGCGGGCCGGATACATATTCGCCGTATTCCGCTGTGTTGCTGATCGAATAGTTCATGTTGGCGATGCCGCCTTCATAGATCAGATCAACAATCAATTTCACTTCGTGCAGGCATTCGAAATAGGCCATTTCAGGCGCGTATCCGGCTTCAACCAGTGTTTCAAAGCCCATGCGGATCAACTCGACCAGGCCGCCACACAGAACGGCTTGCTCGCCAAACAGATCGGTTTCGCATTCTTCGCGGAAGTTGGTTTCAATGATGCCGGAACGCCCGCCGCCGATGGCCGAGCAATAGGACAAGCCGATTTCCAGCGCCTTGCCAGATGCGTCTTGGTCCACAGCGACCAGACACGGCACCCCGCCGCCTTTGGTGTATTCGCCGCGTACGGTGTGGCCGGGGCCTTTGGGGGCCATCATGATCACGTCGAATTCGGCTTTGGCGTCGATCAGACCAAAGTGGATGTTCAACCCGTGGGCAAAGGCAATCGCAGCACCTTCACGCAGGTTGTCACGCACGTATTTGTTGTAGGTTTCAGCCTGCAGCTCGTCGGGCATGGTGAACATGATCAGGTCACACCATGCGGCGGCTTCGGCAATGCCCATAACCTTCAGGCCTTCGCCTTCGGCCTTGGCGGCAGAGGCTGAACCTTCGCGCAGAGCAACGACAACGTTTTTGGCACCGGAATCGCGCAAGTTCAGCGCATGGGCGTGGCCTTGGGATCCGTAGCCCAGAATGGCCACTTTCATGTCTTTGATCAGGTTAACATCGCAATCACGGTCATAATATACGCGCATTTTGGCAGTCCTTTTGTTGGATAAGGTTGGATTGCGACTGTGATAACAGGGTTTTGTTGAATGGAGTAATTGAATGCGCGCAAAATTACAGTTACTAGGGAATAATTATTCCAGTTACGGGTTAAATTGAGATAATTCATGCTTGATGATACTGATCGCCGCATTTTACGCAACATGCAGGCCGAACCGGACCTGAGCACTGCCGATCTGGCGGGGAGGGCTGGTGTGACCGCTGCTGTTTGCTGGCGACGGCTGGAAAAAATGCGCGGAGGCGGGGTGCTGATCGGGCAAGAGGCGGTGATTGACTGGCGGGCTTTGGGCTATGAGGTCGAGGTATCCTTGCGCTTCACGCTGGACAAAACCCAGCGCAATGCCTTTGACGAATTTCTGACGGCGGCGCGGGATGTGCCCGAAGTGATCGAAATCCAGACGTTCCTAGGCCGTGTCGATGTGCGCCTGAACGTGTTGGCCCGTGATATGGCGCATTACCAAGAACTATACCGCACCCGCATCCTGACCCTGCCGCATATCGCCGATATCGAGGCATTGATGCAGATTTCCACCATCAAATCAGGCGAGGCATTGCCGTTATGAACATGGATGATCTGGATCGCAACTTGCTGCGGGCGCTGGCGAAAGATGCCACCATCAGCGCGGGTGCTTTGGGACGGCGG
The DNA here is from genome assembly GCA_964473185.1 of uncultured Marinosulfonomonas sp. Classification (GTDB taxonomy): domain Bacteria; phylum Pseudomonadota; class Alphaproteobacteria; order Rhodobacterales; family Rhodobacteraceae; genus Profundibacter. The sequence continues at coordinate 13,928 of CAYYOF010000042.1, read as the reverse complement.
TTTGGTCTAAGCCAACCAGCGGCGTGGCGGCGGATCAAGCGGTTGCATGAGGCGGGTATCATCAAAGGCCGCCGCGTGGTGCTGGATGCGGCAGCTGTCGGGTTTGGCGTGACGGTGTTTTTAGGCATCAAACTGGCCACCAAGGGACGTGTGTCTCTGGAGGATTTTGAACGCGCGGTCACGGCCATTCCCGAGGTGCAATCGGTGCAGCATGTGTTGGGCATGTATGACTACCGCCTGCGGGTGGTGGCCCGCGACATTTCCGATTTTGAGCGCGTGCTGCGCCGTCGGATCATGACCTTGCCGGGGGTTGGTGATGTGGAGGCGAATGTGTTGCTGAGCGAGGAGCGCCGCCCGGGGCCGCTGGGGTGATTTCCCTTGTGCGCAACTGCGTAAAGCGTCAAATTGCGCGGGACCAATTTGCAAAGGAAATCCCATGACAGCCCTTCTGCCCGATGTTGACCCCGATGGTATGCTTGAATTTTCGGTGGTGTTCACTGACCGTTCGCTAAACCATATGTCCGCCGCCTTTCAGGGCGTGATGCGCGATATTTCCGAGACATTGCAAGGTGTCTACAACGCTGATCATGTGGTGATCGTGCCCGGCGGCGGCACCTATGCGATGGAGGCTGTGGCCCGCCAGTTCACTACGGGTAAAAAGGCGCTTGTGGTGCGTAACGGGTTCTTTTCATTCCGCTGGAGCCAGATTTTCGAGATGGGCAGCATTCCGGCCTCTGAAACCGTGATGATGGCACGTCGGGTGGGCAATGCGATTGACGCGCCATTCGCGCCACCGCCGATTGCCGATGTGGTGGCCAAGATTAAGGACGAACAGCCAGACGTGGTGTTCGCGCCACATGTGGAAACATCGTCGGGTATCATCCTGCCGGATGACTACCTGAAAGCCGTCAGTGCCGCTGTGCATGAATATGGCGGGTTGTTCGTGCTGGATTGTATTGCCTCGGGTTGTGCGTGGGTCGATATGAAAGAAACTGGCGTTGACGTACTGATTTCCGCGCCACAAAAGGGCTGGTCGGCGCAACCATCGGCTGGTTTGGTGATGATGAATGATGCCGCCCACGCGCGGGTCAAGGAAACAGTTTCAACCAGCTTTGCGGTTGATCTGGGAAAATGGTTAACCATCATGGAGGCCTACACCAATGGCGGTCATGCCTATCACGCGACCATGCCGACGGATGCGCTTAAAGCATTCCGCGATACCATGCTGGAAACCCGCGATTATGGCTTTGACAAATTGCGCGACGCGCAATGGGAGCAGGGCGACCGTGTGCGGGCCATGCTGGCGGATCGTGGCATCAAATCGGTGGCTGCCGATGGGTTTGGCGCACCGGGCGTGGTGGTCAGTTATACCACGGACGCGGATGTGCAAAACGGTAAGAAGTTCGCGGCCCTAGGCATGCAGATTGCCGCTGGAGTGCCGTTGATGTGCGATGAGGGACCGGATTACAAATCGTTCCGTCTGGGCCTGTTCGGACTGGATAAACTCTATGATGTGGATGCCAGCGTGGCGCGGTTGACGGCAGCGCTTGATCAGGTGTTTTAGTCTACATCATTGTTCTATAAATATCCCCGCCGGAGGCAAAAAACTTGCATGCCTGCGGCGCAGGTATTTAGGGCAAGAAGAAGCTAAGAGAGAAGTGCTTGCAAGAAACCCGTCAGATCATCGGTATGGTGGTGGATGTGTGACTCCGGCTTGGCAGCTGTGGGCGCAACGTGGACACATTGCATCCCCATATCGTGCGGAGCGGCCAGATTTCGGGTGTCATCCTCGAACATCGCGCCGGTTTTGGTGTCGATCCCGTCGGCCGAAAACACCGTTTCAAAGGCGCGACGTTCAGGTTTCGGATGGAAGTCGGCGTCCTCGACCCCGTAAACAGCATCGAACACTCCCGTCAGTCCCCGCGCAGCAATCACCCGTTCGCCATAAGGGGCCGATCCGTTGGTGTAGACGATCTTGCGGCCCGGCAGGGCGCGGATCGCGTCGGCCAAGGGGGCATCCTGTTCCAGATGGGCCAGCGAAATTTCATGCACATGGGTCAGATAGGGCGCCGGATCAACGTCATGTTCGCGCATCAGACCCGCCAGCGTGGTGCCATATGTGTGCCAGTAATGTTTGCGCAAATGGTCAGCCTTGTCTCGCTCGACCCCCAGCGTGTCCATCACATATTGAGTCATCCGCACCTCGATCTGATCGAACAGCCGAGCATTGGGATGATAGAGTGTATTGTCCAGGTCAAAGACCCAATGGCGGACATGTGCGAACTGTTTTGCAATCATGCGGCCATAGTTAGGGGGATGTGCCTTCGGGATCAACTTGATTGCCGGTTGATTGGGGGGGGCAGGCAGGCGTAGGTTGTGGATAACGAAAATTGGAGACAAGTGATGAGCGAGATTCGCACCCCGAACAAAGACGCCTACGGGTTGATCCTCGAGGCGATTGATGTGGGGGTTTATAAACCCGGCGACAGATTGGTTGAATCCGAACTGGCCGAGAGGTTTGGCGTCTCACGCACCCCGATCCGCGAGGCGCTGCAACGGCTGGAAACGCAGTCATTGCTGATCCGTGACGGGCGCAGTCTGATTGTCGGGGCGCTGGACCATAACCAGCTGTCCGAACTTTATGCGGTGCGGGCCGAGTTGGAAGGGTTGGCGGCGCGTCTGGCGGCGCAACATGCTGTGCCCGAGGAGGTGCGGGTGCTGCGCAAGATGATCGGGGAGGACCGAAAACTGGTGCAAAACCCCGAAGCGCTATCGCTGGCGAACCGGCGGTTTCACAAGCAAATCCATCTGGCATCGCACAACCGTTATCTGGTTCAGCAACTGGACCTTGTGCATCGCACAATGGCGTTGCTGGCGACAACGTCACTGGCGGTTGAAGGGCGCAGCGAAGGGTCATTGGACGAGCATGATGCCATCGTCACGGCGATTGAAAACGGGGATGGTGATGCGGCCTATGCTGCGTTGAAACAGCACATCTCCAAGGCGTTTGAAACGCGGCTTGTGCTAGATGCCGAGCGGCCGGAATTTTCCGGCGGGTTATGATGTAACCTGCGTATTGCTAGCGTCTTCTACACGATCCTCGGTGCGCTCGAACACGCCGTGGGCAGTTTTATCCCAGTAAAACGGCTGGGTCAGCAATTCGTAAAATGCTTTGTAAGCCGCCAGTGTTCCCATCGGGAAATAGAGGTGCATGGTCGGCACCCACGGGATCAAAAAACGATGTTTTTTGTCCGACACCGCAAAGGCGGAAACGGCCACGGTGATGATTTCGGCCAGAATGAATGTGATGCCAAGCGTCATCAATGTGTTGCCGCTCACCACAGCGAGCATAGGGTGCGCCACCCCGAACGGGATCAGCCAGAACGACCACAGCAAAGGCGCGAGCAAAAACTGTGAAAGGGTGCCTAGAAACAGGATTTGCACCCCAATGAATTTCTTGAACCCCAGTTCTTTCAACAGTTTACGAGGGGACCGCATGTGCACAGCCCATGTGATTGCAAACCCTTTCAACCAGCGTGAGCGTTGTTTGATCCATGGCACAAAGCGACAGTTTGCTTCTTCCTCGGTGACGGTATGGATGATTTCAGTGCGGTAGCCATGACGCGCCAAACGGATACCAAGATCGGCGTCCTCGGTCACGTTATGGGCATCCCAACCGCCCAGTTTCTCCAAAGCACCGCGGCGGAAAAACAACGTGGTGCCGCCCAAAGGAACAGCAAAGCCCAACCGTTCCAACCCTGGCAGGAACACGCGAAACCATGTGTTGTATTCAATGGTAAAACAGCGCGACAGCCAGTTGGTGCGCGGGTTGTAGAAATCAAGAATGCCTTGCAAACAGGCCACCTGCGGGCCGCGTTCATGGAACCGGCGCACGATCTGGTGAATCTGGTCAGGGTGCGGTGCGTCTTCGGCATCATAAACCCCGATGATCGAGCCGCGGCAAAAATCCAGCGCGAAATTCATCGCGCGGGGTTTGGTGCGCACCGCGCCTTTTGGTACCTTGGTAACGCGCACCCAGCGGGGCAGGTGGGTGCGGTTCAGGGTTTCGCGCGTGGTTTCATCGTCGTCTTCGATCACCAGACAAATATCCAGCAATTCTTTTGGATAGTTCAGCCGCTTTAGTCGGCGGATCAAATGCGCCGCCACTTCGCGCTCTTTATATAGCGGAACCATGATCGACACCACGGGCAGGCGGAATGTTTCAGTGCGGGGGGGCGGCGTGGTTGTGGCGGCGGCACGGCGCAAATACGGGCGGATCTGGCTGACGGCGGTGGCCACCTTTAGTCCCATATTCATCACCAGCGTGATAATGGCCCAGGCACAGAGCGTGGTGAAGCTGGCAACCGGCGCGAGTATGACGCATGCAAGGAATGCCAGAACTGCAGCCAGCGTATATCGCAACATGCGGCCCGGGTTCCATGAACGGCAACTTTCAGCATCAGATACACGCGTTTCGGCGCGTTCAATCAAGGCATGGCTGTGGGTTTTAATCAGGGCGTTCTGGATATCGTGTTCTGGCGCAATCGCCATTAAAACAGTGCCCAGTTCTGGTGGTAGATTTCCGCGCAGTTGCTCAAACTGGTCAGGCTTTGATGTGGCGATCACCAATGCCCCGCCAATATGCCGCCATGGCACGATATTTTCTTTCAGGCACAATTCCAGATCAATCATGTCCTTCAGGCGCGGGTTGGGCGGTGTTTCTTGCAGATCAACCAGGTTGGCCCCGAATTGCGTGGAAAGGGCGCCGAACAAATCAGCCTCGCTGACCATCCCGTGGTTTAGCAGGATATTGCCCAGTCGGGTTTCTTCACGGTTGCGCAGCGCGAGTGCCTTTAGCAAATCGACTTGCGCCAAGGCTCCGGATTGCACCAAAATCTCACCGATTGGCACCCTTGGCACATGCAATCTAGGCACTGCGGCGGGGCGGGGCTGTTTTGCGCGCGGGGTCGGGAAGGTCACGACGACAGGTTGTTTGGATGGCTGCATAGTTTGGATTCACACAAGATAAAGGTCAGCCCCTACACTTGGCAATCATCGTTAACAGGTGGTTAATTTTGTCGGAAATTATGTGTTATTCTCGATCGCTGTGACGAAACGCTCGAATAAATAGGCACTATCCTGTGGGCCGGGGCTGGCTTCGGGATGGTATTGCACCGAAAATACGGGGCGATCCAGCAGGCGGATGCCACAGTTTGACCCATCAAACAGCGATATATGGGTTTCGATTACCCCGTCAGGCAAGGTTTGCGCGTCCACGGTAAAACCGTGGTTCATCGAGGTGATCTCAACCTTGCCGGTTTCTTTATCCTTGACCGGATGGTTGGCTCCGTGGTGGCCGTGGTTCATTTTGATCGTCTTGGCACCGACGGCAAGGGCTAGCATTTGATGCCCCAGACAGATGCCGAAAATAGGAATATCGGCCGCAAGAATACCTTTGATCATCGGCACAGCATATTCACCGGTTGCCGCCGGATCGCCGGGGCCGTTGGACAGGAAAACACCGGCCGGATTTAGCGCTAGAATCTCCTCAGCGGTGGCTGTGGCGGGCAGGACGGCGACGTCGCAACCAGCCGAGGCAAGGCAGCGTAATATGTTGCGCTTGGCACCGAAATCAATGGCGACAACCTTATGCCCCTTGGTGGTGCGCTTCGGGTAGCCATCAGGCCATGCCCACCGCATTTCATCCCACGTGTAGGACTGCGCACAGGTCACGGTTTTGGCCAGATCCAGCCCTTCAAGCCCTTGAAATGCGCGGGCTTTTGCCACCAGAGCCTCGATGTCGAAATTGCCATTCGGATCATGCGAGATCGCCACATGCGGCGCACCTTGCTGGCGAATCGCGCGGGTCAGGCGGCGGGTATCAAGACCGCCAATGCCGATGCGGCCACGTTTTTCCATCCAGTCGCGCAAATCACCTGTGGCGCGCCAGCTTGACGGCTCGGTCGGGTCCCATTTGACCACGATCCCCTCGGCCACGGGATCGGCGGTTTCATCGTCTTCGGGTGTGATGCCGGTGTTGCCAATATGCGGGAAGGTAAAGGTGACGATCTGGCCCGCATAAGACGGGTCAGTCATGATTTCCTGATAGCCGGTCATCGCGGTGTTGAAGCACAGCTCGGCCTCGCAATCGCCGGTCGCGCCGAACCCGATGCCGTAGAACAATGTGCCATCGGCCAGCGCTAGGCAGGCCGTGGGTTTTATGGCGGGTTTTACGGGGTCAATTTTTGGTGCGGCGGCAGACATGGCACGACTCCTTGGTTGAAATCTATCGGA
>CAYYOF010000042.1:0-7534 GCA_964473185.1 uncultured Marinosulfonomonas sp. | reverse complement strand
CAATTTTTGGTGCGGCGGCAGACATGGCACGACTCCTTGGTTGAAATCTATCGGAACCTAAGGCGGCGGGCAATTCGGGTCAAGTGGAAAGGGTTTTTGACTTATTGTTCAAAAACAGACGCTTAGATGGAATGCGGGCTGTTGTCATGGCGGACCTGTCAGGGTAATCTGGGCGCTCTTGATATTTTCGGACCTAAGGGATGAGGACGCCGGATGACTTTACGAACCAGACTAACGGACGCCATGAAAGAAGCCATGCGCAACAAGGAAGCCGCACGGCTATCAACCTTGCGCCTGATCAACGCCGCAATCAAGGATCGTGACATTGCGTTGCGCGGCAGCGGCGGCGGTGATGAGGGTGTTTCGGATGACGAAGTGCTTGGTATCCTTGGCAAAATGGTCAAACAACGACAAGAGAGCGCCAAGGCCTATGAAGAGGGCGCACGGCTGGAGCTGGCCGAAAAGGAACGCGCCGAGATCGTGGTGATCGAGGATTACCTGCCCAAGCAGTTGAGTGCGGACGAGGCCTCGGAAGCGGTGCGTGCCGCGATTGCCAAAATAGGTGCAGAATCAATTCGCGATATGGGCAAAGTCATGGGCGAGCTGAAAGGCAAATACATGGGGCGGATGGATTTTGGCAAGGTTGGGCCGATGGTCAAGGATTTGCTGGGCTAGGCAATCAGACCCGAATCATCGTGGCATTTTCGAAAGAGCCGGGCTTGGCGGTTAAATCTGACGTTTCAACGTCGGTTTTAGGGACACTGTGTTTTCTGCCTTTAAGGCCGCTAATTTACGGTCTGCATAGTCTTGTGCTTCGTCCAGCAGTGGCTTGATGTCAGGATTCATTACCCCGCGACCAGTCGCCTTTTGATACATGGTATGAAATGGGCTTGAATTCACTTCGTTAATGACCGGGCCACGTGCTGTTATACATATGTCCCACCCCAGAACGCCGTGATCAGGGAAAAGACTGTGCGCTGCAATTGCCAGGGATTTGTAACTCTCCCACTCTGGAATTTGAAACCCCACAAGTGGCTTGCCTGTCGCAAGCGAGTTCACTTCTTCGGTGCGCTCCAAGCCAACCCCTTTATGGAAATGGGTGACGATACCCGAGGCGGGATCAACCAGAGCATAGCCCCGTTCCCCGGAGGATGTCCAAAAATCAACATCACCGCCCTTTTTCGGCTGCTTCCACGCTGAATACAGGATTTTCACCCCGTTTTCTGTCTGAACCGTCAGGATGCGAACCGGGGAAACTGTTTTGCCAACGATGGCCGAAATTTCCGGTGGCTGGACCAACAGTTCCTGAAACAGGTAGCCCTTGCTGTAATTGGCCACAATCTCATCGGCCAGCTCGCGGGCGCTAACCTGTTGACCATCCCCCAGTCTCACCTCGGTGCGGTCGGGCGAAGTGGAAACGATGCTAATACATCCAAGCCCGCGGGAGCCGTGAACCGGCTTTGCAAACATCGGCAGATTTTTCTTGTCAGTAATGAAATCCGCAATATCAGCGGCGGTGCCCAAGGTGGGTATTGAATTAAGGCGTAAGGATTTGGAATAGACGGCTTTTGTGTCTGGTACGGAAAAGCCAAAACCTTGTAAGAGCTGCCCGAACATCAGCTTGTCCACAAGCAGATTTGTATGGGAGGTCAGTGTTTTTGGGGACAGTCGCTCGTTCAGGGTACGGATCGTTTTATCGGACAGGAATTCTTTTTTATCCTGTTCTGTTAGCGAGGGCCGGTAGAGCCGGTTTATAAAATAATCCCCGGGGTGAAGCTTGTTTTTGCCAAAGGCCAAGCGCAGCATCGAAAACACTTGTGAATACAGCCCGACATTAAATTCAGCCCGAACTTTTTGCATCACACTGATGTAGTCAATGTTCTCAACCGGTTTGTTGCAAACCAAAATCTGAGGTGCAGAGACTGTTTTGCTATTTGACACAAGAGCCTACCCAAGGCAATAACACCCCCCCTAAGAAATGTCAGGGGAAGTGCAAAAAGCCAAGTTTTTAGAAATCTTCGACTATTCGACTATAGGTGTGGAACCACCGCCACCGGATGCTGCTGCCGCCAGAAATAGAAGCAGAAGGATTGGAATAAGCAATCCACCGCCAGAACTATTTGTTGCGGCCTCGACCACTTCTGGTTCCATCATAGGCTCAACCAGATTACCGGCAGATGCCTTGGTTGCAAAAAGGGATGCAAATGTTGCCGCCATTGTTTTTTTCATTGTCAGTCTCCGAAATTGATCAGCAAAGAATACTTGCTATCTAGATAGTAACACATTCGTTTTAGACCTAAAAGCTATATATAGTGGTTGGCTGGTATAATGCTGCTTATAGAAGCAAGCTGATCACAGCTCGCTTTGACCATTTTTGGGATGAGGGCTTGTCCTATGGATATTTGCGCGCGGCTTTGGCCACCCCAAGTTTGCCGCCGTTCTTGCGCACTTGTGCCGTGGCGGTCCAGACATATGTATGGCGGCCGCTGGGCGGGCAGGGGATTTGTATTTAAGCGCGCCAAGTTCATAACCGATTGCCCAGTATAGGCCACCACCCCGCCGCCGTGGTTATAACCGCGTGCATCACGGTCAACCAGTTTGAAACGGATGTATTTGGTGCCGGCGGGCACGTCTGCCAGCACGAAACGCGGGTTTAGGTTTAGGAACGGTTTGCCGTTGGTGCAGCGTTTTAGCCCCTTCCAGTCAAAGCTGATTTCAAAGGCCTGAGCCATCGGGGCCGTTAGGGCGAGTGTGGCGGTGATGGCGATTGTTGAAAAAATATGTCGCATAATAAACTTCGGATAAATAAATGAGGGCAGTATAGTTTATTTTGGCAACCTCGCTAACACGTCCTGCAACTCGGCCAGCAATCTTTTGCGCTCGTCCACACTTAGAAACGCGCCGATTTCCACCTCGCGGTTGTTGCCGCGCAGGGTGATGTAGTTTTCAACAGGGCCGAATTCCGGGTGCATTTTAAGCTCGACCCAATAGGGGTTCGCGTCCCAAGCTTGCGGTTCCCCGCGTGGGTTTTGACGGGTTAATTCCATGTGGTCAGGCCAGATGGTCAGGGTTTCAAGGATCATGCCGTCCTTGTAGCTGCGCTCGAGGAAATACCAGATCGCGCCAACGGCGGCGGCCAGAAACGGCAGCATGAACCACAGGTATTTGGTGCCGAGCAACGCCAGCAGAGGAATGCAGATCAGGGCGGCGGTCAGACCAATGAACCACACGAAGCCACGGCGCGGCAAGGACCGGTAGGGCCAGAGGGTGAGCTGGTGTAGGGGCGGGTTTTGGCCACTGCTGGGTTGGGTCCATTCATAGGGCATTGCTATTCGACCCCGTTTGCGGATCGTTGCTTGGCCCAGATCGCCCATAACAACAGACCAAGAAGGAGCAGGATTGATATAGCGGACATTGAATTGCCGAGTTTGGTGATAGAATGCCAGAACGCTGCGGGAGCGCGGGGTGTGCCCTCGTTTATAATTGCCTGCTCATGTGCCGCCATCCACCCCAACGGCAGAATCGAAATCAACCCACCTATGTGCAGTAGCCAGAACTGGGACGAGGTTATTATGACCGGAAGTCTGGGGCGCGTGTAAGCGACGCCGATATGGATCAGGCCGGACAGGCCGTATACGATTGCATAAATCCTGTAGTAGTTGGGCATTTCTGTTCCGACGTAATATGTATCGTGATAGGCGAGATCTGCTGTCAGCAGGAACACTGCGAATGGGTCGTGGGCAAGGTAGGCCATGATGGCGAGGGTAAGGGTTGCCGCGCTATACAGCAGGGTCGCGCGCCATTTGGCGGCCAACCCAAGGCGGGCGCCTATGATCAGTCCAGCCAACGGGACCATGATCCAGAGCAATATGTAGAGCGATAGAACCAGCATTTACCTGCCTTACTGAAACGGGCCTTAACTGAAACGGGGCCCCAGCATTAAACCGAGGCCCCGCCTGTGTTTCGTCGTGGTCGCAACCAATTTAGTGGTTGTGCTGCTTGTCCCACTCTTCTTGCTTGGCAAGAATTTCGAACGTGTGCTCGGGGGGCGGGGATGGCAGGGACCATTCCAGCGTATCGGCATATTCGTTCCAGTAGTTGTCTTGCGTAACCTTTTTACCGGCCAGCAGGGTGTAGAACACGATGCCGATAAAGAACACGAACGACGCGAACCCGATGAAGGCCCCCCATGACGACAGGTAGTTCCAGTAGGCGAAGGCCTCGGGATAGTCGATATAGCGGCGCGGCATACCTTGGCGACCCAGAAAGTGCTGTGGGAAGAAGGTCAGGTTGGTGCCGATGAAGAACATCCAGAAGTGCAGTTTACCGGCCCATTCAGGGTATTGACGGCCCGACATTTTGCCGATCCAGAAATACATTCCGGCAAAGATGGCGAATGCGGCCCCCAGCGACATCACATAGTGGAAGTGCGCCACGACATAGTAGGTATCGTGATAGGCACGGTCCAGACCAGGTTGGCTGAGCACAACGCCGGTCACGCCACCCACGGTGAACAGGAACAAGAAGCCCATGGCAAACAGCATTGGCGTCTCGAAACTGACCGAGCCGCCCCACATGGTGGCGATCCATGAGAAAATCTTGATGCCCGTGGGCACCGCGATCACCATCGTGGCCAACATGAAGTAGCTTTGCTGCGACAGGCTCATCCCGACCGTATACATATGGTGCGCCCAGACGACGAAGCCCAGAACACCGATAGCGACCAGCGCGTAAACCATTGGCAGATAGCCAAACACAGGTTTGCGCGAAAACGTCGCGATGACGTGGCTGATGATGCCGAAACCGGGCAGGATGATCATGTAGACTTCGGGGTGACCAAAGAACCACAGGATGTGCTGATATAGCACCGGATCACCGCCACCGGCAGGGTCAAAGAAGGTGGTGCCAAAGTTACGGTCGGTCAGCAGCATGGTGATGCCACCGGCCAGAACAGGTAGTGACAGCAGGATCAGCCACGCGGTGATAAAGATCGACCATGCAAACAGCGGCACTTTGTGCAGGGTCATCCCCGGTGTGCGCATGTTCAGGAAGGTGGTGATCATGTTGATCGCACCAAGGATCGAGGAGGCACCGGACAGGTGAACCGCAAAGATCGCCAAATCCATCGAGATACCGGCCTCGGAGGTCGAGAGCGGCGGGTAAAGCACCCAGCCAACGCCGGAACCGGCCTGACCATTACCACCCGGGGCAAGCAGTGATGCTACCCCCAGCGAGGTGCCCGCAACATACATCCAGAACGAAAGGTTGTTCATCCGCGGGAACGCCATGTCAGGCGCGCCAATGTGCAGCGGCATGAAATAGTTGCCAAAGCCGCCGAACAGGGCGGGGATAACAACAAAGAACATCATCAGAACGCCGTGATAGGTGATCATCACGTTCCAGAGGTGCCCGTTCGGGGTACATTCAGCGGCGGAATCGGCAATGAAACGCGCGCCTTCAAGGCACATGTATTGCACGCCGGGTTCCATAAGTTCCAACCGCATGTAAACGGTGAACAGAACCGAGATAAACCCGACTGCCCCTGCGGTGAAAAGGTATAAAATACCGATGTCTTTGTGATTTGTTGACATGAACCAGCGGGTAAAGAAACCCTTTTTGCTGTGCCCATCATGGCCGTGGATAGCTGCGTCCGCCATGAACATACTCCCTGTTTTTATTATTAATCGACCGCAAGAGGTTGGCCCTATTGCAGTGTGTCCCACCTTTCTTTTAGGGGGCTCTTTGATCTAGATCAATATCAGGATGGGGGTTGTCGGTGTGTTTCATGCAATTATCTGCATAAAACCTGTGGATAGCTTGTGAAACTGCGCAAAAATGCCGCGAAAGGATGGTTCCCCTCGCGGCATTTATGATTCTTGTAATCCGGCAGGATTTTGATTTGGATCAAAACCCGAGGCCCCGTGGGGCTGGCTCCGGTTTAGTTAGACGCCTCGGCCTCGGTCGCTTCGCCTTCAGTGGCTTCCATTTCCATTGCTGGAGAAACGCTCGCCAAATAGGCCGCAATATCTTCGCCACCTTTTTTCAACCGAAAGCTCATCAAACTTTTCGCGCCGCCGTCATCCAGATATTCCCGCAGGAACACCTTGGGGTCGGTCACATATTTTGCAATCAGTTCTTCGTCCCAGACCAGACCGGATTCGCCAGCAGCAGCAATGGATTTGCCGTATCTGAAACCTTCATAAGATGCCGCAGCACGGCCGATGATGCCATACAGGTTCGGGCCGGATTTGCCGCCTTTGAAAATCACGTCGTCGCCATTGACGATCATGTGACAGGCTTTGCATTTTTTGAACAGCTTTTCGCCAGCGGCGACGTCGCCTTCGGCCAAAGCAGGGGTTGCAGTGCCAAGAGCAGCAAGAATGGCAAGTGTGCGTATGGATGTCATAGTAACCTCGTTGGTTTTGGATTCGCGTCCTGTGCAGAATATAGAGAAACATACGGGAATTAAAAGGCGTTGAGGCCGTGCTGTGGCTATTGGCGCGTTATTGCCCGAAAATCTTTGCAAAGCTGTGCTTTAGGGCAACATCCACATCAGTCATCGTTACCGGCAGGCCCAGATCGACCAGACTGGTGACGCCGTGCTGGGTGATGCCGCAGGGGATGATGCCGCTGTAGTGTGTAAGGTCCGGTTCCACGTTGATCGAGATCCCGTGAAAGCTGACCCATTTGCGCAGGCGCACACCGATGGCGGCGATTTTGTCTTCATGCGGGGTGCCGTCCAGATTTAGTGGTTTGTTATTACGCAGAACCCAGACACCGACGCGGCCCGCTCGGCGCTCGCCTTTGACGTTGAACTGATCCAGCGTGCCAATCACCCAGTCTTCCAGCTGGCGGACAAACTGGCGCACATCGCGGCCCCGCTTGCCGACATCCAGCATCGCATAGGCCACCCGCTGGCCCGGCCCGTGATAGGTATACTGGCCGCCGCGTTTGGAGGTGTAGACAGGGAAACGGTCAGGGTCGGTCAGATCAGCTACTTTGGCGCTGGTGCCCGCGGTATAGAGGGGCGGGTGTTCAACCAGCCAGATCGCCTCACTCATGGTGCCCGCCGCAATGCCCGCCGCCCGTGCTTCCATTTCCAAAACGGCCACGTCGTAATCTGTCAGACCGGTGGATGTGATCCATTCTACCATTGTGCCTACGCCTGCGTGCTGTAACTGCCTTGTCTGTCGCACTGTCGGCGGGGCTTGTCAAAGGGGGAACGGGCAGCGCTTTTGCTCTTCACATCCTATGGCGGTTTCGCTATACGCCGCCTTGCTTACCAGATCACGTGCGGTCGTGGCGGAATGGTAGACGCGCAGCGTTGAGGTCGCTGTGGGGTAACACCCGTGAGAGTTCGAGTCTCTCCGACCGCACCACCTACCTCTATAACACTTTGATATTCCATTAAAAATATAAAGATTGAAATTATAGGCCACCTTTTGGGCCACCCTAAAAATTATCCTGCGTGGCGCATGCGGTAATCATCCCATTTTTAACGGGGTGCGGTCGTAGAACTTACGCGGCCATTTTC
>CAYYOF010000041.1:0-27421 GCA_964473185.1 uncultured Marinosulfonomonas sp. | reverse complement strand
TTTGTCATCTTGGAATACACTTTAACAGACTGTCCGATTTTGCAGGACCACTTCAGAGGGTGCTTACCTTCAACAAAAAGTGTCGGTTTTGTCAGCTCACTGATAGTGTTCTTCAGCGCGTCCACTTCTGCGGCCTGTTTGCTTTGCACCTTTTCGCTTTCTTCCAGAGCCTTTTGATGCTCGTCCATTTTTCGGATGACAAAGGGGAGTTGCAGCAACCCTGCTTGCTCCATCTCAATCTCGGCATCAGCAATCTTATCTATTGGTTTCGCCGCATTCTTAGGGGTTATTTCTCCGGCATCATTCTTTTCTTGTTTGGTAATAAAAAAGCGGCGAATGTTGGCACCTGTATCTGCCTCCGACAGATAGAATGCAGGTGAATGGCTGGTCACAAATATCTGCGTATCATCGCGTTTGGCAAAATCCGCAAATCGTGCGGCCTCGTCTTTTGCGGCACCCTGATCAAGCGAATTTTCCGGCTCTTCAAAACCCCATAGGTAATATTTATTACCAGCTTCGTTTTGATTGATGAAATGCAAGATTTCGGGTAGATGGCGCGCTTTCACACCATCACCTTTTTGCCGAAACAAGGAATGGCGATCTGCCCCGTGAGAAAAATCAAGATTTCGGAACAGACGCTGCATATCAGTTGGTGGGGCAAGTTTTGCTTCTGTTTGAAAAATTGCTGTCAACTGCTTGGTTAGTGCGGAGGCCTGTCCACTAATTGCATCAATAAAATCTGTTGTCGCACTTGTCAGTTCGGGGGTTTCAGCAGCAGCGCCATACATTCGCTCAATTAAATCAGCATAAACGTTCATGTCTTTGACGGCGGGGATATAGGTGAAATTGATTTCATTCAGAAATCTGGTAAGCCGTGCCTGATTTATGTCTTTGCCGCCCATCGTCGTCTGCGTCATATTCCCTTCACGGTTCCATTGCTTCTTAATGACGATCTCATTTCCGAGGGCATTTTGGTAATTTCTCGGACACGTAAAAGTTATTTTTATCCAGAAAAACTGTTTCCCCTTTACGGCTCTGGCTTCAGCCTTGCGCGGGTCAGACATATCAAGATTGAAATCAAAGGCTTGATATGGCTCTGTCTTGCCATTGAAAAACAAATTCATTGCACGAAGCAGGTTCGATTTGCCGCTGTCATTGCGACCGAACACAACGTTCAAGTCGCCCGCTTTATCTAGGTTCAGCTCATATAGGGATCTAAGGTATCTCACCTCGATTTTTTAATTAGACGCACGAAGCCTCCGATTGAATATTTGAATAAAACATACACCAATCCGTGTGCGGTTTCAATACGAAGGGGAAAGCGCAGGTTTCTGTTGCCAGGTACCTGCAAACCCCGCCTTAGGCTGCTAAGCGTAAGGACTTAAGATTTCAATAGATCGGACCGCTTACGCAGCCAGAGCCATTGGAGCTTTGTTGTCATTTGCAACTAGCTTTTATGTACCGATAACGGTGGTAACTCACCGAGATAAAGCTAACATCTTTAGACGTTCGTCGATCCTGTTTCGACCCCATGATCCCCAAAGAAGGATGTTTGGTGGAGTCGCCGGGTACCGCCCCCGGGTCCGATCCGCTTATTACATGCGCGTTTATATCCATAGTCCCGAAGGACAACCCATAGGTAAGCAAACATCGCGGGGTTTACAAGGCTTCACTGTGCTGGCGCGCGTTTAATCAGGGGTTGGTTATGACCACCAGATCATCAATCACCATTTGCCAGTAATGTTTGGTGCTGATTTCAACGCGGGTGATGCCCTCGATCATGGGTTGATAGCTGATCGGACTATAGGCCGATAACCCGATGGTGTCGGTTAGCACCAATACGTCATCCCGATAGTAGTTGAAAATTGCCTCTTCGCCTTCGCTGCCAGGCCACGCGGCGGACAGATTGACCGTGAGGAGCGAGAATGGATTATCGGCGTAGATCCTGCCGGGGTGGCCCGAACTGGTATACAGAATATGGTTGCCGCTTGTTGTGCCATTGGCATAGCCGATACTGCCCGGGGTGTGGTCCGAGCGCATGATATTCAGGTTGAACCAGTTTAATCCGGCATACCCGTTCGGCGCTTTGTTCAATCCGGTCGGGGCACCTGTTTCAAAATCGATTTTCCGGCCGTTGAGGCCATCGGCAACGGGCACGCCTGCCAGCCCTATATCAACCGGATAGTCGCCAACGACAACCGGCCGCGGCTCTCCGTTGGTAATCAGCGTATATTCCCCGCGTTTAACGCTCCAGATGAACTGGTCGTTTTCGGTGACATCGGCCGTTGCGACGGGTTTGCCATTCTGTTGTAGTTCTATATGCCCATCCATTTCCCCCAGATAGGTGCCGCGGATGAATTTATTGCGGGTGATGCCAACCGGGGTCAGCATTTTCACGAGGCCCAGACCGGCGGGAGAGCCTACGATTGCGATTAGTTCACGCTGTTGCGTCTGATTGCCAGTGGTCACACGCCAGCCCCGCGGGATCAGGGTGCTGAATTCATAGTTTCCCGCAGAGGACAGGGGTGATTTTTCCAGCGTTGTCGAGGCCTGAAAGTTTGCAAACCCGTTCAGGTTTGTCCGGTTGGCCGCGACCGGCGTTCGGTTCTGGGGTAAACTAACCGCAATATTTACCATTGCCCGATCACCAATGTCATAACTAGAGTTTTCATTAAGATCGTTGAATAAGTAGCGGAAATATTTACTTTATTTTCTCTATTGTTCCAATCGGTTCTCATAGGATAAAACAGGTTTTTCCGAACCGTAAAAGGCTGGCGCGCCCAATCCAACAATCAATGTTGAAACGATGAGCGGTCTGATCATTGGTAAAATCCATTGGTTGATAAGAATTGCCACGGTGGCTGGCCATGTCTATTGGTTCGTTGCAAAATTGAAAAGGTATAATGACGGGCGGATTAATGGCTGGATGGTAAGTGGACGTGGTTGCCGTTAATTCATAGTGCCATCAATCCGGTAGTGCCCTGTGATGTCATATTTGAACAGAATGTCGTTGATCCGTGTGCCCCAGCCGATGTTATGCACGATCAGCGGGCGGGTGGCATCCCCGTTCATCTGGGCCGTCACAATCCCGATATGGGGCAGGTTGCCGGGCAACATCCATGTGACCAGATCGCCAGGCAGGTAATCATCCGCAGTATCCGAAACCGGCAGGGATACCCCGCGACGTTTGAAATAGACCTGCAGGTTTGGCACGCGGCGATGGTCGATATTACTGTCGGTGCGGCTCAGGCCCCAGATTTTCGGATAGGCGCTGAAATTGGTCTTCATATCGCGGTTGATCAGCGCTTGCAGGTCCAACCCGTGCGCATCGCGCATAGCGCGGATCACTACGTCGGTGCAAACCCCGCGCAGGCGCGGGATGTCGCCATTGGGAAACCCCAGACTCTGATAGCTGCCATCATAAATCAAGGTCACCCCGACTTGACTGCGCGCACTTTCAATCAACGCGGCGGACCATGCGTGGACGGGCGTGGTTTCGACAGTGATTTCCTGCCCGTCGGCTGTTTGGGAAAACGGCAGCGAGGTTAACAAGAACAGCGCCAGCAGGAATTTGGAAAACATCGACATGTTGTTGGTATAGCGTGGGCAAGGCACGGGTGAAAGTGTATCAGGCGGGAATTCGCTGAATGCTGGGCGGTGTGAAATCTTTGTAAGATTTCAGTTTGTTTTCTTTGAAAGAAAACAGTCGCTAATTGAAATGGCGCACGGGTTCCTGATTACAGAAGATGATGATCTGCCCCGCGTTTTCAACAGCGCGAAACCCGCGGCGTTGCAGTTCTTTGCGGAACTCCTCAATACCGGCGTATCGCTCGACGTCACGGGTCTTGCGGCGGATCACTTCGCCTCTTTGAACAGCTTTTGAAGTAAAGACTTCGCGCAGCCAGATATCAGGCGACAGGGGGGATTGTTGATAACTCATACCCCGCAATCTGCGCCATTATGGTTAATCTGCAGTTAACCGCTTTTTGAGGCCGCGACATCCCGTGCCAGTGTCATCGTGTAGGTCGCCAACGATAGCAACGCGCCATCGGCCAACGTGCCGTCATACGCTTCGATGGCATCCGCAATTTCAGTGTGCAGCGCCACGATCCGTTCGCGGGATCGCGCCGAAAAGGTGATCATGTTCATCAGTGGCTCAATCGCCTCGATTGCGCCTGCCAACTGATAGGACAGCACCGGATTGCCCGCCCCATCGACCAGAGCGCGGTGAAAGGCCACGTCAGAGGCACAGAACCCCTCGTCAGACAGGCCAGGCTGCCCTTGCCGGTGTATCTCGGCCCGCATGGTCGCCAGATGGTCCGCCGTCCGGCGCTTGGCCGAAAGGGGCGCACAGGCGCGCTCCAGCGTGAACCGCGCTTCGCAGGCGGTTTCAAAATCGACCTCGTTCATCGACAGCAGCAGGGTCGAGGTGGTGATCTGTTGCCCATAGGCGTCCTCGAACAGCAGCCGATTGACAAACGCGCCGCCCGTTGCGCCGCGCTGGGTGCGGATCAGGTTTTGGGCTGCCAGACGTTTTAACGCCTCGCGTACCGTGGGGCGGGAGACGTTGAATTTGTCGCTCAGTTCGGCCTCAGATGGCAGGCGCTCATCCACGATCAATGTGCCACTGATTATCGCGTCACGGATCGCCTCGGCGATTTGCACCGATAGTTCTCGGCTGGTTTCCAGATCGGTTTTCATAAGAATTCATTTGTCAGACAATTGATGCTGTGGCAAGGTCTATCCAAATGTAAGACAATTAACGACTCATCAATGGGGGATGTCCAATGGGCACTAAAATCGACAAAATACTGGAAGCCGCACAGCAACATTGCGACGATGTGATTAAACCCAATGTGGACAACTGGAACGCATCCGGCGAATGGCCGCGTGCGGCGTCATTGATGGCGGGGGCGGCGGGCCTGACTGGCCTTTATGCGCCCGAGGAATGGGGCGGGCAGGGCTTGCCACTGGGTGAGGGCATCCGCGTTTACGAGGAATTGGGCAAGGGCGACGGCGCTTATGCGTTCGCGCTGTCGATGCACAACATTTGCACCTACGCCACCTGCGGGTTTGGCACCGAAGCGTTCAAGGAAGAATGGGCCAAGGATCTAACCAGCGGGCGCAAGCTGGCCAATTTTGCCCTGACCGAACCACAATCAGGGTCCGACGCGATGACTATGTATACCCGCGCGGTGATTAATGGCGACGGAACGTGGACCATCAACGGGGCCAAGGCTTGGGTGTCGCTGGCGGACGAGGCGGATGTGTATCTGACTGTGGTCAAAACCTCGGATGAGCCTGGCCACAAAGACATGGCGATGATCGCCATTCCGAAGGACGCCAAAGGGGTTTCATTCGGGCCGCGTTACGACACGCCATCCTACGAACACCTGCCGCTGGCGGAAATGTATTTCGACAATGTGATTGTGTCCGAGGACAACATCATTCTGCCAATCGGGCAGGGCTTACAGGGTTCACTGATGGCGATCGACATCGCGCGGGTCTCGATTGCCGCTGGGTGCTGCGGGTTGATGGAAAGCGCACTTGATATCGCGCTGGCCTATTCGTCGCGGCGTAAAATGTTCGGTGGCAAGAACCTTGACCTTGAAGGCATCCAATGGATGCTGGGCGATGTGTCGACCAACCTAGAAGCGTCGCGCCTGTTATACCGCGCGGCGGCCAACGCACTGGGCACCCCAGAAGGGCCGGTGATGGCGGCGCACGCCAAACGCTTTGTGCCCGATGCGGCGGTGGATGCGGCCAATACCTGCACCCAAGTGTTGGGCGGCATGGGATTATTGAAACCCTACGGGTTGGACCGCCTAAGCCGTCTGGCGCAGATGTTGCGGATTGTTGACGGCACCACAGAAATCAGCCGCGTGGTGATCGGCCGCGCCTTACAAAAACGTGCCAAAGGGTTGCCGGATATCGCGATACCCAAAGGGTACGGGGAATAACGATCTCTGGTGGGGCTTTTCGAGTTTTAACCAAAGATACCCGACAAAGCTTTGTTCCTCAAATCTATAGGAAGATTTATGGAAAATGTTAACATAACGAAGCGGATTAGACGGACCCATTTTTCTTTGGGCGTTCAGGCCGCAGGTGTGTCAAGTTACACGCTCTATAACCGAATGCTACTGCCTGCTGAATTCGATGGTTATGTCGACGACTACCATCACCTGAAAAAACATGTGCAGGTCTGGGATGTCGCGTGTGAGCGGCAAGTTGACATTCAGGGGCCGGATGCAGCGCATTTGATGGATTTGATTTCGCCCCGTGATATGCGCAAAATGGCAGACGATCAGTGTTATTATATTCCTGTCATGAACCGCCAAGGTCGCATGTTGAACGATCCCGTCGCCGTGAAACTGGCAGCGGATCATTTCTGGATTTCTATCGCCGACGGCGACTTCATCCAATATGTCATGGGTGTTAGTGATGCGCTGGGGTTGGACGTGACCATCCATGAACCAGATGTTTCACCATTGGCCATTCAGGGGCCAAAATCCGACGACTTAATGGCGCGTATTTTTGGCAACGAGGTGCGCGACATCCGTTTTTTCCGGTATAAACGACTAAGTTTTGAAGGCCACGAAATGCTGGTCGCACGGTCCGGTTATTCCAAACAGGGCGGGTTTGAAATCTATGTCGAAGGCAGCGAATATGCGATGCCGCTTTGGGATCGGTTGATGTCAACTGGAGAGGATTTGCAGGTTCGCGTGGGCTGCCCCAATTTGATTGAACGTATTGAGGGCGGTCTATTAAGCTATGGTAACGACATGAACCGCGACAACACTCCGCATGAGGTTGGGTTGGGCAGGTTTTGCAATTCACCGCTTGATTACATCGGTAAAACGGCGGTGGAAACAGAGCGCAACATCGGCCCATCGCAACAAATACGGGCAATCGCAATTGATGGGAGTATCCCGTTTTGCGAAACAGCAATGCCACTTTTGGCGGACGGCAAACAAGTAGGTCAGGTCACCTCCGCTGTGTTCTCGCCTGATTTCGGGACCAATGTAGCTATTGGTATGGTGGCAAATACACATTGGGATGCAGGGACAAAATTGGAAGTGGAAACGCTTGACGGTATGCGTTCAGCGTCAGTCCAGAAAGGTTTCTGGATTTAGCAAATAGTTGTAAATACGTGCTGTGAACAAAGGAGATCAAGATGATCACGCCCGAATACGTGCAGATGATGGCCCGTTATAATGACTGGCAAAACCGGAGCATTTATACGGCAGCGTCCTCAGTTACTGATGCGGCGCGCCAACTAGATCGCGGGGCGTTCTTTGGCTCGATCCATGGCACGCTATCGCATCTGCTTTGGGGGGATACCATATGGATGAGCCGGTTTGGTGAAGGGGACGCGCCAGAGGGGGGAATCCCGCAAAGCGCAGGTTCTTTTGATGATTGGGCCAGTCTTGTTGCGGCGCGACGGCTGGCGGATGACCGGATACTGGAATGGGCAGCGCGGGTGTCAGAGGATGAGCTGCGCGGTGATCTAAGCTGGTATTCTGGCGCAATGGGGCGCGAGTTTAGCAAACCCCGCGATATGCTGATTGTGCATATGTTCAACCACCAAACCCATCATCGTGGGCAGGTGCATGCTATGTTGACGGCCGCCGGTGCCAAACCGGATGATACCGATATTCCGTTCATGAAAGACAATAAGGAGAACGACGATGTTTAACGCATTGATTGTAGAGAAAAACGACGAAGGTAAGACCAGCGCTGCGGTGCAGCAGATTTCCATTGACCGGTTGCCGGAATCCGAAGTGACGGTGGCGGTCGATTACTCCACTGTGAACTACAAGGACGGACTGTGCATTGGCCCCGGTGGCGGGCTGGTGCGTAATTACCCGCATATTCCGGGCATTGATTTTGCCGGTGTGGTCGAGGACAGCACTGACCCGCGTTACAAGGCGGGCGACAAGGTGGTTCTGACCGGCTGGCGTGTCGGCGAGGCTCATTGGGGCGGTTATTCGCAAAAGGTGCGGGTGCGGGCTGATTGGCTGGTGCCACTGCCCGACGGGTTGACCACACGCCAGGCAATGGCGGTCGGCACGGCGGGGTTCACCGCGATGCTGGCGGTGATGGCGCTTGAGGATCACGGGCTGGTCACGGGTCATGGCCCGGTGCTGGTGACGGGGGCTGCGGGCGGCGTTGGATCAGTCGCCACGGCGATATTGGCGAACCTCGGCCATGAAGTGGCGGCGGTGACGGGGCGGCCAGAGGCGGCGGAGTACCTGAAGTCACTGGGTGCCACCCAGATCGTGGCCCGCGAAGACATCAACGAGACTACCAAACGCCCGCTTGAGGCGGAAACATGGACCGGCTGTGTCGATGCGGTTGGCGGTGACATGCTGGCGCGGGTGCTGGGCCAGATGAAATACGGCGCAAGCGTTGCTGCCGTGGGGTTGGCGGGGGGCGCGGGCCTGCCGACAACGGTGATCCCGTTCCTGCTGCGCGGGGTGAACCTGTTGGGCATAGATAGCGTGATGCAACCCTATGACAATCGTGTGCGGGCATGGGCGCGGATTGCGCAGGATTTACCAATGGACAAGCTGGAAAGCATGATCCAGCCCGCAACGCTGAGTGATCTGCCGCAGTTGGGACGTGACATTTTGAAGGGTCAGGTCAAGGGGCGGATTGTGGTTGATGTGAATGGGTGAGGAATGGGAGATGTCTGTATCTCGTGTTGGTCTGCTTTGAGTCCAAACTGATCAAAATAGCCAAAGGTGCGCTCCTGCCCTTTGGCCTCAATTTTGCCTAGTTATTCTTGTTTATGGTCTTATCCGGGCTTGCCGTGCGGCACCGTCCACCACCTGAAAGGAAAAAGGCCATGTCCAATGAGAACACCCGCAAATGGGCTCAGGAGCAGCAGAAACGCGAAAAGGAGTCTCATGCTGAGTATGCTACCTGCCTGCATTGCGGCAATCAATTCTACGTCTCGGAAGGAGTGGTCACCTCCGAAGCTGCACTTTGTGATGTTTGCAATGGAAATTGAGCGATATGCAGTCTAGCCCTTCCTTCCAGATACAGCGCTGATGCACTCGCAACGCTCGGCAGCAATGTCCCGCCAAGCGGACTAATCCAATTGATGGACATGCCCAAATTAGATGGTGTGCGGGGGGCGTCAGTGTCGCCCCCACGCCTTTACCCAGCAACCTTATAACCCGCAAACGCCGCGCCCACCTCGGTTGCCGCCAGATGGTTCACGTAGTTGGAGTAGGTCTTGCAGGCGATGGCTTGGACGATGCCAACACATGCTGCGACGTGAACCTGCGGCTACTTATCTGCGCTTAGCAACAGACTGCCAGTCACCATGTTCACCAGCGGTAAATATTGCGTCTATGGCGCGTTGGTTTCCTTGCGAATTTTCCAAGCTGAAAACGGCTGCATCACCGCCTTTTGCGGCGTCCACAAAAGCCTCGATCTGGGAGCGGTATTGGCGTTCGCCAGAGAAGCGGAAAACCTGTTGGGTGTCATGATCCGCGGAGTTCAGGGTGATTTTCCCAAAGCCGTAATCACCGGCATTGAAAGGTGCGTGCACCTCGATCCAGCCCTTTTCACCGTGGAAAACCATGTTCTGGCGCAGAGCCATTTGGGTGGAGCAATAGAACGACAGTTCAAAATCGCCAAAATCCGAAATGACGCTTGCATAGGTGTCTGTGCCAAACGTGGGTGAAAACCGGATGCGGGATTGGACGCGCTGTGGCTCAAGTCCGGTGACAAAGCGCGTGGTCACAAGGGGGTAAACCCCGATATCGCGCAGGGCACCGCCACCCAGATCAGGCTGGTTGCGCATGTTGTCGGGATCAACATTGTAATAGGTAAAGGCACCGTCCACGCGGCGCAGCGCACCGATGGCACCGTCCTCGATCAAGGCGCGAACCTTGTGCCATTGCGGGTGATAATAGACCATGAAGGCCTCGCTGATCAGCACGCCGTATTTGTCACGTGCAGCGATCAGTTGATCAATTTGATCGGCCTGCGTCGCAATCGGTTTTTCACAAAGAACGTGTTTGCCAGCGGCGGCGGCTTTCAGGCTCCAGTCCACATGTTGCGAGGTGGGCAGCGGGATGTAGACACCATCAATCGCATCGCTGGCCAGAAGGGCGTCGTAACTGTCAAACGCGTGCTCGGCGCCAAAACGGTCAGCCAATGCGCGGGCGCGGCCACCGTCGCGGCTGGCAATGCCGGAAATGATGCAATTATGCGCATCCGCCATGGCGGGCAGCACCTGATCACGGGCGATTTTGGCGGTTGATAAGATACCCCAACGAAACATTGATTTCCCTTCCGGTGCCTGTTTCAGATAAACGCAAAACGTTTTATTCTGTCAGACAAATCTTTTACCCGATGCGGGTTGTCGTCAATGGGGTATATGTCATGCAGGCTTGAATAGGGAAAGCTGTGCGCAAAGCGGGGGGCAGATAACGCCCCCCGCCAGTTTTATGCAGTGACCTTGTAATCCGCAAACGCCGCGTCCACTTCGGTGGCGGCCAGATGGTTCACAAAGTTTGAGTAGGTTTTACAGGCGATGGCTTGGACGATGCCCAACACATGCTGCGATGTGAAACCAGCGGCGAGGAAGCTGTCGACCTCTTCCCTTTCCGGCATCCCGCGCTTTTCGACCATTGTGCGGGTGAACGTGGCCAAGGCTTGCAGGCGGGCGTCGGGCAGCGGGCTGCCATCGCGCAGGGCGGCAAGGCTGTCGGCGGGCACGCCTGACATTTTATCGGCGATCATCGAATGGGCGGCGGTGCAATAGGTGCAGCCGTTCACCGCACTAACGCTTAGGAAAACGACCTCTTGTTCGGCAGGGGCAAACCCGGCGTCTTCGCGGAAGCTGTTGTAGGACGCCATATAGCCGGTCAAAACGCCGGGCAGCGCCCCCATGTAGCCATACATATTGGGGATAAAGCCTAATTTGGCTTGGGTGGCTTTCAGGATTTCCGCCACCGCGCCGGTTGCGGTTTCCAGTGTGACGGGGGTGATGTCGAGCAGTGGTGTACGTGTCATATCAGTGGCCTTTTATTTACAGAATGATCGTTTCATATATTGCAAAATTCATAAGCACCAGCTATTTTAAGAACGATGAGTTCAAAAATAAGTGATCAGAGGCCCGCTGCTAGACAACGAGGCCGCCCGAGAGGGTTTAACCAGACCACCGCCCTTGAGGCCGCGATGCGGGTTTTCTGGGTGCAGGGCTATGCTGCGGCCTCAATCGATGTGTTGTGCCGCGCAATGAACGTGCCGCGTGCCAGCCTGTACCAGATGTTTGGTGACAAACAGGGGCTGTTTCTGGCCGCGATCACCCATTACAGCGATGTGCGCTTTGCGCCGGTGATGCAGCATTTGGCGGGCAATGGTGATCTGCGGGTGGACCTTGCGGCGTTCCTGAACGGGGTGGTCGATTTTGCCACCCGTGATCAGGAAACGCTGGGCTGTCTGGTTGCCACCGCCTTGGCCGACACGGCAGGGTGTAATTTGCAGCTGCGCGACAGGCTGACGCGAGCCTTTGACAACGTTGAAAATACACTGGCTGTGCGCATTGCAAAGGCACAGGTCAAGGGGCAAATCCCGCCCACACCATCAGCCGATGATCTGGGCGTGATGCTGGCCGCCACGGCGCGGGGGTTGATGGTGCGGGCCCGCACGGGGTGTCCGGCGGATGATCTGTATCCGGCGGCGAGGGCTGCGGTTGATCTGTGTTGCCGTGCCTAAGGTGCATATATAAAAATAGACGCTTGATGCGGTGCAGAAACAAAGACAATGTGAAGCCCAGACCCATTTGGTCTGGGCTTTTCTTTTTCGGGGGCAGTATGCAGCTAGACAATAAATTTGTGCGGGACCAGTTCCCTGCGTTTGATGAACCTTCTTTGCAGGGGCAGGCGTTCTTTGAAAACGCGGGCGGCAGTTATACCTGCAAGCCGGTGATTGACCGTTTGTTCCGGTTTTATCACAGCCGCAAGGTGCAGCCCTATGCGCCCTATGAGGCGTCGCGTCTGGGTGGGGCCGAGATGGACGAGGCTCGCGAGCGGCTGGCGGCGATGATGGGGGTGGATACGGACGAGTTGTCATTCGGGCCATCCACCACGCAGAACACCTATGTTCTGGCGCAGGCGTTTCGTCAGCATCTGACGCCCGGGGACGCGATTATCGTCACCAATCAGGATCACGAGGCCAACACCGGCCCTTGGCGCCGTTTGGCTGAGGAAGGGTACGAGGTGCGCGAATGGCAGATGGACCCTGAAACGGGACATCTGGACACATCCGACCTCGCCAATCTGCTGGACGAGAAGGTCAAGCTGGTGTGCTTCCCGCATTGCTCGAACGTGGTGGGGGAAATCAACGATGTTGCCGCGATCTGCAAAATGGTGCGTGATCACGGGGCTTATAGTTGTGTGGATGGTGTGAGCTATGCACCGCATGGTTTTGTTAATGTCGATGAAATCGGCGCTGATATCTATATGTTTTCGGCCTATAAAACCTACGGCCCGCATCAGGGCATTCTGGTGATCCGCCGCGCCTTGGGAATGGAATTGCCCAATCAGGGGCATTATTTCAACGCCGATAGCCTCTATAAACGGTTTACCCCTGCGGGGCCGGACCATGCGCAAATTGCAGCCTGTGCGGGGATGGCGGATTATCTGGATCAACTATATGCGCATCACTTTGATGCCAAGGCCAATGCGTCGGGGCGGGCTGCTGCGGTGCACGGGTTAATGCGCGAGGCGGAAACTGTGCTGATGCAGCCATTGCTGGATTATCTGGGGCAGAAAAACTCGGCCCGATTGCTGGGCCCTGCGCAGGCCGAGGGACGCGCTCCGACGATTGCGGTCGAGCTGGCGGGCAATGCCGAAGCTGTTGCAACGGCGCTGGCCGCGAAGGGGATCATGGCCAGTGGCGGTGATTTTTATGCGGTGCGGGCGTTGCAGGCGCAGGGTATTGACCCAAACAAGGGCGTTTTACGATTGAGCTTTGTGCATTACACTTCCAAAGCGGAAATCGATACGCTGATCACAGCGCTTGACCAAACGATCTAGGACAGGGACAATCCGCGCAACTGAAATTGGAGGCTGGATAGATGCCATCAGCAGGACGTGCCGTTGGGGCCGTGTTATTTGCCATACTTGTGTGGTTTGCATCGGAAATGTTCAAACCGTTGATGCCCGAGGGCACGGCTTTTGGACGGTTTTCCGAGTTCAATACCCTGTTTGGATTTGTTCTGGGCTGGCTGATGATGGGGCCGCGCGCACACCCGACGTTGAGCGCTTCGATTACATCAGGCATAACCGCAACGGTTGCGATTATATTCTGGATACTGTTGGCCCATTCGATTATCAAAATGCTGCAACTGTCATTGCGCAAACGCTATGATGGTCCGGTCGAGGCCGTGGTCGGGGTGTTCCAGTTGATGATCAAATACGGAGCGATAATGGCCACGCCCGAGATCCTCGGCACTCTGTTTTTCAGCGGGATGATTATCGCTGTTGTAAGCGGCAGGGCCGAGCGCCGCTTTGCTTAGGCCGTGAAAAACCTGTTCTTTTACGGCACGTTAGCGCACCGTCCTTTGCTGGAGGTTGTGCTGGGGCGTGCGCTTTTGCCGGAGTCCGTCCAGGATGCTACCTTGCCGGATTTCGCATCATATTGGGTCAAAGGGCAGGCGCATCCCGTTTTGGCGGCGCAAAAAGGTGCGGCGGCCAAGGGGCTGTATCTGACGGGGTTGTCGGCGCAGGATGTGGCGCGGCTGGATTTCTATGAGGGCGGGTTTGACTATGATCTGCGCCCACTCACCATCAAAACCGCGACCGGTTCCCATGATGCGGATGTGTATTTCCCAACCGATGTGCCACTGCGTGGGGAGCCTTGGCTGCTGGACGGTTGGGCGGCCGAGTGGGGCGATTTCACGGTTCAGGCCGCAATTGAGGTGATGGGGTATTTCGGCCAGATCACGGCACAAGAACTGGGCAAAAGGTTTCCTGCAATCCGTAGGCGTGCGGCCTCTTATATCAGGGGGCGGTCCGAGGCGGGCAAACCATCCATCGCCACCACGCACAACCGCGCGGATGTAACCGTTACCAACGCCCGCATGGCCTATAGCAACTTTTATGCGATGCAGGAATTTGACATCCGCTACCGTAAATTCAATGGCGAGATGGGCGATCTGCTGGACCGCGCCACCTTTGTCGGTTTTGATGTGGCGATTGTGCTGCCTTATGATCCTGTGCTGGATTGCGTGTTGTTGGTCGAACAATTCCGTATTGGGCCTTACGCCCGTGGTGCCGAATATCCATGGAGTCTGGAGCCGGTTGCAGGCCATGTAGATGTGGGGGAAACCCCAGAGATGGCCGCGATCCGTGAATGTGAGGAAGAGGCGGGGCTGACATTGAACGACCTGCTGCCAATTGCGGCTGCTTACCCGTCACCGGGGGCATCGAGCGAATTTTATTATTACTATCTGGGGCTTTGTGATCTGGGTGCTCACAACGGCGGGATTGCAGGCCTGGAAAGCGAGAGCGAGGACATTCTGAGCCGGATATTATCCTTTGATGCCTTGATGGATTTTGCCGATACGCGGCAGGCAACCAACCAGCCGTTGATACTGGCCGCCTACTGGCTGGCAAGAAACCGTGATAGGTTACGCCGAGACGCTTGAGTTCGGGGCGCGGTCTGCCTAGATATAGAGGCAGGCAATTCGGGGACGATTATGGATATTTGCAGCGATCTGGAACACTCAATCGGAAACACGCCGTTGATCCGGCTAAGGGCCGCGAGCGAGGCCACGGGATGCGAGATTCTGGGCAAGGCGGAATTCATGAACCCGGGCCAGTCGGTCAAGGATCGCGCGGCGCTGTTCATGATCAGGGATGCGGTGGCGCGGGGCACGTTGAAGGCGGGCGGCACCATTGTTGAAGGCACGGCAGGCAACACCGGTATTGGTCTGGCACTGATCGGGGCCTCAATGGGGTTTAAAACCG
Organism: uncultured Marinosulfonomonas sp.; assembly: GCA_964473185.1. Taxonomy (GTDB): domain Bacteria; phylum Pseudomonadota; class Alphaproteobacteria; order Rhodobacterales; family Rhodobacteraceae; genus Profundibacter. Next base: position 12,428 of record CAYYOF010000041.1, on the reverse strand, counting down.
TGATCGTGATCCCCGAAACCCAAAGTCAGGAAAAGAAGGATATGCTGCGTCTTGCCGGCGCACATCTGATCGAAGTGCCCGCCGCACCCTATAAGAATCCGAACAATTTTGTGCGTTATTCAGGCCGATTGGCCGAAAAACTGGCACAAACCGAACCAAACGGCGCGATCTGGGCAAACCAGTTTGATAACGTTGCCAACCGCCAATCCCACATCGAAACCACTGGCCCCGAGATTTGGGAGCAAACCGGCGGCGGCGGCGTTGACGGCTTTGTCTGTGCGGTTGGATCGGGCGGCACATTGGCGGGTGTGGCGGAAAGTTTACGGGCCAAATCGCGGGACGTCAAAATCGCCATTGCCGACCCTGAGGGGGCCGCGCTGTTCAGTTATTATACCACTGGCGAGTTAGCCTCCGAGGGCAGCTCCATTGCCGAAGGGATCGGGCAGGTGCGGATCACCAAAAACCTTGAGGGGCTAGAGGTCGACATGGCCTACCGCGTTCCCGACACCGAGGCCTTGCCGATCATATTTGATCTAGTGCAGCACGAGGGGCTGGTGCTGGGCGCATCAAGCGGCATCAATATTGCCGGTGCGATCCGAATGGCGCGCGAAATGGGCCACGGACATACGATTGTGACGATGCTGTGCGATTACGGCACGCGCTATCAGTCAAAACTGTTCAACCCTGCCTTTTTGCGCGAAAAGGATCTGCCGGTGCCCGAATGGCTGGATAAATCCGCGCCAGATATGCCCGAGGTGTTTGAATCCTGATGCGTAACGTCCTATTCAGCCTGCTTGTTCTGATCACGGCCGCCTTTGGCGCGGTTCAGGGGCATGCGCAAAGCTCTGGTTCCAGTTCCAGCCAATCGGGCAGCTACGAGAAAACCATCGTCAACACCCTGTCGGCGTGGGAGCAGACAGCGCGGCGGGCAGAAGAGGCGATCGAGGCGGGGCGGGCCTCGACCAGTGCACTGGAAGAATTGCGCAGCCAACTGGTGACATGGCGCGAAAAGTTCCTGACCGCGCAAAGCACCAACAAGGGCAGCATCCAGACGCTACAGGCGCAGATTGATGCGCTGGGGCCAAAGCCGGAAGGGGGCGAAGAGGCCCCTGAAATTGCCGCGCAACGCATCGGAATGGACACACGAATGGCGCAGTTGCGCGCCCCGGCCAAAACCGCCGAAGTGGCCTATAGCCGCGCTGACGGGCTGATCCGCGGCGTCGACGAGATTATCCGCGGCCGCCAGACCGATGCCCTGCTGGAGCGCGGACCATCGCCGCTAAATCCGGCGCATTGGAGTAAGGGTATTGATGCGGTCGGGCTGTCGAGCCGCAATGTCAGTAAAGAACTATCGACCGCTTGGCAAAGCCCCTCACAACAGGTTTTGCTAAAGGAAAACCTGCCGGTCATTGCGGTTCTTTTGCTGATTGCTTTCGTCCTGCTGCTGCGCGGACGCCACTGGATGGAGCGCCTGACTCTTGCGGTGCAGGCCAAGGAACGCAACGCAGGGCGCTGGACCATGGCGTTTGTGTTGTCGCTTGCACAGGTGGCTTTGCCGCTGATTGGCCTGTTACTGCTGGTCGAGGCGATTTACGCATCCGAACTGATCGGGGTGCGCGGCGACATCGCCTTGTCGGCCTTTGTCGTGCTTGGGGTCGTCTTTTTGGTGGCGCGATGGCTGGGCGCACGCATATTCCCGAAAAGCGAACATGTTGTGCCGCCGCTAAACCTGATGCCGCCAAAACGGCAAAAGGGGCGTTTTTTCAGTGCCTCACTGGGGTTGCTGCTGGGGCTGAATGTTTTCATCCGCGTTGTTGGCCGGTTTGACAACTGGAGCGCCGAAGCCATCTCTGTTGTGACTGCTCCGGTTTTGGTGCTGGCTGGATACGCACTGTTTCGTCTGGCCCGATTGATGCGTCTGCATGTCCAAAACGAACAGGTCGATGGCGAAGAACGGACCTATCGGAACCGGATTGTGTTTTACCTAAGTCGCATCGTTCTGGTGCTGGCATTTGTTGGGCCAACCCTTGCCCTGATCGGCTATTTGGAAGCCGCACTTGCCATCGTGTTCCCGACGACTATGTCACTGGGATTGCTTGCATTCCTGTTTATCCTGCAACGAATGATCGCAGAGATATACGCGCTGGTAATCGGCAGCGAGGAACGCGCCCGCGAAGCATTGATCCCGGTGTTGATCAGCTTTGTTGTGGTGCTGGCTTCAGTGCCGTTCTTTGCCCTGATCTGGGGCGCGCGAACGACGGATTTGTTCGAAATCTGGGCGAGGTTCAAAGGCGGGTTCTCATTCGGGGATACGCGGATATCGCCATCCGATTTCCTGACCTTTGCGGTGATATTCGTGATCGGTTACATGCTGACCCGTCTGATACAGGGCACATTGCGCACCACGGTGCTGCCCAAGACCAAGATGGATGTGGGCGGGCGCAACGCGATTGTGTCGGGCGTTGGATATATCGGCATTTTCCTTGCCGCTGTGGTGGCGATTTCCAGTGCGGGGATTGACCTGTCATCATTGGCGATTGTCGCTGGTGCGCTGTCGGTCGGTATCGGCTTTGGTCTGCAAAACATTGTGTCGAACTTTGTCTCGGGTATCATCCTGCTGATTGAGCGCCCGATTTCCGAGGGCGACTGGATCGAGGTTGGCGGCCAAATGGGTTATGTGCGCGATATATCCGTGCGCTCGACCCGCATCGAGACCTTTGATCGCACCGATGTGATTGTGCCCAATTCGGACCTTGTGTCAGGCGTGGTGACCAACTGGACGCGGGGTAATTCGGTCGGGCGGGTGATTGTGCCGGTTGGCGTGGCTTATGGCACCGATACGAAGCGGGTCGAGGGTATTTTACGCAAAATCGCCGAGGCCCACCCGATGGTTCTGGCCAACCCCGGGGTGGTATTCCAAGGGTTCGGCGCGGATTCACTGGACTTTGAAATCCGTGCGATCCTGCGGGATGTGAACTGGATTTTAAGCGTCAAATCCGACATCAATCATGAAATCGCCCGTATCTTTGCTAAGGAAGGTATCGAAATACCGTTCGCCCAGCGTGACGTCTGGTTGCGCAATCCAGAAGTGTTGCAACCTGCACCGCCAAAACCACCCCGTGCCCCGAAGACACGCGCACCGAAAAAAGGGAGCCCCAAATGACCGATCTGTTATTTCGTAGCGAGCCTTATTTGCGAGAGAGCGTGGCCACCGTAACGGCCCACACGCCCGAAGGTGGCGTGGTGCTGGATAAAACGATCTTCTATGCCACGGGCGGTGGCCAGCCCGGCGATAGCGGCAGTTTGGCGTGGGACGAGGGCAGCATGCCGATTGCCACCACGATCAGGGGCGAGGGGGGGCAGATCGTGTTGTTGCCAGCCGAGCCCGCACCGTTGCCACCCGTTGGATCGCAAGTGATGCAAGTGCTGGACTGGGACCGCCGCCACCGTCACATGCGAGTGCATACGGCGCTGCATCTTTTGTCGGTGGTGATCCCGCTACCGGTGACCGGCGGATCAATCGGGGCGGACAAAGGGCGGCTGGATTTCGACATGCCCGAGACCTTGGCGGACAAGGATGCGCTGATGGCGCGCCTGAACGAATTGATCGTGCAGGATTTACCGGTGACCGAGGGCTGGATCACCGATGAGGAACTGGCCGCCAACCCGTCACTGGTCAAAACCATGTCGGTGCAACCACCCAAAGGCACAGGGCGCGTGCGTCTGATCGGGATCGGGGCAGGGGATGCGCAGATTGACCTGCAACCCTGCGGCGGAACCCACGTGGCCCACACCGGTGAAATCGGCCAGGTTCGCATTGGCAAGGTGCAAAACAAAGGTGCGCAAAACCGGCGGGTTTACCTGCATTTGGAAAGCTGATCCGCGGCGCGTTAAACCGCTTGCACATATAGCCGTAGTCAGGCTAAAACGCTGCCCAACGGACAGGTGGCCGAGTGGTCGAAGGCGCACGCCTGGAAAGTGTGTAGGCGGGAGACCGTCTCCAGGGTTCGAATCCCTGTCTGTCCGCCACAAATACTTGCAAGTAGTTGTTTTAACTGGTTTAATTTTATTTATTAACTTTCTGTCCCCCACGTTATCCCTCACTGCAGTAAGGGGTGATGCGCTTGGGTTGTTCACCTATTTCACCCTCGCCCCTTGCATACAATAGCCGCTAACAGCCCCAAAGCGGACATGCCGCATCGACAGCACGGGCGGATTGTGGACCTTCGCTGCAGGAGCCCTGAACGGCAGCTCTATTCGAATATCAAGACATTGGACCTGAGATTGGTATTGCCCTAAAACTAAACTTGACCATAATTCAGGACCACTTTTCATGCCCGCTAATAGAATTAGAATTGCACTTCTTTCCAAAGGATATTTCCCCAGAGAACTGCCACCAGTATTTACTACTGAGAACTTCGGACAACACTCCGCCGCTATTATCTCCGATTGGCAAGATCAGGCCGTTTTTAACATCATTTCGAAATCGCTTGGGAAGACGCCATGCAAGAAAAAGCGCAGGAATGCATACACTTACAAGATAACGAGCGCCGAGGCTGAAATCATTTCCAAAGCTAAGCGCGGGTATGAAAGACGAAACATTCACATTACCCATCCCGTACCTCAGGCTTTGCTGGCATCTGAACTGGCTGACAATTGGCCAAAAGTTCAAAAATGGTTGTCCCGACAAGAGTTTTCCGAAGATGAAATACGAGTTTCTAGCGAACATGAACGGGCAATTAAGGGTATAAACTCCGCTTTACATCGGGTCAAAACGACCTACTTAGAAGCGACTTCTGATTGGTTGGTTAAGACTGATATCACGAGATTCTACCCGTCAATATATACGCACTCAATACCTTGGGCCGCCTATGGAAAAGAAAATGTTAAACAAAGGATGGGTTACTACAAGGGCTCGTTGGCAGATCGATTGGATGTGTTGGTAAGGTGTCCGAGATCAGCGCTTATGGGTCCAAATAGGGTGATTTGCTAAGAGAGTGTTTCTGGCTCATCGTAACCACCAAGGAGTGGACGATGAGACATACAACTGGAACCCGTAAAAGCCCTGGCGAGAAGATCGTCAAAGACATCAAACGTGCGTACCGCTGCCCGGCAGTCGATACGCAGTATCGATGAGAGGGGCGTAAGCAGTATTCTTCTGAGGAAAAGATCAGGATTGTTTTGGACGGCCTGCGTGGCGAGGACAGCATTGCTGAGCTGTGCCGTCGCGAGGGAATTTCCCAGGGTGTTTACTACAAATGGTCAAAGGACTTCATGGAAGCAGGAAAGCGGCGGCTGGCTGGCGATACAGCGCGTGCTGCAAACACCGACGAGGTCAAAGACCTGCGCCGTGAAGCCCGTGATCTGAAGGAGGTTGTGGCAGAACAAACGCTGGAGCTGCGTCTTCTCAAAAAAAGCATGCTAGGGGATGGGGGCGACCTAGAATGAGATACCCTGCATCTGAAAAACTAGAGATCATCCGGCTGGTCGAAGGGTCGCATCTGTCAGCGCGTCAAACACTGGCGAAATTGGGCATTCCCCGCACTACATTCTACCGTTGGTATGATCGATATCTGCAGCGTGGCGAGGCGTTTGACTTATTTAGTTATCTGCGTAACACTCAGGCGCGATATCTTAATCGTGTGTATTGTCTCAAGGGAGAGAAAATCAAAGGCATGCCAAGCTTTCTGCAACGGACCGCAATTAAAAAACTTGTTGAAACATCCAAGGAACGTTGCGGCGTAAAGCATGGCCTGTTGTCCAACAGCAAATCTCCAATTCTGCGTTTGCAAAGCACCGAAGCGATCCAACGCAAAGAGCGGTTTTTGGATATGATTGGCGGTGCCGTTTCGGAGCTTGATCAAACAGCCCTTTTGCCAAGCCAGTCGCATTATTGTCTGCTCGTGTCTGATGTCGATGGTGTCGTGATCGAATCCTACGCACCCAAAGGCCTTGAGGCAGAATTTCAGCGCAGCGGCCTTGTTACGGGCGGTGTTTGGGATGAACGGGTTGCCGGCACAAACGGCATCAGCCTGTCCATGAAATCTGGGCGGGTTGTAACCGTGGGAGGGGATGATCATTTCTACAATTGCTTCTCCGGTTTTGCCTGCAGCTCAGCGCCCTTAACAGATGCCGAAAACACGCTGATCGGTGCCATTACCCTTGTGGGTTCGGTGAAGCGCCGACCCGACGAAATCACACTGTGCGAACAGGTATTGCGGCGCGCCTCCCGCCAGTTTCAAACCCGCCTGTTCCGCAACTATCATTCTGAAAAACTAACGGCGCGTGTCATGTCGCGCGGCTCTCAAACCGCGCGAAATTTTGAAACGCTGGTTGCCTGTGATGACCGGGGCGTTATTGTGTCGTGCCTGCCGCTCTGGCGGGATAGTGCCCGCCCGCCTGAACATCAAAATCTTTTTGGCAAACATCTGTCCGAACTTCAGAATCTCGAAATCAGCCTGCGTGGCCCTGCCACTGTCCCCCCGCGACGTCGTACGGCCCAAGACGCAAGCCCGTTGCTTCCAGCACGAATCAACAAGGATGGACAGCTTGGCCGTCTGATCGGGCAGGGGGGGAGGCTGTCCGTTCTGGCAAATCGCGCGCGCCGGTTGGCCGCTCATCGGGTTCCGGTGCTCATATGTGGAGAGCCGGGTGTTGACGCAGAACAATTCGCGCGGGCGCTTCTCGAAGACCTCGGCCTTTCGTCCCCGACAGGCCTTTCGTCCCCGACAGGCCTCTCGTTGAATGCTGCGTGCTTTGCTTCTGGTGTCGAACTGACCGAAGCCCTCGGCAGCCTGCGTTTTCTGCACGATTACCCGGTTGATAACATCACTCCGACCCTGATCCTTCTGAATGTCGAAAAACTAACCGCCGCGTCACAACAAGCGTTAGAGACCTATCTTGATACTGATGAACGTGAAGCGCGGGGCGGCTATTGTGAGACGAAGCCGCTCATTTTATTCACCGCCGGTAAGACATGGCGCGCGCTAGAAGCAGATAACACCATAGGGCGTAATCTCCTCTATCTGATGGGGCAATCCGTTCTGGAACTGCCACCAGTCCGTTTGCGCGATTGCGAAATCGTGTTGAATGATGTGATGGCGTTTGATTTGGATCAGGCCGTCGCGTTATCAGACCAGGCTCGGGATTTGTTGGTCACCTATGATTGGCCCGGAAATCAGCGCGAAATGCGGTCGGTTCTTAGGGAGGCATTGATTTGTGGCAACGGCCACCGGATTAACGTAACCGATCTGCCTGATCGGTTGTCACAGCGCGGCGATGTTCCCCAAAAGAAAGTGGCACGTGTGTCTTTGCGCGATGCACTGGACAGCGCCGACTGGAATGTTGCGAAAGCGGCCCGGATGCTGGGTAAAAGTCGCGCCACGGTCAATCGTTGGATCGCATCAGAAGGGCTGCAACGCCCGGAGTAACGACCACGGAATTAAAAACGGCCGGGCGCGAATTGCCCGACCGTTTCTAGGGCGAAATCTTCTAAGAATGTTTACCGCAATTCACCTTCGACTGCGTCCAGGGCTGCCTGCGCGCAGGCCTCGTCGTTGTCGGCCGAGTCACCGCTCACACCAATGCCGCCGATCTGCACATCGCCAGCCATGATTGGGAGTCCGCCAGCGAAGGCAATGATTTCGTCGACTTCGACGAATCCGGGAACACCGGCAGGCGCGTCTTTCGTGCCATAGCCCAATTCCGCGACAACCCGCGTTGAGAACGGAAACCGGGCGGATGTCTTTGCCTTATTCGTTGCAATCTCGACGCTGCCGAGAAATGCGCTGTCCATCCGGCGAAAGACCACTAAATCGGCCCCCCGATCCACAATAGCAATATTCATCCGCCATCCCTCGGCGATGGCCTTGGCTTCGCAGCCGTCTGCCATTTTTTTGGCAATCCCTAGGTCTAACACCGGAATGTTTTCAAGCGCGACGGATGGCCCGATTGCGGACAGTGTCGCGCAGAATGCGGTGGCTATAATAATTCCAGTTTTCATGTTCGTTCTTCCTCTGTGTCAGTTTCAGTTATGGATGAGCGTTATGCTAGGCTCGGGACCGATTGGCGATGTGTCAGTGTGGTTAAGCGCTCTTCTGCGGCGTCCGCCAGCGCGGCAAGAAAACTTTGAGGGTTCATAGGTTGAGGAAAAAGATCCTCAAGTGCGATATGCGCCTCTGCGCGGATGCCCGAACTCTCTGGGAAAGCCGCCTTGTGCAGTTCATTCATGATCGGCCAAACCTCTGGGGCGGGCATTTTGGTTAGAATAGCCGCATGGATTAACGCCACTCGCCCCGCTGCGGTCATCCGTAAACGCTGCGCTGTGCCGACCAGCTTGCGCCGCTTCACCAGCAGGTTCCAGTCACCGTCACAAAAGGCGCTTTGACAGGCTCCGGTGTCAGACGGGATATCAAATTGGCTCAGTGCCGCGGAAATGCTGCTGCAAATCAAGTGATATCCCGACTCTGGCGTAAAACCGGCTGGGCAGGGCACAATCATCGCCAGATTCACGGTTCCTGACCATTGCGGTACTATGCCGCCGCCACTGCCGCGCGTAACCAAAGGCCAGCCAGCAGCAGCCGTTATTTGCGCCTGTTGTTGAACAGCTGCGCGCCGGGCCAACGCCGAAGGAACAACAAGGGCACATGCATTACTCTGCCATAAAAGCATCGCCGGGCGCCCCTGTTGCAGCAACGCCGTTTCACGGGCGATGCCATCATGTGCCGTTTTGAACCCAGTGACAATCAAGATTGAAACTGCTCGATAATTTCGCATAGCCCGGTCAAGAAATCCGCAGCGGGCGCGCCATCAATGGCACGGTGATCGAAGGTCAAAGACAGGCCAGCATAGGGGCGCCAAGCAAGGTCATTCCCATCACGCACAGCCGTTTCGACAACCCGCCCGATCCCCAGAATGCCAATCTGTGGCGTATTCAGAATGGGGGTGAATTGTTCCACCCGGCTCAAGCCCAAGTTGGACACAGTGAATGTCCCCCCGACCATCTCTGCGACGGTTAGCTTGTTGACCCGCGCCCGCTCTGCCAGATCTCGGCGGGCGGCGCGCAGTTCAATCAAGGACAGATCATCCGCGCCAAAAATGGCAGGGGCGGCCAGCAGATTGCCCGGAAGAGCAATCGCCACGCCCAGATCAACCTTGCCGGACAAGTGCACTTCACGCTCTTTGAGCGTGCCGTTGATATCAGGATGTTGCCCCAGCGCGCGCACGATTGCGCCCATCAACAAGTCTTCAACCGAAAGCGAAATGCCATCGGCCTTGAACTTTGCTTTTGCGGCCAAAAGTGCGGTCATATCCGCGCGTGCATGGAGGGTAAGCTGTGCGGCGCCTTGCAAAGACGACAGCATTTTATCGGCAATCATCCCACGCGCACCGCGCAGCGGCACAATCCTGTCCTCAGATGTGGTTGCGTCTGTCATCCGACAGATCCGATTACATCGCCTTTTGCAACCACCTCATCCTGGTCCTTTCCGATGCTCAAAACGCCGGAGGTGGGTGCGGTAATTTCATACTGCACCTTTGCGGTCATAATCTCCGCGATCAAAGCGCCCTCTTTTACCTGAGCGCCGTCACTGGCGAGCCATGCGGTGATAACGCTTTCTTCGTCGCTGTCCCAAAGGTCGGAGGGAATAATAATGTCAGTTGCCATAGGACAAAGTCCTTTCAAGGCCACCCCGAAAGGGTCGGGGCGGCTTGGTTGTTGTGAGATATTTAGGAATGGATCAGGCGGGGATTGAGGCTTGGCAGATCTCTTGTGCTACGGCGACGATCTTATCCGCGTTTGGCAGGCAATGTTGCTCCATTACGCGGGCAAAAGGGATCGGGACATCCGGGTAAGCGATGCGCCTGGGCGGAGCTTTGAGGTCGGACAGATTGCTTTCGGTCACTGTGGCAATGATCTCACCCGAGACGCCAAAGCTGTGATAATCCTCATCCACCACAATCAACCGACCGGTTTTAGCGACACTGGCGCGGATGGTATCGCGATCCAGGGGCACCAGAGACCGTAAATCAACCACCTCTGCGCTGATCCCTTGTTTTTCCAGCACCTTGGCCGCTTTCAAACCGTGATGCACGCCTTGTGCAATCGACACGATGGTGACGTCGCGGCCTTCACGGGCAATCGCCGCTTTGCCGATCTCTACTTCATAGGCCTCTTCAGGGACATGGGTGATTGCGCCTTTTTCAGTGCCCAGCCAGCCCATGCCTTGCAAGCCTTTGTGATACATGAAGATCACCGGATTCGGGTCGCGTATGGCGGCGGTCATCAAGCCTTTGGCGTCATAAGCATTCGACGGGCTGACAACTTTCATTCCGGGCAAATGCGCAAAACTGCCATAGAGACACTGCGAATGTTGACCCGCGTCAGAATATCCGCCCCCCGTAGAGGTCATCAACACCATCGGCACGGTAAATTCACCGCCGGAGAAATATGTGTTCTTGGCCATGAGGTTATAGATTGCATCAAAGCAAACGCCGAAGAAATCGACAAACATCAGCTCGACCACGGGGCGCATGCCATCTTGGGCAGCCCCCACGGCAGCGCCGATAAATCCGGTCTCTGAAATTGGCGTATCGCGCACGCGCTGCTTTCCAAACTCTTCGATCAGGCCGCGGGTGTTGCCAAAGATACCGCCCATCTCGCCGACATCTTCCCCCATCACAAAGACCTTTTGATCAAGGCGCATTTCTTGTGCAGTCGCCTCAGCCATTGCCCGGGCGATCGTTAATTTGCGTTCGTTTTCCATTGTTTTCCTCCCTGTCGCATTTAGACGAATATTGATGTAAGCGCGTCTTCCGGTTTCGGATCGGCGCTCTCGCGGGCAAAGCGGATCGCTTCATCAACCGCTGCCTGTGCCTTGACTTCAAGACGATCCAGATCCTGGGTTGAAAAATCCCCGTCATCAATCAACTTTTGGCGCATTTTTGGAATCGGGTCCTTGGCAAAGAGCCCATCCTTCTCACCGTCAGGCCGGTAGCCTTCGGCATCCCCCATAAAGTGACCTGCAAGGCGATAAGTCTCAACTTCAATCAGTGTTGGCCCCTCGCCAGCGCGAGCACGTTTAATGGCTTCACCTGCGACCTCGTAGATTTTCAGCGGGTCATTGCCCGGAACGTAATGCCCCGGTATGCCGTAGGCCGATGCACGGTCCGCATTTCGCTTAATTGAGGTGGAGGCCTCTTTGGAGACGGAGATTCCCCAAGCATTGTCTTCGACGACAATAACCATCGGCAATTTCCAGACGGCGGCAAGGTTCATCACCTCGTGAAACGCGCCCTGGTTGGCCGCGCTTTCACCGATGAAGGATATCGCAACGCCCGGCTTGCCCTGCATTTGTCGCGATAAGGCGGCACCAGCAGCCGGGCCCATGCCTTGCGCAATGATACCTGAACAGGCAAAGTTCACATCAGCATCAAAAATATGCATATGCCCACCGCGACCACCCGAAAGGCCGGTCACCTTACCAAAAATTTCCGCCGCCATTCTTTTTAGATCGACGCCCTTTGCGATTGCCTGATGGTGTGGGCGGTGTGTTGCAGTCACGATATCATCTGCATTCAGATGGGCACAAACCCCAACTGCCACGGGTTCTTGCCCGTTTGACAGGTGCATTTCCCCTGGAATTGGGCCGTCGGCCATATTAAAAACCGGGGTCTTCCCTTCCATATAAATTTTTTCGATGGCGTTTTCAAAACGACGGCTCGTGACCATCATTTTATACATCCAGGCGAGCGTATCTTTCGGTGGTGTCATGTTTTCCTCCCATGTTCTGCTGTCAGCATAAGGGGTAGGTTTCCGAGAGATGAACGGCCGAATTGCGTTTGTGTTTGACGCTATTGAAACTGTATCAAACTTGCTGGTTTGAGACACTCAATGACACATCGATGCGACGCATTGAGTTGGCTCTGTCCAGATAGCGGCAAGGTTTTGCCGCTGGCCGTCAGGTGGTTTTGCGGGTCTTGTTTTGTTCTCGCCGACGCAGCGCTGAAAAACATCCAGCACAACAGCAGAAAACATATCACAAGGATCGTGCCACTGATTGGCCCCATGAAGGCGGCGAAAAGCCGCATCCGCCATCGCATGGTCGACGCCCGTCAACCTCTCAATCAGACCCCCGCGCCTGCGGACAATCGCCCCACTGGCCCGGTGTGATTTCGAAGCGGATTGACAATCCAAGTGCGTCTACGGCAGCATGATCTTGGTGGTCAGGCCACCTTTGGAGCGGCCAATTGCGTGAGCTTGGCCCCCCTTTTGCGCCGCTTACATCCGCGTGGGCTTTGCAGATCGTAGTGACCTGCCCCCAGTTTGAGGGCCACTTTAAAGTTTGCTCTGTTCCTCTTCTGTTTGCCATTACTCTGCTCTTGCCCCCAACCTTGGACCACGTTGGTCTATATTTTTCCCGCTTTTATCA
>CAYYOF010000040.1:0-28469 GCA_964473185.1 uncultured Marinosulfonomonas sp. | reverse complement strand
TTGCCCGCGATGTCAGCCAATTTCTGCGCAGTAGCGAGCGCAGATCAAAAACGGATGCCATTCGGCCCCGTGAGCGGGGTCATGATCATAATAAAGATCGCGGCCCTAAATTCGAACTCTGATTTTGGAGAATGCCCATGAAACGGCAAAATAAAGAAAACCAAATAGCGGTGAAAGAATTGGGTGGCACACCGAATAATACCCATGAATTTTTCTCCGGCCTGCTTGGGAATGGTGGAATTAATGCAGGTGCGAAAACACTATTTCTCTTTGACAATGATAAGGCGGGGAGGAGTTCGCATAAAACACTGTGTAAATCCCAACCTGAAATAACGCCCACTAATATTACTTCGGATGCCTTTGCATGGGCATTGCCATTCACTGATGAATTCAAGGGGTTTACCAAGAAATATCGCATCAAAGACAATCAAGCCTTTTTTACCGCCGAATTTCTTTACCCAGCAAGTGCCGCGTCTGCATTATGTGCTGAATTACTCTTAGATAACGAAACCGGCGATATTTTGAATTGGAAAAAATGCATTCATGGCGACTACAATAATTCGCTAAGCCAAGCAATGTCTGTAGATATGAGGAACACAGAAGAAGAAACGGGCGACTGGCTCTTTGCTCGTGGTGTTCCTAATGACTATAAGGAACGGTTTTCCAACGAGGCTCTAAACAGGGATTTTGACACCACAAACATTGATGCCGTTGTTGCAATAGTTATAGAAACACTTGGGGTTAAGCTAGATAGTGACCATTAGACAATCCTTCCATTGACATACCCCAGACTCTGTTTGATGGATGGACCTTATGTGCCGTTCCGATAACACCTCCAGCCCATCGCTACGTGAAGCCACCCGTGTTTTCATGCGCATTGGGCTGCTGTCCTTTGGTGGCCCAGCCGCGCAGATCGCCGTGATGCACCGCGAATTGGTCGAGGAACGCCCGTGGCTGACCGAGCAACAGTTCCTGAACGCGCTGTCGTTCTGCATGTTGCTGCCCGGCCCCGAAGCCACGCAAATAGCCACCTATGCAGGGTGGCGGTTGCACGGGGTGCGCGGCGGCCTGATCGCGGGCCTGTTGTTCGTGGTGCCCGGTGCGCTGGTGGTGCTGGCTTTGGCCGTTGGTTACGCGCTCTATGGAGAAATCCCGTGGGTCGAGGCGATGTTTATGGGGGTCAAGGCCGCCGTCGTGGTGATCGTGATCGAAGCACTATTGCGGGTGGCGCGAAAGGCGCTGAAAGGCTGGGCACACTGGATCATTGCAGCCCTGTCATTCGTCGGCATCTTTTTCCTGACCCTGCCCTTTCCACTGATCATCGCTATGGCCGCCCTATACGGATACGCCACCCAACGCAGTGCCGATGATCCGCCGCCGCACCCCAAAGGCGCAAACCCGTTGCGCACCATCGCCATCTGGCTGGTGATATGGTGGGCTCCGGTTGGCGTGCTTTGGGCCATGGGCGCAACGTTTCTAACCCAAATCGGCGTATTTTTTGCCAAACTGGCCGTCGTCACCTTTGGCGGCGCCTACGCGGTGCTGGCCTATATGACCCAAGCGGCGGTGTTCGAGCATGGCTGGCTGACCACGCCGCAAATGATGGACGGGCTGGGGCTGGCCGAAACCACACCGGGACCGTTGATACTGGTCACAGAATTCGTCGCCTTCATGGCGGGGTTTGGTGAACATGGGCTGGGGTTGGGCATCGCGGCGGCCCTGCTAGCGCTCTGGGTCACCTTTGTGCCTTGTTATCTGTGGATATTCACCGGCGCCCCCTACATTGAATGGATCGCCACCCGCCCGCGTCTGTCGGGTGCATTATCGGCCATCACCGCCGCCGTGGTCGGGGTGATCCTGAACCTGTCGCTGTGGTTCGCGCTGCATGTGTTTTTCGGCAGCGTGACAGCGGTTAAACACGGCCCCGTCACCCTGTTCACCCCGGATTTGGCCACGTTGGACGGACGGGTGGTGGTTTTGGCGCTGCTTTCGGGCGCGTTGATCCTGCGGCTGCACATGGATTTGCTAAAGGTCTTGGCGCTGGTTGCCATCGGGGGCGTGATGCTGTCGCAATTTTGACCGCTTGCCCCTTCCCTTCACGCCAGAATCGCTTATGCTTGACGCATCATCCGCCAAAGGGGCCGCTAGCATGTCTTCAGACACCATCGACTATGGAAACCTGATGCACCGCGCCATGCGTTCGCTGATCAAGGAAGTGTTGAACGATATTGCCAAAGACGGCCTGCCCGGCCAGCACCATTTCTTTATCACCTTTGACACGATGCACCCCGATGTGGAAATCGCCGATTGGCTGTCAGACCGCTATCCGGGTGATATGACCATTGTGATCCAGCACTGGTTTGATAATCTGGATGTCGGCGACAACGGTTTTGCCATCACCCTGAATTTTGGCGACAACCCCGAACCGCTGTATGTCCCCTATGATGCGATCGTCACATTTGTCGATCCTTCCGTCGAATTTGGCCTGCGATTTGACAGCAGCGAGGACGACGGGCAAGACGCCGAAGTGGTTTCGATTGGAACAGCCGACCATGATGATGTTCCCGAAGCCCCGATGGTTGAGGCCCTTGATGATGATGACGAGCCGCCCAAAGATGCCGAAGTCGTTAGCCTGGACAGTTTTCGCAAGCCATAATTCCACGCATTAAGAATTCTTAATAACACGTTGGTTTCATGATAAAAAACATTCCGCTATTTTTACATCAAGCCATAAGCAATCCCGCAGGTGTCGGGGCTGTTATCCCTTCAAGCCGTACGTTGGGGCGGTTGATGGCTGGCCAGATTGATCCGATGAACGGCCCTGTGGTCGAAATCGGACCGGGCACGGGCGCAATCACCCGCCAAATACTGGCCGCAGGCATTTCACCGCAGAACCTTACGCTATTTGACATGAGTAAAATTTTCTGTGAGCGCCTGAAACAGCAGCATCCCGATATCAGTGTTCATAACCGGATGGCACAGGATATGGCCAGTTTGGGGATTGCCGATCTGGGGGCCGTGGTCAGTGGCCTGCCTTTGTTGAACATGCCGATCAATGTGCAAATGGATATCGCCAAATCTGTATTTTCGGCTCTGAAACCCAGCGCACCAATGATCCAGTTCACCTATGGGAACAAACCGCCGCTTGCCCCCGAAGTGCGCAGTGAACTGGGGCTGGAGTGGTCAAGCAGCCGTCGAATATGGTTTAATCTGCCGCCAGCCACGGTATATGTGTTCAATCAGCCGGGATAACTTTGGTTTTCACCGGCCTGTGCCTATAAATAACTGCCACAATTAGCCGAGGATGCCGCCATGACCCAGACCCGCACCGAAACCGATAGTTTTGGCCCGCTGGAAGTGCCCGTTGACAAATACTGGGGCGCGCAAACCCAACGATCTCTGATGAATTTCCCCATCGGATGGGAACGTCAGCCGATCGCGATTGTGCGGGCGCTGGGAGTGATCAAAAAGGCCTGTGCGCAGGCCAATATGGAACTGGGCAAACTGGATGCCGATAAGGGCAACGCCATTATCACCGCGGCCACTGATGTGATCGACGGTAAACTTGACGATAATTTCCCGCTGGTGGTGTGGCAAACGGGGTCCGGCACCCAATCCAACATGAACGCAAACGAGGTGATCGCAAACCGTGCCATAGAAATCCTTGGTGGCGAGATTGGCAGCAAAACGCCGGTGCACCCGAATGACCATGTGAACATGGGTCAATCCAGCAACGATACCTTTCCCACCGCGATGCACATCGCCACCGCCACCGCCGCCCATGACGTGCTGCTGCCTGGCCTTGCCGCGCTGCATTTCGCGCTGGATGCCAAGGTGCGTGAATTTGACGGCATCATTAAAATTGGCCGCACCCATATGATGGATGCAACCCCGCTGACGCTGGCACAGGAATTTTCCGGCTACGCGCATCAGGTGGCGATGGGGATCGAACGGATCAAGGGCGCGCTTGCGCGCATCCATGAATTGGCCCAAGGCGGCACCGCCGTTGGCACCGGTCTGAACACCACACACGGCTGGGCCGAAACCGTTGCGGCCAACATGGCGCAGATCACCGGCCTGCCCTTTGTCACCGCCCCGAATAAATTCGAAGCACTGGCAGCGCATGACGCCATGGTCGAAATATCCGGTGCTTTGAAAACGGTTGCCTCGTCACTCTTTAAAATTGCCAATGACATCCGCCTGCTCGGGTCCGGCCCGCGCTGCGGGCTTGGCGAATTGATCCTGCCCGAAAATGAACCAGGATCATCGATCATGCCGGGCAAAGTGAACCCGACGCAGGTCGAGGCGATAACACAAGTTTGCATTCAGGTGATGGGCAATGACGCCGCTGTCGGCTTTGCCGGATCGCAAGGGCATTTTGAATTGAACGTCTATAAGCCGATGATGGCCTATAACGTGCTGCAATCCATCCAATTGCTGGGGGACGCCGCCGCGACATTCACCAAAAACTGTGTTGTCGGCATTCAGGCCGACAAAGGCCGGATTGATCAGCTGATGCGCGAAAGCCTGATGCTGGTCACCGCGTTAGCGCCTGAAATCGGCTATGACAACGCCACCAAAGTGGCCAAGACCGCACATAAAAACGGCACCACCCTGAAGGAAGAAGCCATCGCACTGGGGTTCGTGGACGCAGAAACATTCGAGCGCGTGGTGCGCCCTGAAAAAATGATCGGTCCCAAAGACGAATGAACGAAATTGTAAACCTGAACCATGCACGCAAGGCCCGCGCGCGTGATGAAAAACGTGTAACCGCCGATGCCAACGCCGCCAAATTCGGCCGCACCAAGGCCGAACGCATTGCCCAAGTCGCCATGAGTGACAAAGCCAGCAAAATGCTGGACCAACATATGCTGGACGAGGAATGAATGCACGACCCAAGAAACATTCCCTAACCCTGAAGGGGCACCGGACCAGTGTTTCGCTGGAAGACGAATTTTGGGATGCATTTCGTGAAATTGCTGCAGCGCGTGGTCAGCCGATAAATGTATTGGCCGCCGAAATTGACGCGGCACGTGGTCTGGATATCGGGCTTGCTTCGGCCATTCGGCTGTTTATTTTGCGCCATTACCGATCTTGAAATGACGTTCAAAATCCTTTCAAAGGATTTTACCAAGATTTTTTCAAAAAATCTTGCCCTACCCCTGATCACGCGGGGTCAGTTTCAGCCAAATTCCGTCCTTTGAACGCAAAGTCAGGTGCGCAATCGGCACAGCGGGGCGATCTGCGACCAGCTCAAACCGGTACGCCCGCACCAGCATAGACAGGATCAATGGCCCCTCTAGCATGGCAAAACCGCTGCCCGGACAGACCCTTGGACCGGCGGAAAACGGGATATAGGCATCGCGCATACATTGCTTGCCTTCCTTAGTGTGAAAACGGGTCGGATCAAATTCATCGGGTCGATCCCAGATTTTATTATGGCGGTGCAGGTGCCACGCAGACAGGATAATTTGTGACCCCTTTTTAATCTTGCGGTTGCGAAATTCCACGGGGCAAGCTGCCTCGCGCACGGTGGCGGGCACCGGTGGATACAGCCGCATGGTTTCGCGAAACACATCGCGCGATATGCGCAATTTGCTAACCGCAGAAAAATACGCCTTTTTCGGATTGATCACCTCAAGCGCCTCTGCCGCGACTTTATCCTGCCATTCAGGGTATAGCGCCAGCATATAGAGCGACCACGCCAGTGCCGACGCACTTGTTTCGTGCCCCGCCAAGAAAAAGATCGCCACCTGATCGACCATTTCCTCGGTGTCAAAACATTTGCCAGTTTCAGGGTCCGGCGTGGTCATGATCTTGGTGGCCAGATCATCGGGCGCCGTGCCCGCGTCAATAGCGGCGCGGCGCTCGGTTGTGATCTGGCGGATCAGACCGCGAATAACCTCGGCGGTTTCCTTGCTGCGTTTAGAGGCAAAATTCGGCAGCCATTTGAATTTTGGCAACAGGCTGGACATGTTGGCAAACGGCATCGAGCGCTGGTAGTCTTTGAATTCTTCAAACACCCCCGTCGCCACCTCGTTGGTGATTGGCAAGGAAAACAAGGTGCGGAAAATTACATCGGCGGCCACATGCGAGGTCATGCTCTCGACCTCGACCGGTCCTTTGCCGGTCTGCCCTTCCAGCCGATCAACCGCCGCCACAGCACTATCCCACATTTTCGGGAACACTTCGCGCAAACGCCCGCCTTCAAACGCCGGATCAATAATGCGGCGCTGGTGTTTCCAGTCTTCGCCAGAGGACAGGAACAGCGAATTGCCCAGCAATGCCGCCAGGCCATCCCGAATGCGGCTGGATTTTGGAAATGTTGTTAGGCTCTCGGCCAGAACCCGTTTCACCAGATCAGGCTGGTTTACCATATAGGAGCGGAAAAACGGGGTGCGAAATTCGGCCATCCACGCGCCATAGAGATGTTCGGGCTGGGCCGATAGAATATCCTTGCGAAACAATTTGGCGTGCTGCCATAGCGATGCATTTCGGGGGCGCGATTTTGGTTTTGGTGGTAGGGTCATTCAGTCACAGATGTATAGGGCGACGCGGCAACATCAATCCGCGAAATCGACGCGGCCCGATTGAAATACCGGCGTTTCAGGGTCACCGACCCTGCGGTAATTTTGAAGTAGTCATAATCACCAGGCCGATCGAACGCACACATATACTGGAAATGTAGGCGAAAGAATTTCCAACGCAATTCGGCCCAGCGATTGGGTGATAACGTCTGGGTAAACGCCGCAGAAATCACCAGCGGCCAGCGCTGGTTTTTAGGTGCAACGCCAGACACCGCAACGGGATCACAGAGCGCGAATGCACAGCCGTCACCCGGGGCCGTCACATCGACCCAGGTCAATTCGTTGCGCATGGACAGATATTGCAGATCGGCCCGTAACCGGTAGGCGCGCGGCAGGAATGACACCATTGGCACCACCTGCCCAAGGGTCAGGAATGCCAATTCTGGCCCGCCCTCGATCACCTTGCCCGCGCGGATCAGGTCGGCGAGAACCGACACCCCGATATGGGCGCCAGATGAATGGCCAACCACCAGAACCTCGTCCACATCACTGCTCAGCGCTTGCGCGATCTCGGCCCCAAATTCCGCCATCCGTTCCTCAAGCTCCGGCGGGCTTTCACCTTTGGATTGGGCCTCGTAGGCGTAATCATGCATTAGATAATAGGCAAACAGCTTGTTATCGATTTTGCGAAACCAGCGCAGGATCACCACGATCAACGGCAGGGCAGCGCCCCAGCCAACCAGCCGCGCAACTGTGGGCCAATCGACCAAAACCTTAACGCCTTTGGCCACATTGGCCCCAACGAACCATGCGACCAGAACCGCCAGCAGCAGTTGCAGCAGCAACATTCCAATCGGGTAAAGCGCCGCAATCACCGGCCCCTTGCGCAACCACATCAAGCGACGCAAAGCGCCCGAGGCGATATAGGTCCATGCGGTGCGCGCCAGCACCAGATAGGTTTGCGGGATATTCAGATCCATCGAGGTTTTAACAATATCGGACCAGACCAGCACCTCGAAATCGGCCTGCGTTCTGGTGCCCTCGATTGATCCGGCCACATGCCAGCCATAACGCCCGCCACGGGATTTAGGGCCTTGTTTCGGGGACAGTTCGATCTTGTAGCCCGAGATTTTGGCCTGATCCGTGCCTTCCTTGCGATACAGCTCTCGATACCGACGCGGATGAATCGGATCATAGCCGGGGATATAAAACACCCGACGCTTCGCAACTGTGTGGCCTTCGACCTGCATACTCTGCCTCAAAACATTACCAGTGGTAGTTTAGCGAATGTTTATGACAAAACTAGGGCCAGCTAGCCGATTGCGCCCAATGCGGGAAACGCCTCGAGCAGCCAGAAGGAAAACGCGCTGAATGCCCCTGTTAGCAGGGCAATCCCGACGATGATCAGCAGCACACCCATCGATTTTTCGATCAACCCCATATGGCGTTTCAGACGGTTCATCACGCCGACGGCCCGCTGGATGAACATGGCGGCCAACAGGAACGGAATGCCCAGCCCTAGCGCGTAAACCGCCAGCAGGGATGTGCCGCGTACCACGGACGCCTCGGAGGCCGCCATCGACAGGATCGCGCCCAGTTGCGGGCCAATGCAGGGTGTCCAGCCAAAGGCGAAGGCAAGGCCCAGAATATAGGCACCAAAGTATGACCCGCCCCTGTCGCCCGCATCCAGCCGCGCATCACGATCCAGAAAACCGATGCGGAATATGCCTAGGAAATGCAGGCCGAACAGGATGATCACCCCACCGGATACTTTGGCGAAAAGGTCTTGATTTTGCAGGAAAAAAGCGCCGAATATCGAGGCGGTAAACCCCAGCAGCAAGAAGATCGTCGACAGGCCCAGCACAAAGAACAACGCCGGCACAATCGCGCCACCGCGCTTGCCGGCATCATCTGTCATTTCATTCATCGTCATGCCACCCATATAGGCCAGATAGGGTGGCACAATCGGCAACACACATGGCGACAGGAATGAAAGCAGCCCCGCCATCAGCGCCACGAACATGGCGGGCAAAAGGCTTGCGTCGATGATTTCTATGCCAAACATATGGTGCCTCTGGTTTTTAGTTCTCCCACCTCTACGCTATCACGCGGGCGGCGTCACCTGCGCAGATGTCACATTTGCGTGGACTTGGCGTATTTACCGCCCTATCCATTTCGGATGAACTGGGACGAAGAAATTGACGCCATTGGCATGCTGTGCCCGCTGCCCGTGCTAAAGCTGCGCAAGCGATTGCAAGGGCACGCAACGGGGGCTGTGCTGCGGCTGTTGGCGGATGATCCCGCCGCAGTGATTGATGTTGCGCATTTTTGCAATGAGCAGGGCCACGATCTGATTGGCCAAAGCGACGCCGATCCTGGGCAGGCCTATCTGGTGCGCAAGGGCTAGGTCAGGATAAGGCGCAGTGCTGCCACCATAGCGGCGATTCGGATCAGCCATTTGAACAGATCAATATTGATATATTTCAAGAACTTATACCCTGATACTGCTCCAATCAGGATCACAGGCAAATACATCAAATTCAACGTCAGCGACGGGATGGTTATCAAACCCAATTGCGCCGACAGCGGCAGCTTGGCTATATTCAACGCCAGAAAGAACCAGCTGCGGGTGCCGACGAATTCGGACTTTGTTAACCCCATTTGCAGCAGGTAAATCCCGAAAATCGGCCCCGCCGCGTTCGCCAGCATCGATGCCGCCCCTGCCAAAACTCCAGTGATCCCCGTCATCACCCGCCCGCGCATATGCGCGCGCACGCCTTCACCCATCGCAAGGTCCAGCACCAGCATGACAAGGATCGTCCAGCCAATAACACGTTCAAAATTGGTGTCCGGTGCAAAGCGCAGGATGGCATAGCCAAGCGCTAAGCCAACCAGCGTTAGCGGCACCAGCTTTAGCAAAATACCCCACTGACAGGACCGCCGGTAGTAAATCACCGCCATGATATCGGCGGCAATCAGCATCGGCAGCAACACTCCTGGCGACGCCTTGCCCGGAATAGCCAGCGCCATCAGCAGCACCGCCAATATCCCGACGCCGCCAATAGATGTTTTGGTGAGCCCGACCAGAAAGGCGGCCAAACCGATGTAGAAATAATGAAGCGTTGAAATATCCATGCCCGACATCCCTACCCCGAAACGAAAAATGCCGGCAAGCCTTGGCCTGCCGACATTATATTAACCATCTTACAGAAAGCGATCAGCGTCCCAGCGACCACCAGCCCTTTTTCTTGGGCTTGTCCGACTTGGTGTCGGGCTTTGGCTCTGGCTTTGGTGGCGCCTTTGGCGCTTCTTCTGCGGGTTTGGCAACCACGGGTTCAGGTGCGGCCACTTCGGCAACCGGCTCAACCTCGCGGGCCTTCTTGGCCGCAGGTTTGCGCGGAGCACGCTTCTTGGGTGCGGGCTTTTCCTCTGCCGCCTTGGTTTCAACAGGCGTATCAACATCGGCTTTTTTGACAGGCGCTTTACGACGTCGAACCGGCTTCTTCTTCGGCTCCGCCACCTCGGCTGCTGGCTCTTCTGCCGTCGTTGCGGTCTCGGGCTTGTCACCCTCGTCCGTCTTGGCAGATTTGCGCGGTGCACGTTTGCGCGGGGCGCGTTTTGGTTTCTCCTCGGCGGGTTTTTCTTCTGCCTCGGGTTTTACAACCTCTTCTGCAGGTGCAGATTCCTCGGAAGCTTCCACAGCAGGTTGGCCCTCGCCCTCCGCATTCTGCGGCTGGTTCTCGCCATTGCCTTCTCCACCACGGCCACGGCCACGGCGACGACGGCGACGGCGGCGCTTTTTCGGTGCCTGCTCTTCGCCATTGTTATTTTGGGCGTCATTTTCGGCAGCATTTTCGGCGGCAGGCGCGTTATCCTCGGCGCTGGCATCCTCGGCCACGGCATCATCAATGTCATCCATAATAGACGCATCAACCGACACCACTGTCGCCGCCGGTTTCACCACGCGGCTGGCGGTTTTGAACTTCTCGATCGAGAAATCAGGCGATACAAGGAACGGATCACCCTCGATGCGAACGGACAGTCCATAGCGCACCTCGATCTGGGCGATATGCTCGCGTTTGTTGTTCATCAGGTAGTTGGCAATGCCCACAGGCGCTTTCAACAGAACCTCGCGGCTGCGCTTGCGCGTGCCCTCTTCTTCCAGCTGGCGCAGGATCGACAGGGCCAGATTTTCGTCTGAACGGATCAGGCCCGTGCCGTGACAATGCGAGCAAGGCTGGGTTGTCGCCTCGATCATACCGGGGCGCAGGCGCTGGCGTGACATTTCCATCAGGCCAAAGCCGGAAATCCGGCCGACCTGAATGCGGGCGCGGTCATTTTTCAACCGGTCCTTCAGGCGCTTTTCAACCGCGATGTTGTTGCGGCGCTCGTCCATGTCGATGTAGTCGATCACGATCAGTCCGGCCAGATCGCGCAGGCGCAATTGGCGGGCGACCTCGTCCGAGGCTTCCAGATTGGTTTTCAGCGCCGTTTCCTCGATGCTGCTCTCTTTGGTCGAGCGACCCGAGTTCACGTCGATTGCCACCAGTGCCTCGGTGATGCCAATAACGATATAGCCGCCGGATTTCAGCTGAACGGTGGGGTTGAACATCCCCGCCAGATAGCCTTCGACCTGAAAACGGGCGAACAGCGGCATGGTTTCGTTGTAATGCTTCACGTTCTTGGCGTGGGACGGCATGATCATTTTCATGAAGTCCTTGGCGACGCGATAGCCCGCCTCGCCCTCGATCAGAACCTCGTCGATATCGCGGTTATACAGATCGCGGATCGAGCGTTTGATCAGGTTGCCTTCCTCGTAAATTTTGGCAGGCGCGTTGGAGTCCAGCGTCAGCGAGCGAATTTGCTCCCATAGGCGCTGCAAATATTCGTAATCGCGGTTGATTTCGACTTTGGTGCGCTTTGCGCCTGCGGTGCGCACGATCAGGCCGGCCCCTTGGGGCACTTCAATATCGTTGGCAATCGCTTTCAGCTTTTTACGGTCCACAGCGTTGGTGATCTTGCGGGAAATCCCGCCGCCACGCGCCGTGTTTGGCATCAGAACGCAATAGCGGCCAGCCAGCGACAGATAGGTGGTCAGGGCTGCACCCTTGTTGCCGCGTTCCTCTTTCACCACTTGCACCAACAGGATTTGGCGAACTTTCACCACTTCCTGAATTTTATAGCGGCGCGGGCGGGGTTTGCGAGGCGGGCGGATGTCTTCGGGCGCGTCATCATCGGCAACCGATTCAATCTGGTCGTCCTTTTCCGTCGCGTCCAGCGGTGCGTCGCCATCATCAGTGTCGGCATCGGCGTCGTCATCGGCATCAGGTGCTTCCACCTTGGCCTGATCATCGCCGTTCTCGCCAGCCTCTGGTGTATCAACAGGTGTCTCGGCAACCAGCTCCATCGGCGAGGAACCTTCAACCGCATCCTCGTCCAGATCAACCACATCCATACCGGACACGCCATTGCTCTCGACCTCTTTGGTCTCGACGGCATCGTCCGATTTGGCCTCTTCGGCCTTTGGTTTTGACCGTGAACGGCGGCGGCGTTTGGGTTTGGGTTTATCGTCTTCCTTGGCCATTGCCTCGGCATAGGCGCGTTCTTCTTCCATCAGCGCCTCGCGGTCAGCGACCGGAATCTGGTAATAATCGGGATGAATTTCTGAAAACGCCAGAAAACCGTGACGGTTTCCGCCATAGTCGATGAACGCCGCCTGCAAGGAGGGTTCAACCCGCGTTACTTTTGCCAGATATATGTTGCCAGCTAGCTGGCGTTTATTTTCGGATTCAAAGTCAAATTCCTCAACCTTGGTTCCATCAACCACCACAACGCGAGTTTCCTCTGCGTGGGTAGCGTCGATAAGCATCTTTTTAGCCATGTTTTCTCTTTGCACCGCGGCAATATTCGCGCCCCCAGAGGGGCACTCGATTGCAGGGGGTGTCTTGTAAGGGCGAAAATGGACGCGTCAGATATGCGCAGGTCGGCCAATCCGGCCCCTGTTGCAGTTTCTGATACTCTATCGCGTCTCATCGCGTTTCTATCTCCGGACGCAAATCCGCGTCCATAATATTAAACCCTGCCTAATAAGGCATTTTGGGCAAATTTCCGGTCTTTCGACCCAATCGGTCTGTTCATTCGGATGCAGGTGATTTTTCTGCGTGGCCTCATAAACAGCGAAACTTGTATCGGTAACTCTGCGGCTGTTGCGCAGGCTACCTTAGGGTGAACATAAGGGGGATGGGGTATGAATTACAATGGGGAAAATGAGGCAATGGCCCCTTCCCCGTCTTCTTATGTTAAATACCTGCGCCGCAAGCATAGACGTTTTTATGCCTGCGGCGCGGATATTTGTATAACAAAAATAGGGTGTTACAGGTAATCCGACCGCGTCAGACCGTATTTCGCCATTTTTTCATTCAGGGTGCGGCGTGGCAGGCATAACTCGTCCATGACATTGACGATGCTGCCCTTGTGGCGGCGCATGGTGTTGTCGATCAGCATCCGCTCGAACGCCTCGACGTATTCTTTCAGCGGTTTGCCCTCGGTGGTCATCACCGGCTGCGCTTCCTCGTCATCGGCCATCAGAAGGCTGGCGATGGTGCCCGACCCGCGCCGGTTTTGCAGCACAGCGCGTTCGGCCACGTTGATCAGCTGGCGGATGTTGCCCGCCCACGGCGCTTGCAGCAGTTGGGCCGCCTCTTGGGCCGACACTTCAGGCGCGTCACAGCCATATTCCTCGGCGAATTGCTCGGACAAACGCGCAAACAGGGTCAGGATGTCCTCGCCGCGCTGGCGCAGTGGTGGCAGGGTGATTTTCATCGCCGCAAGACGGTAATAGAGGTCGGGCCGCAGCACATCCTCGACGGTTTTTTCCTCGGCTTGCAGGTTGGAGATCGCCACAATGCGGGTTTCGGCGGGGCTGCCTTGCTCGTTGATATAGGTCAGCAGGCGGGCTTGCAGGCTGTCTGACAGCGCATCTATGTCCTCAAGCACCAGCGTGCCACCACGGGCCGCCTCGACCAAGGGCTGCGGGCCATCATAAAGGATCGGGCCAAACAGACGCCGCCCCAGATCCTCTTCCTCATAGGCGGCGCAGGATATCAGCGAGAATTTCTTGCCCGCCCGCGTCCCGACCGCATGCAGCGCGTGGGCCACCAGCGTTTTGCCGGTGCCGGTTTCGCCATCAATCAGCACATGACCATCGGCCTGCCCCAGATCGAGGATATCTTCGCGCAACCGCTCCATCACCGGCGACGACCCAATCAGTTTCTTCATCACCGCCGTGCCATCGCCCAATTCACGGCGCAGCGCGCGGTTGTCCAGCGTCAAACGGCGGCTTTGGGTGGCTTTTTTGGCCAGTTCGGTCATTTTATCGGGGTTGAACGGCTTTTCCAGGAAATCATAGGCGCCGACGCGCATTGCCTCGACCGCCATTGGCACATCGCCGTGACCGGTGATCATAATCACCGGCAGGGCTGAATCCACGCTCATCAGCCGTTTCAAAAACTGCATCCCGTCCATGCCGGGCATTTTGATGTCGCTGACCACCACACCGGGGTAATCATTGCCCAGTGATTTCAGCGCATCCTCGGCCGAGGCGAAGGTTTCTGTGTCGAACCCCGACAGGGCCAACCATTGGCTGATCGACTGACGCATATCCTGCTCGTCATCCACGATCGCGATTTTCATTGCCTGTGCCATTATATGTGCCTCACTCGGCTGCTTTTGTTTCTTCTATCAATATGGGCAGCTGCACTTCAAATACAGCCCCGCCCACGGCGGCGTTCCTTGCGGTCAGCCGTCCGCCCAAATCGTTGACGATGCCCGACGAAATGGCAAGCCCCAAGCCAACGCCGTCACCGGGCTGTTTTGTGGTGTAAAACGGCTCGAACAGGCTGTCCAGATCCTCGACACCCGTGCCATTGTCACGCACCGTAAAGGTGGCGGTATCACCGGCGGCTAGCAGGATTTCCACCTGCGGGTCGGCCACGGTTTTGGTCGCATCCAGCGCGTTGCGGAACAGGTTGATAATCACCTGCTCTATCCGCACCCGATCGCCCATGACCAGCACCGGTTCGCGCGGCAGGGTTTTGGTGATTTCCACATGGCGCTGCTTTAGTTGCGGCTCCATCATCGACAGGGCCGAATTGACCGCATCCCTCATGTCCACAGGCGCAAACGTATCGCCAGCCTTGCGGGCATAGCTTTTGAGCTGCTTGGTGATCGACCCCATGCGCTCGATCAGATCGTCAATGCGCTGAAAGGATGATATCGCCTCTTCCGGTCGCTTGCGGCGCAACAACAGACGTGCCCCCGCAAGGTATGTTTTCATTGCCGCCAGCGGCTGATTCAGCTCGTGTGAAACGGCGGCAGACATTTCGCCCAACGCCGCCAGTTTCGAACTTTGCGCCAGCGTCAATTCCGCCACTTCCAGCTCTTTTTCCGCCTTTTCGCGCTCGGCGACTTCCCGCTGCAATCGAATATTCAACTGGCGGAGTTCTGCCGATTCCTGTTGGAAAAACAGCGACCTGATCTGCGCCCTTCGGGACAGGAAATAAAACGTCAGTGCCAGCAGGATGGCAAAGCCCATGATTTCCAGCGCCAGCACCCCGTTCACCCGCTGGCGCACCGAGGTATATTTGGTGAAGGTTGTCATCTTCCAGCCCTGAAACGGAATTCGCGTCTGCTGGCGCATCACCCCTGCCCCCAGCAAGCTGGTCGAGGACGTGAGCGAAACCCAGTCGGTGGTGGTCCGGATCGCCCTTTCAATCGCCGAAGGAGGCGAGCGGACAATCCGCGCATTTTCCCAGGTTAATCCGCGCCAACTGGGTTCAGTCGACAGGATAATCGTACCTTCACTATCGGCGACAAAAACCGCGTCCGAAATACCGGCCCAGCGACTCTCAAACTGCCTTAGATCAACTTCGACAACAATCACGCCGATGGTTTTGCTGCCAAATTCCATCTTGCGGGCGTAGGAAAACGATATTGCACCGCTGTCACCCCTATGTGCTGTAAAAACAGACCCACTCGCGCGGATTGCGTTGACAAAATACGGGTCTGACCGGTGGTTCGAGCCAATCTGCTTGCGGTCAGAAGCCGCAACCGTGCGTCCGGTTTTATCCAGCAACAACAATGAGGCCGCGCCGATTTCTTCGATATACGAGATCAGGCGGCTGGAGGATTGCGCATGATCATTCGAGTTCAGCGCCCCGATCAGCGCCGGATCGCGCGCCAGCAGTTGCGGCACGATCGAGGCGCGTTGCAATTCGCTGATCAGGTTGCCGGAATAGAGCGTCATGCGCACTTGTGCGCGGTTGCGGGTGGATTGGGTGAACCGTTCGGTCAGCAGTGCATTGGTAAACCACACCACGCCTACCGCGACCGCGATCAATAACATAACGACAAACCTTACCCGCCAGGAATTTCCCTCGCGTGTCTGGTCTGTGTCTGATGTCGTATGATCCCCGCTCATTTCAACAGTTTACGCGCGAACGGCGTATCTCTCAAGCGCCTGCCATCACGCGGCCTGCATTGCCCCGACGACCGCGCGGAAAAGCGCCTGCCCGTCGGTGCCGCCATGTGCTGCATCTGCCGCACGTTCGGGGTGTGGCATCATTCCTAAAACACGGTGATTTTCGCTAAGGATACCGGCGATATCCCCGACAGAGCCGTTCGGATTGTTACCATAGGTAAAGGCCACGCGGCCCTGACCTTGCAGGCGCGAAACCGTATCGGCGTCGGCGGTGTAATTGCCATCGTGATGCGCGATCGGCACCATGATTTTCTGGCCCATTTGATAGCCGGATGTATAGGCGCTGTCGGTGCTTTTGACCGTTAACGGTATGGTTTTGCAAATATATTTCAAGTTTGTATTGCGCAGCAACGCACCGGGCAAAAGGCCGGTTTCGGTCAATATCTGGAACCCGTTGCAGACGCCGAACACATAACCGCCCGCCTTGGCGTGATCCACCACCGCGTGGCAAATCGGCGATTGCGCCGCGATTGCGCCACAGCGCAGATAATCGCCAAAGGAAAATCCACCCGGAACCCCGATCATATCCAGACCTGATGGCAGCGACGTGTCCTTGTGCCAGACCATCGTTACATCGGCCCCTGCCGCCTTGAAGGCCACAGCCAGATCACGGTCGCAATTGGACCCCGGAAAAACGACAACCCCGACCTTCATCACAAAATCTCGATGCTGTAGGATTCGATCACCATGTTGGCCAGCAGCTTCTCGCACATCTCGCCCACGGTTTTTTCGGCCTTGGCCGCATCGGTTTCTGTCAGGGTAAGTTCAATCACTTTGCCCTGACGAACGCCGTCAACACCATCAAACCCCAGCGTGGCCAGCGCGTGATGCACCGCCTTGCCTTGCGGGTCCAGAACCCCGTTCTTTAGCATTACAGTCACACGCGCTTTCATCCGCGAATCCCCCTAGTTAACAAGTGTCGGTTTGCCCGGTTGTGGCCCGTTGGTGGGTAGAACCCCCAAACGGCGCGCCACTTCGGTATAGGCATCGGCCAGATCGCCCAGATCGCGGCGAAACACGTCTTTGTCCAGCTTGCGGCCGGTTTCCATGTCCCACAGACGGCAGCTGTCAGGGCTGATTTCGTCAGCAATGATCAGGCGCTGGAAGTCGCCTTCCCAAACGCGGCCAATCTCGATTTTGAAATCTACCAGTTTGATGCCGACACCCAGCATCACCCCTGACAGAAAATCATTGACCCGCAGCGCCAGCGCGATGATGTCGTCCAGATCTTGCTGGCTGGCCCAGCCAAAGGCGATGATATATTCTTCGGGCACCAGCGGGTCGCCCAGTGCATCATCCTTGTAGGAAAATTCGACAATCGGGCGCGGCAGCTGTGTGCCCTCCTCGATCCCCAACCGTTTGCTGATCGATCCAGCAGCGGTATTGCGTACGATCACCTCGAGCGGGATGATTTCAACCTGACGGATCAACTGCTCGCGCATGTTCAGACGTTTGATAAAATGCGTCGGTATGCCGATCTGCATCAACCCCTTCATGAAATATTCACTCAAACGGTTGTTCAATGCACCCTTGCCATCAATCACGTCTTTTTTCTCGGCGTTAAAGGCGGTGGCATCGTCCTTGAAATATTGCACCAATGTGCCGGGCTCGGGCCCTTCATACAGGATTTTCGCTTTGCCTTCGTATATCATTTTACCACGCGCCATGGGATCTCCGATCTGGCTGGACGCAAGAATATTGCGCCTCTTGCCCGCGCCTATACGACATGGCATGCAATCTCGCAATCCCGCATAAGGCATGGGGCTGCGATAAACTGCCCCAACCCCCTTGCGATACGTGCCAAGGGGAGGCATATCTGTAGGGAACATAACACCATCCTAGCGAGGACCAGATGACCACATTTAAAAAACGCGAACAAGCGTTTGAAAGTAAATATGCCCACGACGCTGAAATGCAGTTCAAGGCCAATGCGCGTTGCCACAAGCTGTTGGGTCTATGGGCTGCCGAAAAAATGGGCAAATCAGGGGATGAGGCCGCGGCTTATGCCAAAGAAGTGGTCATCTCTGATCTGGAAGAAGCCGGTCACGAGGATGTGGTGCGCAAGGTTGTGGGCGATCTGGGCGATTTGGCGTCCGAGAAAAAAATACGCAAGAAGATGCGCAAATTTCGGGCTGACGCTAAAGCACAGGTTTTTGACGAAGCCTGATATTTTAACAGGATACGCACTGTATCCAATATGAATTTGACGGGCGGACTGATTAAGGCTCGCCCGTTTTTATTTGCAAGTTCAACTGTTAAGTGTTCTGAAATTATCCACCTCGTTTCCTTATTGGACCACCCCTGTTGATGGCCGAAGCGGGCAGGTTTCGGGCCATATGACACAGTGTTGCACCCGCCCCGTTCAAGATCATTATGACAAATATAGGTTTGCGCCCACGCTGCCCCCGTGGCATTGCACGGGCGACCCTTGCAATTTTTTGAGAGACCTGACCATGACCGATGCCCTTTCCAATATGCTGGCGACACGCGACTGGATCCTTGCCGATGGTGCCACAGGGACCATATTGTTCAACATGGGGCTGACGTCCGGCGATGCGCCTGAATTGTGGAATGTAACCGAACCTGACAAAATTCGCGCGCTTTATCGCGGGTCAGTGGACGCGGGCAGTGATCTGTTTCTGACCAACAGCTTTGGTGGCAACGCGTCGCGCCTGAAATTGCACGGCGCTGAAAAACGCGCCCGCGAATTGTCGCGCATATCGGCCGAACTGGGCCGCGAGATTGCCGATGCGGCAGGTCGCCCTGTGGTGGTTGCCGGATCGGTTGGCCCAACCGGTGAAATCATGGCCCCCTTGGGCGAGCTGACCCACGAGTTGACCGTCGAAATTTTCCATGAGCAGGCCGAAGGTTTGAAAGAGGGCGGCGCGGACGTGCTGTGGTGCGAAACCATTTCAGCGCCCGAAGAATATGCCGCCGCCGCCGAGGCCTTTGCCTTGGCCGATATGCCGTGGTGTGGCACGATGAGTTTCGATACCGCCGGGCGCACCATGATGGGTGTGACATCGGCAGCGATGGTCAGCATGGTTGAAAAACTGAAGAACCCGCCGCTGGCATATGGCGCAAACTGCGGCGTTGGCGCATCCGACCTGCTGCGCACCATCCTTGGCTTTGCCGCGCAAGGCTCGGAAATTCCGATCATCGCCAAGGGCAACGCCGGCATCCCTAAATTCCACGACGGCCACATCCATTATGACGGCACCCCCGAACTGATGGGCCAATACGCCGTTCTTGCCCGTGACTGCGGTGCTAAAATAATCGGCGGCTGTTGCGGCACCACGCCCGAACATCTGGTGGCAATGCGCGCCGCCCTTGAGGGGCATGCGCAAGGGCCGCGCCCCTCGCTCGAGGTAATCACCGCAGCCCTTGGCGGATTCTCGTCCGCTTCGGACGGCACCGATGATGCCACCCCCGCTCCGCGCAAAAATCGTCGCCGCAACAGGGGTTAGCCGCCAATTTAGTCGGTGCGAGATGCGCCAATGTCGCAACCGGCCAACACTGACCTGCGACAAAAAGTCAATGTGATCGAAAGAAACGCCGCATATTTGCGCCAGTCAGGGAACAAAACCATGGCCGAAGAAGAAGATATCATCCTGTCCGAACTGCCCGACGACGAACTTGTGCTGCAAATGCACGATGATCTGTATGACGGCATGAAAGAAGAGATTGCTGAAGGGGTGAACATCCTGCTGGGACGCAAGTGGGAACCCTACCGCGTTTTGACCGAAGCGCTGGTTGCAGGCATGACCATCGTTGGCCATGACTTCCGCGATGGCATCCTGTTTGTGCCCGAAGTGCTGCTGGCCGCCAACGCGATGAAGGGTGGCATGTTCATCCTGAAACCTCTGTTGGCCGAATCCGGTGCACCACGCATGGGTAAAATGGTAATCGGCACCGTTAAGGGTGACATCCACGACATCGGCAAGAACCTCGTTTCGATGATGATGGAGGGGGCCGGTTTCGAGGTTCACGATTTGGGCATCAACAACCCGGTCGAGGATTATCTGGAAGCGCTGATAAGTGAAGACGCCGACATTCTGGGCATGTCCGCCCTGCTGACCACGACGATGCCTTATATGAAAGTCGTGATCGACACAATGATCGAAAAAGGCATGCGCGATGATTATATCGTGCTGGTCGGTGGCGCGCCTTTGAACGAGGAATTCGGCAAGGCCATTGGTGCCGACGCCTATTGCCGTGATGCGGCGGTGGCTGTTGAAACCGCCAAAGAATATATGGCACGCAAACACAACCAGATGGCAGGCTGATCTGCCCAAAAGGCACCAGCATGAAACCGGACGATGATGACTTAACAGAAAACGGCCTTGCCCCGACACATGACACTGGTGGGGGCAAGGGCCGTGTTTTACTGCTGGCTTGTGGGGCGCTGGCCCACGAAATCCTGACCCTGATTAAACAGAACAATTGGTCCCACCTGACCCTGACCTGCCTGCCCGCCAACCTGCACCTTTACCCCGACCGTATCCCTGCCGCCGTTGAGGAAGCCGTCCTAAAACATCGCGCCGATTACGATGATATATTCGTGGTCTACGCCGATTGCGGCACCGGTGGGCTATTGTTGGATATGTGCAATAAACTAGGGGTAAAAATGGTAGAAGGGCCGCATTGTTATTCGTTTTTTGAAGGTAATGATGCCTTCGCCAAATCCTCGGAAGATGAAATAACCGCCTTTTACCTGACCGATTTTCTGGTGCGCCAGTTCGATGCCTTCGTTTGGAAACCGCTTGGGTTGGACCGCCACCCCGAACTGCGCGATATGTATTTTGGAAATTACGAGAAGCTGGTGTATCAGGCGCAAACCAATGTGCCCGAACTGGACGTTAAGGCCCGTGATTGCGCAGCACGTCTGGGTCTGAAATACGAGCGCCGCTTTACCGGCTACGGCGATCTGGAAACGGCGCTGGTTGACGTTGCCAAACCCTAGCTAGGCCGCCGCCTCGCCCGCAATCTTGCGAATCCGTTCCACCATCGCCCGCAACCCGTTCGAGCGCTGCGCCGACAGATGGTCATTCAGTTGCAGCCGCGCCAATTCACCGCCCGCGTCCACCTTCAACACCTCGGCCACCGTCAGCCCGTTGAACATTGCCACCAGCACCGCGACCAGACCGCGCACGATCATCGCGTCGCTGTCACCGCGAAACCGGAAAACCGCAGCCGCGCCCTCGCCCTCAAGATGCGGCACCAGCCACACCTGCGACGCACACCCTTCAACCTTGGTCGCCTGCACCTTGAACGCATCCTCAAGCGGCGGCATCGCCTTGCCCAGATCAATCACAAACCGATAGCGATCTTCCCAGTCGTCCAGAAATTCAAAATTTTCCGCGATGTATTCAAAGGCTTCGGTCGCCATATCGTGCTCCTGCATGTGTGCCCTCCAGATAGTCGCCGACACACAAAAGGTCCAGAGCGCACAAACACGGGTTTTCAAACGCACCGCTTTGGTCTAATTCTGTGACATAAGAAAAGGGGCAGACGGATATGAGAACACCAATTGCAGCAATTTTGCTAGGCACATTGATCCTGACGGGGTGTGCCAGCAAGTTTAATCCGTTCAACTGGTTCGGACGTGGCAGCACCGAAGAAACACTGACCGTAATTGATGACCCCGATGCGATCATTGATCATCGCGGCATGGTCGATCAGGTGACTTCGTTAAACATTGAAAAAACCGGTGGCGGGGCGATTATCCACGCGGTAGGCTTGCCTCTGACCCAGGGATTTTGGGATGCCGAACTGATCCCGGAAAATGGCGAACGTCCGGTTAATGGCGTTCTGACCTATCAGTTCCGCATAAGCCAACCTGTTGGTTTTGAACGCGAATCTACAACCAGATCGCGTGAAGTGGTGGTTGGGTATTTCGTGTCCAGTTTCAAACTGAACGGCGTCAGCCAAATCCGCGTGATAGGCGCGCGCAACGCCCGCACCTCGCGGCGCTAAAGGCTAACCACCTTCACCACCGACCCTTTTGCCGTCAGCGCAATTTCACCGTCACACAGGCGCAGCGCGTCTTTGCCAAACACCTCATTGCGCCAGCCTGACAATGATTTTCCGTCCCGCAGCCCCGCCGCAATCGCGTCCAGTTCCGCCGATGTTGCAATCAATTTCACCGCAACGCCTGCATCTTCGGCCTTGGCCTTTAGCAAGACCCGCAGCAAATCGGCCAGTGCCGGATTAACCTGTAATTTCTCGCGCGATCTGTCGGGTTTCGGGAAATCCTCGGGATCAACCTGCAAGCCCACGGCCACCGCCGCCAAAATACCATCGGCAATATCGCCGCGCCGTGCCTCGCGTTGCAACAGGCGGGAGCGGCCCAAGTCCTGCATATTGGCCGGTTTGGTCGAGGCCAGCTCCATCATCGCTTCGTCCTTATAGACCCGGTTGCGCGGCACATTGCGCCCTTGGGCATAGATCTCGCGGAACGCGGCCAGCTCTCTGACAATGGCCAGAAACCGGCCCGAATTGCTGCGGGTTTTCAGGCGCTTCCAGGCATTTTCCGGCTGGATCACATAGGTTTCAGGGCTAAGAAGCACTTTAAGTTCTTCTTCTACCCATTTGCTACGGTTTGATTTTTCTATTTTATCGGACAGGAATTCGTAAATAACCCGCAGGTGGGTGACATCCCCCACCGCATAGGTTTTCTGCGCATCCGTCAGCGGGCGGCGCGACCAGTCGGTAAAGCGCGAGGATTTATCCAGCGGCTCTTTGGCGATCTTGCGCACCAAGGTTTCGTATCCCACCTGCTCGCCAAATCCACAGACCATCGCGGCGGCTTGCGTATCGAACAGCGGCTTTGGAAACACGTTGCCCTCGATAAAGAAAATTTCCAGATCTTGCCGTGCTGCGTGAAACACTTTGACCACGCTCTCGTCGCGGAACAGGTCATATAGCGGTTCCAGCGACAGGCCATCGACCAGCGGGTCAACCAGAACGGCGCAATCCTCGTCCTTGCCTTTGACCGCCATCTGGATCAGGCACAGCTTGGAATAATAGGTCCGTTCGCGCAGAAATTCAGTGTCGATCGTGACGTATGGATGTGCCGCGGCCATTTCGCAGAAATCTGCCAATTCGCGCGTGGTGGTAAGTGTTTTCATAGGGGTTTTGGTGCTCATTACATGCGGGTTGGCATTTCATAAGCAATTCCGGCCGTAATGAAAAGCCTTAGGGCAAATTCACCATAGTTTCATCACCCGCCGCGAATTTGCGCAACACATCTGGGTATAGCCGGTGTTCCAGCGGCAGGATGCGCGCGGCCAGCGTTTCGGCGGTGTCATCAGGCAATACAGTCACCCGCGCCTGCCCCAGAATCGGGCCGCCGTCCAGTTCAGCTGTTACCTGATGCACCGAACATCCCGCCTCGGCATCGCCTGCCTCTAGTGCGCGGGTATGGGTATTCAAGCCCTTGTATTTAGGTAATAAAGATGGGTGTATATTTAGCATCTGCCCCTGCCATTGATTGACAAAACCCGCCGACAGAACCCGCATGAAACCGGCCAGACAGATGATATCAGGCTTTGCCTTGGCCAGCGCCATAGTCAGCTCTGCTTCAAACGCAGCGCGGTCCGCACCATAGGGGCGATGATCAACCACCGCTGTGGCAATCCCCATGTCAGCGGCTTTTGCCAGCCCACCCGCATTCGCACTATTGGCCAGCACCAAAACTGCGCGGGCCGGATGATCACCCGTCATCGAGCGCACCAGCGCCACCATGTTAGAGCCGCCACCCGAAATCAGTATGGCAACCCGTTTGGTCACAAAAGCGATCCTCTGTAGGCCACACCACTGCTCGCCGTCACATGGCCGATCCTCGACACCGTCTCGCCCTCGGCCTCAAGCAGCGCTGTGATCGCATCCGCCTGATCTACCGACACCGCCAGCACCATGCCCAATCCGGCGTTAAAGGTTTTCAACAACTCAGGCTCAGACATCCCCGCCACCTCGGTTATCCATTTGAAAACAGGCGGTAATTCCCATGCGTTCAGGTCTATTTCCACCCCCATGCCATTGGGCAAAACCCGCGGGATGTTTTCAGTCAACCCGCCGCCGGTGATGTGCGCCAAGGCATGCACCCCGCCGCCCCGTATCGCCGCCAGCGTCGATTTCACGTATAGGCGCGTGGGGGCCAGCAGGGCTTTGCCCAAGGAACCAGCGCCAAACGGACAATCAGCGTCCCAGCCAAGGTCGGACACCTCGACCACCTTGCGCACCAGTGAATAGCCGTTGGAATGCACCCCGTCGCTGGCCAATCCCAGCAACACATCCCCAACGGCCACACCAGCGGGCAATGTCGCACCGCGCTCCATCGCGCCCACAGCGAACCCCGCCAGATCAAAATCGCCGTCCGAATACATACCGGGCATTTCCGCCGTTTCGCCGCCGATCAGGGCACATCCGGACAGCTCACACCCCCTGGCAATGCCCTCGATGATCTGCGCGGCCTGATCCAGTTCCAGCTTGCCAGTGGCGAAATAATCCAGGAAAAACAAGGGTTCAGCCCCCTGACAGATCAGGTCATTCACACACATTGCCACCAGATCAATGCCGATGGTGTCCACAATGCCGGTATCAATGGCGATGCGCAGTTTGGTGCCAACCCCGTCGGTGGCCGCCACCAGAACAGGGTCCACATACCCTGCCCCTTTCAGATCGAACAGTGCGCCGAAACCACCCAGCCCCGACATCACACCGGGGCGCATGGTGCGCTTGGCAGCAGGTTTGATCCGCTCCACCAGCGCATTGCCCGCATCAATATCCACACCGGCGTCGGCATAGGTTAAACCGTTTTTTCCCGAAGTCATCTGGCAGCACCCCATTGCATAGAATCCGTATAGGTGGGCTGTATCAACTCACCCACCCCCTGTCCATCAACTCGGTCCCATCACCATCATTGTTCTATAAATATCCGCGGGCGCAGCGCATAGAATCTCTTGACCCGCCGCACCCAGCGAAATACCCATGCGAAATGACTACAGTGGGCCTGTAGCTCAGTTGGTTAGAGCAGAGCGCTCATAACGCTTTGGTCGTAGGTTCAAGTCCTACCGGGCCTACCATTCAACAGCCATTACTCAATAAACCTGTCACACAAAACGGCCAGCCGCGTCTTTAACGTGGCGCTATCCGGTGTCTGGTATTTAATCCCCGTGGCCGCAAGCGTCAGGATGTGCCCAGCCTCGGCATCGGCACCCTGCCCCATCATCCGGTTCAACTCGCCAATAAACCGCGCTTGTGCATCCTTTGATTTCTGCGCCCCCAGCCGGTTGTGATAATATCCGATATAGGTGCCCAAATAGGCCATAACCTGCGCCTTGGTGCCGGACACGCCGTCAAGCGCGGCGGGACGGGGCGGATGGGTTGAACCTGATTCACCCTCGGGTGATGCGGATTACATCGCGGCCCGCGCGCCATCGTTGCGGGTTGGACGCAAGGGCGATGATGCGGGGCATCTGTTGTCGCACCAGGCTGCCGATGTTGATTTCCGGTTTCACCCCGAGGCGGGCGAATTGCCTGCGCTGGCCGTCGGAACACTCGCACCCGAAAGCACCCGTGGGTCGGCCGATGTAGCGCTGGCCGAGAAAATGGAGCAACTGATCATTGCCGCCGGACATGATTTATCGCCCCTGCTGCACAAACGCCTGCGGGCGGGGTTTGGCAGAAACGCCCTGTTGGGAGCGCCCGTTGAGCGGCTGATCACCCTGTCGCAATCGCTGATGGCGTTCTGGCGTGATCTGGGCAATGCCCGCGATCACACCTGTGTAGTGGTAATGAGCGAATTTGGCCGCCGCCTGCAGTCAAACACATCGGGGGGCACCGATCATGGCTATGGCAATGCGGTGATGGTTCTGGGCGGCACTGTGGCGGGGGCCAATTGCTGGGCGAAGTGATGGCCAAACATATGGATGCGCCGGACCTTGGCCGTATCTTTCCGGCGTTCGAGGTGCCGGCACGGGGCGTTATCTTGTAGTTTAGCCTAGCGCGACAGCACCAGATCCACTTGCAAGCCGCCCATATCCTCGCTCTCGCCCAACCGCAGCGACCCACCATGCGCCCTTGCAATATCAATGGCAATCGACAGGCCCAACCCGACGCCGGAGCCCTTGTTCTGGTTGCGCGCAGGCTCCAGCCGCGAGAACGGCTTTAACGCCTCTTCCCGATCCTGCGGCGCGATGCCCGGCCCGTCATCCTCGACGCTGATCACCAATGTGCGTTCGGTCAATGCCACCGACACCTTGGCGTGGCTGCCATAGCGCACCGCGTTGCCGATCAGGTTCTCGACCGCTCGCAGCACCGCTTTGGGGCGCATCATCACCTCGCCTTTGCCCGAAACAATGGCCATCTCCACCCGTTTGCCCGCCCGGTGTGCATTGGCAACCGCTTGACGCACCAGTGAAACCGGATCGGTGCTTTGCTGCTCCTCGCCGGCATCCCCACGGGCGAAATCCAGAAACCCGTCCAGCAGCCCCTCCATATCGGTCACATCGCCTTGCAATGCTGCCACGTCCTCATTCTCGTCCATCATCGACAAGCCCAGTTTCAGGCGCGTCAGTGGCGTGCGCAAATCATGGCTGACCCCCGACAGCATCATGGTGCGTTGCTCAATCTGGCGATCAATGCGGGCGCGCATTGATAAAAATGCAGCCCCCGCAGCCCGCACCTCGGTCGCGCCAGAGGGTGAATAGGCCACCACCCGCCCCTTGCCAAAGGCCTCGGATGCAGTGGCCAGCCGTTTGATCGGGCGCAACTGGTTGCGCAGGAACAAAATGGCGACAATTGTCATCAGAATACCAGTCGCCAGCATCAGCACCAGCAATTGATGCGGATTTCGCGCCGACACACGCAGGCGCGAGAATTCCACCTCCATATCGCCAAATCTGGTCTCAACCCACAAATGCACCACATCATTGTTGCTCACCAGATCAATCGCGCGGATGCCATCCACCCCGTCGCGCAGGGTTTCAATCATCGCCTGACCTGAAAGGTCAATAAACGCCTGCCGCTCTTGTGATTGGTTTTGCGATGGCAATGTTATCACCATTGCCAACGGCTCCTGCAACGGAGCGATCATTGTCGCCGCAGCGGCTGCATCTGGTGCTGCCTCGATCTGGCGCAGCAGATAGGACAGCTCCAACACTACATTGCGGGTCATCTGGCGGGTCACACCCTCGTAAAACCGCTGGATAAAGACGATGGATACCACCAGCTGGATCGTGACAATCGGCACAATCAGGATCAGGACGGCGCGGCCATAAAGGCTGCGAGGCATATAGCGTTTGAGCCACTTAAAGTTCATAAGGGAAACGTAACGGCGCAAGGCCACAAGGGAAAGCGTGATTATGACAATGGATACAGATTTCAATCCGGTGGCCGGTGTGGCCGAGGAACTGGGCGACGGATTACGCCGCATCCTTGCGCCCAACCCCTCGCCAATGACATGGCGCGGCACCAACACCTATATTGTCGGCGAAGGCCGTGTGGCGCTGATTGATCCCGGGCCCGATCTGCCCGCCCATTTTGACGCGATCATGGCGGCCACCCGTGGCGAGGTGATCAAGGCGATCCTTGTCACCCACAGCCACGTTGATCATTCGCCGCTGGCCCGCCCCTTGAGCGGCGCTACAGGCGCACCGGTGCTGGCCTATGGCGACAGCATTGCGGGACGTAGCGATGTGATGGCCGATCTGGTGGCACGCGGCATGACGGGGGGCGGCGAAGGCATTGATACTGCGTTCGTCCCCGACCAATGCCTGAAGGATGGCGAGGTGGTGGATGGGGCGGACTGGAGCCTGCAAGCGCTCTGGACGCCGGGGCACATGGGAAACCATCTGTGTTTCGCATGGGGGGACGCGCTGTTTACCGGCGACCATGTGATGGGCTGGGCCAGTTCGCTGGTGTCGCCGCCCGACGGTGATTTGACCCAGTTCATGGCCTCTTGCGCCCGTCTGGCAGCGCGCAAGGACCGTATCTATCACGCAGGCCACGGTGCCCCAGTCACTGACCCCGCCGAGCGGATCAACTGGCTGATCACCCACCGTCTGGGGCGCGAATCCCAAATACTGGCGGCAATGTCCGACACCCCCGTTGCGGTTCCAGCGCTGACTCGCGCAGTCTATACCGACACGCCTGCCGCCCTGATGCCCGCAGCACAGCGCAATGTTCTGGCCCACCTGATTGATCTATTGGGCCGCGGATTGGTTGAAACCCAGACACCACTTTCCCTTGATGCCGAATTTATCCGCCTTTAAGTGCAAATGCCTCTGGACGGGGCGATTATCGGTTGCTATATCCGCCCTCGTGTTCCGACGTAGCTCAGCGGTAGAGCAGTTGACTGTTAATCAATTGGTCGTAGGTTCGATCCCTACCGTCGGAGCCAA
>CAYYOF010000039.1:0-28623 GCA_964473185.1 uncultured Marinosulfonomonas sp. | reverse complement strand
CCCGATACACCTTAACTCAGCCGCAAAACTGTTCGGAAAAGCAGGACCACTTCAAGATCGAGGCGCTTGTCGCAGTGAAGCATTTGGTCGACGATGAAAGCATTGAACAGGTAACAGACTTTGAAACTGAGGTGGAGTATTTCCATATCATGTTTGACCGGCATGAAATTGTCTATTCGAACGGAGTTGCCGCAGAAAGCCTGTTTGCTGGCGCAGAAGCGCTTAAATCAGTTGGTGAAGAGGCGCGTAAAGAGCTATTTCGTTTATTCCCAAAACTCAGTAAAACTGGTGAGGGCCTACAATTGGGTGCAAGAGCATTTTTGTCCGGACGGCAGGGTCGAAAATTGGTATTTCGCCACAATAAAAACAACAAGCCACTGATCCAACATTAGATAATCGAATGACTAAATGGACTCAATCACAATTGAGATTGCAGGCATGGTCTATGCCTGTGAACAATAAACTCTGAAACATCCTAATGTGATTTTGAACCTATCATGGTTTAGTTTTTGGCCCGTGCATTTTTTAGTGCAAACACTTCGACCCGCGTGATCCAGTCGTATTTGGTGTCGGCCAAAGGCTTGCCCCAGAACAACTTTCCGCCATAGCGCCACGGGTCCAGTACGAGCCCGTCGTTCATTGCTCCGCCTTTGGTGGAGATGACGACGGTGCTGTGGTCAATTCGCAGGGCGATTTCTGAATTGCCGATGGCGCGGTGCAGGTCCAGCGTCTGGAAATCCCCCTGCGCCAGCCGCGTTTCCATATCCTGCGCCCAGTGCCAGCACAGGCCGCGCGGGCGTGTGCCGCGATTGACCTTGATGTTGTGGAGGATCGGCGGATCGGTGATCTGGTATTGCTGCGCCAGTTGCAGCGGATAGGTATAGGCGATGTGGGCGGCGCGTGCGGCCTCGGCAGGATCAACATCGGGGCCAAGGGCGCGAATGGCGCTGGCCAGTTCCACAATTTGCCGGTCAGTCGGGGTGGGAATGGCGCTTGAGCAGCCGCTGACGATCAGGAATGCCAGCAGCGATATCACGCCTGCGATTTTGTTGATCATTCCTACTCCTATCGGGCCGTTTTTTGATACGGGTTCGGACTGGGATAGCGGGTAATCGGGGGGGTGTCTAGGAACGGGAGGGCGATTGTGATTGGGTGTTATACAGGTGATAAATTAGAATTATTGAATATATCTCAATGGCTTAATCGATCCTTGAAATCCACCGACATAATAGGCGCGTTAATAATGCGCTATGTTGGCGCTAACGGAATTGCCTGCCTTAAGCTATTTCACGCGAACAATGCTGCCTGTCTGACACAAATCAGCGACCTGAATACGGCGCGTGTTGTGCGCAGGATTTATGAGGGTCTGATTGGTATTAAATACGGCACCTATGATTTGGAACCACGACTGGCCGAAAGCTGGGAAGTGTCGGAGGACGGGCTGGAATACATTTTCAAGCTGCGCGCCGGTGTGAAATTCCATGACGGCACCGATTTTAATGCCGAGGCAGCAAAGTTCAGCTTTGAGCGCCAGCGCGATGAAAATCATCCGGCGCAAGGGGCGCTGACCTATCACGGGGCCAAATCCTATTTGGGGCCGGTCGACACGATTGAAGTTATTGATGATCTGACACTGCGCATGACGCTGCACAATCCGAGTGGGCCGTTTCTGGCGCGTGTGACCGGCATGACGATGAAAATATCAGTCCGGCGGCCCTGACGGTCCACGGCGACGATGTTGGGCAATTTCCGGCGGGAACCGGCCCTTACAAGCTGGATGAATGGGAACCCGGCATCCGCGCCACGCTAACCGCCAATACAGACTATTGGGGCGGTGTGCCGGAAATCGAAAAGATCATTTATGTGCCGATCGTGGAGCCCGCCGCGCGCCTGAGTGCTATCACAACTGGCGAAATTGATCTGACGGTGGACGTGCCGTTTGACAGCCTGGTCGATCTGGAAGCAAATCCGGATGTGATGGTGAAACAAGGGCCGAGTGCGC
This sequence comes from uncultured Marinosulfonomonas sp., assembly GCA_964473185.1. GTDB lineage: Bacteria > Pseudomonadota > Alphaproteobacteria > Rhodobacterales > Rhodobacteraceae > Profundibacter. The sequence continues at coordinate 26,621 of CAYYOF010000039.1, read as the reverse complement.
ATGTCTGGTTTGTGGTGCTGAACACGCAATTGTCCGATCCACCCTTTGACAATGTGCTGGTGCGTCAAGCGATGAACCATGCGGTCGACAAGGAAGGCATCGTGCGGGATATTCTACAGGGCACAGCCGTGGTTTCGACCGGACCGCTGTCGCCGGGCTATGGCGATATGCACAACGCAGATGTGCACCAATACCCCTATGATACTGATAAGGCACGGGAATTGCTGGAAGAAGCAGGGCACGCAGACGGGCTTAGCAACTGTGAATTCATGGTGCCGGAAAGCGGTTCGGGTATGCAGGCGCCGGTTGAAATGGGCACGTTCATTCAGGCCAATCTGGCCGCAGTGGGGATCAATTGCAGTATCAAGACGATGGAATGGGGGGCCTACCTCAAGGCCTATCGCGAGCACCCGCAAATGGCGCAAATGTCTTGGAACCCACCCAATGGCGACCCTGATATTGTGATGAATATGCTGCTTAATTCGGCCAATTCCCAGCCAGATTGGAACGCCGGTTCTTACAAGAACGAAGAGGTCGACAAGTTGGTGGTAGGGGCACAGCGCATTAGTGATCCGGCAGAAAGGCGTGAATTGTATCTCAAGGCGCAGGCATTGATTGCAGAAGATGCGCCGTGGATATTTATTGACCATGGTTCGCAAATCATCGCCCACAGTGCCAAGCTGAAAGGTTTCCTCGTGTCGCCCAATTTCGACCTTGTCGTTGAGGGCGCAACCTTTGAGGAATAATCGGCAGGGTGCATGAACTGTAATAACTGGAATGGGCGGCCAACCGGTCGCCCTTCTTCTCCATCGGGACCTATTCAGGCACCAAACAAGGGAACTTCATGCGGAACTATATTCTGAAACGGCTGGCCCAGACTATTCCGGTGCTGTTTGGTATATCCGTATTGGTGTTTTCCATGCTGCATCTGGCCCCCGGTGATCCGGCTGATCTGTTGCTCGGGTCCGAGGCGACGCCGAAATCAGTCGCGATTTTGCGCCACGATATGGGTCTGGACCGGCCTTTGGTGGTGCAATACGGGGCGTGGGCGGGGCGCATAATCAAGGGCGACTTTGGCCGCTCGGTGGTGTTGAACCGCGAAGTGCGGCCCGAGATCATAAAGCGTTTCAAAAACACCCTGATCCTGACCAGCGGTGCGCTGGTATTTGCCATCGTTTTCGGGATCGGCATCAGAATTCTGGCGGCTGTTTTCCACCAATCCATGTTTTATTCAGTGGCGATGCTGATCGCGCTTGCCGGTCTGAGTATGCCGACATTTTTCACCGGCATCGCCGCTATCCTGATATTTGCCATGGGGATGCAAATCCTGCCCTCGTCAGGGATGTATCCCGCCCGCGGTGGCGATTTCTTTGACCTGTTGCGCCATTTATTGATGCCCGCTGTCACACTGGGCGCTGTTTCGGCGGCAATCCTTGCCCGCATGACCCGATCTGCAATGTTAGAGGTGATCCAGCAGGATTATGTGCGCACCGCACGCGCCAAGGGCGTAGGCGAGCGCCGCGTTGTCTGGGTCCATGCGCTGCGCAATGCTTCAATCACCATTGCGGGCTGTGGATGGCGTATCCTTGTCCCTGTCGGCGGGTGAGGTATTTGGCGTTGTTGGCGAAAGCGGGTCAGGTAAATCAGTCACCGCACTGTCCATCATGGGCCTGATACGACGCCCGGGCCGGATCGTCAGCGGTTCCGTTTTGCTGCAAGACCACGGCGATCTGTTAACGAAATCCCACGCCGAAATGCGCAAAATCCGTGGCGATATCATCTCGATGATCTTTCAGGAGCCGATGACCTCGCTCAATCCGGTGTTTCGGGTCGGTTGGCAAATCGCCGAAGCGCTGCAACTGCACCGCAATATGACCAAGGTTGAAGCAAACGAGCAAGCCGTTGAATTACTGGACCGTGTTGGCATCGGATCGCCCCGACAACGGGCACGCGAATTTCCGCATCAACTGTCCGGAGGTATGCGCCAGCGGGTGATGATCGCCATGGCCATGGCCTGTGCGCCCAGCCTGCTGTTGGCGGACGAGCCCACCACCGCGCTGGATGTCACCGTGCAGGCGCAAATCCTCGACCTGATGATCGATCTAAAGAACACCGACGGTGCGGCTATTCTGCTGATCACCCACGACATGGGCGTCATTGCCGAAATGGCGCAAAAGGTGGCCGTGATGTATGCGGGCGTGGTGATGGAAGAAGCCAATGTTGGTGACCTTTTCGCGGAACCGCTGCACCCCTACACTCAAGGGCTGCTTGAATCCATTCCCCACGGACATTCGCGTGGTACCGCGCTCAAGGCGATCCCGGGCATCGTGCCGAACCTGCTGCACTTGCCCACCGGATGCCGCTACCGCGACCGTTGTCCTGCGGCCCACGCGCCATGTGCCCGCGCCGAGCCTCCGCTCTATCAAACATCCGACAAAACCCGCCGCGTGCGTTGCTGGCTGCATCATCCGGAGCCGCCAGCATAATGGATACTGCAAGCAAACCCGCCAGCCCGATCCTGCAATTAAAGGACCTGAAACGCTATTTCAGTGTGAGTGACGGGCTGCTGTCCGCCGCATCGGGCGAATTGCGGGCCGTGGACGGGATAACGCTGGATATCAAGGCGGGCGAAACCTTGGGGCTTGTCGGCGAAAGCGGCTGCGGTAAATCCACTTTGGGGCGCGTCATTGCCCGCCTGTTGCCCGCCACATCCGGCGAGGTGCTGTTTGAGGGCCATGACATTCTGAACCTCAATCACCGCGCACTGTTGGCCTTGCGCGCCGATATTCAAAGCGTGTTTCAGGATCCCTTTGCCTCGCTCAACCCGCGCCAAGGTGCTGGATCTGTTGCAAACCGTGGGGCTGCGGCCCGAATTTGCCGACCGTTACCCTAGTGTGCTCTGTAGCATGACATTGTCCATGATAGGCCCAAACAAGCGAACGCCCCGTCGGGGGTGACGGGGCGCTCATCTTTGTTTTGCAAACAGAGTCTGCTCCCAAACAGACAAGATATCTATAGAGCGATTCTGATTAAAATTGAGTTTACGGCATTCTACTCTACGCGCCCTCGAACTCGCACAACACTTGCACGTCCATGCCCATGTCTTCCAGCACTTTGCGCCCGCCCAGTTCCGGCAGATCAATGATGAACGAGGTGCTGACGATCTCGCCGCCGAGGCGTTCAATCAGTTTGATCCCCGCCGCCGCGGTGCCACCGGTGGCCAGCAGATCATCGACCACCAGAATGCGCTCGCCCGCTTTGATCGCATCATCGTGGATTTCCATCACCGCTTCGCCGTATTCCAGCGTGTAGGCCTCGGAAATGACCGCACCGGGCAGTTTGCCTTTTTTGCGGATTGGCACGAAGCCGACGGTCAACTGGTGCGCGATGGCACCGCCCAATATAAACCCGCGGGCCTCTAATCCTACAACCTTGTCGATTTGCATACCGGCATAGGGGTGCAGCATCTGGTCGATCGCCATGCGAAAGCCGCGCGGGTCGGCGAACAGGGTGGTGACATCGCGAAACATAATCCCCTCGTGCGGGAAATCGACGATGGTGCGGATGTAGTCTTTGACGGTTTTCATTTGGCTTGCCCTTTGGTGATCTTGCGCATCAGGGCCTCCAGCGGCCCCCGTGGATTGATACGAGACCAAGCCTGCGCATACAACGACGTTAATGTCGCAAAGGCGATTGCGATGGTGAAGATTGCGGGGGAGGAGAGGGAGCCGTCGAGTTTGCCTATGGCTTGGAGGATGCCCATGCCAATCAGGATGTGGGCGACGTATAGTGTCAGGGTTTGGCGAGCCGGGGTGGCAAGGCGTCCCTCAAACAGGTGGGTGATCTGGAAGGCCCAGTCGTGCGTGCCTGATACTTGGGCCGCGATGCGGAAGTTGACCAGCACCATGCCGGTGAATGCGATAAAGCGGGCAATGCCGAGTCCGGCGAGCCGCATATCTGGTCCTTTTGTGATCTCTTACAGGTAGGGTGTTTTTGCTGTGAGGCTAGTGCAGTTTAATAGAAGCCCTATCGGGCTGCTCTATATCTCGCTTATGCTCGGGTAGGGTTTGGAAACCCATTGCAGATAGGCGAGTGGTGTTGCGGGCAGAGGCAAGTACAGTGTAGCCCGCATCGCGCAAGGCGATGGCGATGTGCTGGCCGATGAAACCGGCCGCACCAAGCAGGAGGATTGGTCCCTTCGGATCGCTCATTCTGTCCCCTTATCACGGTTCTCGCGGTGCCAGACATAGACCCCCGCCGCGACGATAATAAATGCGCCCAGATAGGTGTAGGCGTCGGGGTAGTCGCCGAAAAATATCATCCCCCAGATGGTGGCAAACAGCAGCCCGACATAGCCGAACGGGGCGACGACGCTGGCCTCAGCCAAGGTTAGCGACTGGATCAGCAGGAAATGCGGCACGGTCGAGATGATACCGATCAGGATCATCAGGATGATGGCGGTGGTATCGGGGGTTTGCCAGTAAAACGGGATGATAGCGGTAAAGATAAAACCGCCAAGCACAGCACCGTAAAACAGCGAGGTCCAGACGCTTTCGCTTTGGCCGACAAAGCGCGTGGCCAAGGCAAAGCCCGAATAGCAGACAGCGGCGCCGACGGGCAGCAGGGCATAGAGCGACAGCACGCCGGAACCGGGGCGGATGATAATCATCGCGCCGATCAGCGCGGCGAGCACCCCGAAGGCGCGGCGGGGGCCGAAACGCTCGCCCAGAAACAGGGCTGCTCCGAGGGTGATCAACACGGGGTTGATGTCCATGATGGCGGTGATTTCGGCCAGCCCAAGGTGGGACAGACCCGTGAAAAAGAACGTGGTGGCCCCGAGCATGAACACCGCCCGCAGCAGTTGCAGTTTAGGGTATTTGGTGCGCAATCGGGATTTCAGTTTGGGCAGGATGATGATGAACACGATCAGGGTTTGGCCTGCATAGCGGGCCCAAAGGGTCTGCATCACCCCGACCCGCATGGTCAGGGCTTTGGCGGTCAGATCCAGCACGGTGAAGGCAAAGATGGCGACAATCATCAGCAGGATGCCGCGGGTCTGGGCGGGGATTTGGGCGAAGCGGGTCATGTGGGGGTGCTGATCTTTTCTTGTATTGATTTGGGGTGGTGATGTGTTGACGGTGATTGGCATTGTTCGTGATTACATGAATTTCCGCTTTTTGAAGATTCGCACATCGCTTGGTGAAAGCGAGAACCACTCGCCATTCAATCGCTTGTCCTTAAACCGGTTGTGCCAATAGGCTTCTATACCGCTGGGGTCATCGGTTTCGATGCTATGGATCGGTTCGATCTTTTTGGGGAGCTGTAGGCCAATTTCATACTGACGGCGATCCAGCGAGTTTGTATGGCCGATTTTATAGTGCTTACCTGACTTCATAAGGTAGACGAAGCCGGTATTCAGTTCGGGTGTGTCGTGTGAGTCAATCTGCGGCTTTTCAGGGATGAAGGCGTCTTCTAGCATAGAAATGGTTTTGCTGGGGTATTGGTTGCACTTGGCGTATTCGATCACTGTTTGAAGGAGTTGGTTCTTGCTGCCGAGGCGGGTGCTAAATAATGTGTGTGCTGGAAAAGTCGGGTCATTTTTACTTCTAAGGCGGATTTCGCCTGTAGTTGGAGCACTTCCAAGAGTTTCCGCAAGCGAAAGATAAGCTTTGATGATAATATCAGTATCTGTTGGGCCTTGTTTTTCATTTGGTGAATAACCTGCCTCTGAAAGCGCATCTCCCCATCGTGCCCAGTGAATTCCATACCATTTGGAGGGAGCGAGCCCTGTCACTTTTTCAAATTTCTGCCGCCCGGGTGGTTTCCCGTCCATCTCGGCAATTCGGCGAATTTCGTTTATGATCTCATCTTTGGTCATGGTCACCTCACTCCAATACCCGCCCTGCCACTGCATCCAGTTTGGCCAGCAACGCCGGATCGCGGGCGTCGGGGGCGGTCAGGATGGCGTATTCTAGGGCGCGGTCGCAGTGGTGTTCGCAGGGTTGGCGGTCGGCGGTGAGCAGGGCGGGGAGGCGGGCGACCAAGTTGCGGGCCTTGTCGGCGTTGCCGGTCAGGGTTTTGATGATCTCGGTGACATCTACCTCGCCGTGGTCGGGGTGCCAGCTGTCGTAATCGGTGATCATGGCGACAGAAGCGTAGCAGAGTTCGGCCTCGCGGGCGAGTTTGGCTTCGGGCATGTTGGTCATGCCGATCACGTCGCAGCCCCAGACCTCGCGGTACAGTTTGCTTTCCGCCAGCGTGGAGAATTGCGGACCTTCCATGGCGAGGTAAGTGCCGCCGCGATGCACTTTGATGCCGGCGTCTTTGGCGGCTGTTTCGCAAGCATCCGAGAGGCGCGGGCAGGTCGGGTGGGCGACTGAAACATGGGCGACGCAGCCGGTGCCGAAAAAGGATTTTTCACGCGCGATAGTGCGGTCGATGAACTGGTCTACGATGACGAAATCACCGGGCGCCATTTCATCGCGGAACGACCCGCAGGCCGAGACCGAGATCACATCGGTGACGCCCAGCCGTTTCAGCGCGTCAATATTGGCGCGGTAGGGCACTGTGGTCGGGGAATGGATATGGCCGCGCCCGTGGCGGGGCAGGAATGCCATTTTGACGCCATCCAGCGTGCCGGTCAGGATGTCGTCCGAAGGTTTGCCCCACGGGCTGTCGACGGTTTGCCATGTGGCGTCTTCTAGTCCGTCAATGTCGTAGACGCCCGAGCCGCCGATGATGCCGATTACTGTGTCTGTCATGATCTATCCCCTGATGGTGTTGGGGGGATCATGCATGAGAGTTGCGGGCAGCAAAACCCCGAATGTTGGCAAAGAGATTCTATGCGCTCCGCGCAGGAGGTATTTATGGCAAGAAGAAGGGGTTAGTCGGGGCGCTTCAGGCTGAACAGATCATCAACCCGCGCATAATCATGATACCCTAGGCGGGCCAGAGGCTGGTATTTGGTCACGTCAAAAGTGCCGTCTATCAGGCAGTCGTCGCGCAGGTGTACGCCGGTGACTTCACCAATCACGATCAGGTTGTGTTCGCCTGTAAGAGTGATGATTTGCGACAGTTTACATTCAAGCGCTGCGGGGGCGCCTGCGACGCGGGAACAGGGGATGGTTTCGCACGGGGTGCGCTCAACGCCCGCATGGCTGAATTCATCGCCCACCGTGGGGCTGCCAGTCGAGGTAGCGTTCATTGCGTCACGCATGGCGTATTCAACGATGTTGACGCAAAACACACCGGTTTCGTCAATGTTGGCAACGCTGTCCTTGCCCATGTGGCGGCCTGATTTGTGCGAGGTCGAGGCGAACATCACCTGTGGTGGCTCATACGCCACGGCGTTGAAAAACGAATAGGGCGCGAGGTTATCGACGCCATCTTTGCTGCGGGTCGAGATCCAGCCGATCGGGCGTGGCGAGACGATGGCGGCAAAGGGATTATGCGGCAACGAGTGGCCGTCTTTGGGTTGATAGAACATGTGGCGCGCTTCCTTGGTGTTTGATCAAGGGATAACGCCGTGCTAGGGCGGTTTCCAGCGGAAAAAGGATGTGGCGTGTGATTAGGCTGGCGCAGGAAACAAAAGACGACTGGTGGGAGGTCGAGGCGCTGTATGATCTGTGCTTCGCACCCGGGCGTGAGGCGTTGTCGTCCTACCGGTTGCGCGATGGTGTTGATCCGGTGGCCCAGCTGTCGCTGGTGGCGCGCGACGAGGGTGGTATTTTGGGCGGCGCGATCCGCTATTGGCCGGTGTTGGTTGGCGGTGCGGATGTGCTGTTGCTGGGGCCGGTCGCGGTGCATCCAACGCGGCAAGGCGAGGGGCTGGGCGGGTATCTGATCCGCGAGAGTTTGGCGATTGCGTCGGCGACCGGTTGGGAGCGGGTGCTGTTGATCGGCGATGCGCCCTATTACGGGCGGTTCGGGTTTGTGCGGCTGGAGGGGGTTGTGATGCCGCCGCCGACTGATCCGGCGCGGGTGTTGGGGCGGGCGTTACTTGGCGGTGCATGGGACAGTGTGCATGGCGATGTGATCTCTTGTCACGCCAAAGTAGCCGGATGAGCCCAAAAAGACGGGATATAACAATCAGGGCTGCCAAGATTGATGACGTTTCTGAGATGAGTGTTATTCTGGCTGAAATCCTGACCACTTGGGGAAGTGATCGCGCGCGCAGCCCTGAACATATCCGTGACTCTTATATCGGGCATCCAGACCAGATTTCTTGTGTGGTTGCAGTGAACAGGAGCGGGGAGATTCTGGGTTTCCAGTCGTTGAAACGGGCTATTGAAGGCAACCCGTATGGTGTCGCCCTTGGTTGGGGGGTGATCGGGACATATGTGAAACAGGACATTGGCCGCAGCGGTGTCGGGTCAGCGCTTTTTGCCGTCACGTCCCAATCGGCGCGTCAGAACGGGATGCCAAAAATTGATGCAACGATTGGTGAGAGTAACGCGCAGGCGCTATCGTATTATGAGGCCATGGGATTTCGGACATACCGCAAGAAACAAGGGGCGGTTTGCAAATGTTATATGGTTGCTTCCGGTCTAAAGGAATAATGCGGGGCCATTCACAGGTACGGGCTTAACCGCCTTCAACCGCGCGGCCCAAAACGGCGATGGCCAGACCAAACAGGGCCAGCAGGCCAAACAGCCAACGGGTGTTGCGGTGGTGTGCCGATTTGGCTGCAGTCAGCGCGGCAATGGCGGCCTGCACCCCGTAATATAATGCGAATGCCCGTGAGGCATAAGCGATGATCTGGAACACATCCACCACCCATGTCAGCATCAGGCCAAAAGCCACCAGAACCGCGTAGGCATGGCGGGGTTGCAGGCGGTTTGATGTCAACTCCTCAATCAGCCCGCCCGCCCCGCCGGTGTCGGCAATTGCGGCGCTGAACTGGGCGCTGAGGGCAGCGATGATCAGCAGAACAGGCAGGATAGGGGCAACAATCTGCATCATGTCGATGATGGCGGTTTCGCTAAGATCCAGCGCATCTGGCGCAAAGACATAGGCCAGAAGCAGGATGTAGACGATATAGATAAGGGTCGAGAACCACTGCGCCCGCTTCATTGAAAGGATACGGGTGGGTGCCGAATAAGTGTCGCCCAGATAGCGCGAGGTTTCAAACCCCTGCACCGTGATCAGCAGCCCGAAGGCGAGCGTTAGGGCAGGCCATCCGGTCAGGGTCGGGGGATTGAGCAGCAACGCGTCCTGACTTGCGCGATCTGCAAAGTAAAACACCATTCCGGCCAGTAACCCCATGATGATGGCCAGCTTCACCCCGACGCTGAATTGCTCCAGCCTCTCTAGTGCTAAAAACCCGCGGGTCCAGCCGATCAGCAGGATTACGATAAACACCACTGTGGTCAGAATGCGGGCGTTGGTCGGGGAGTCAAACGGGGTTAGGCGCATCCCGAATGCCCCCAGCAGGTTCAGATAATAGGCGACCGAAATCACATAGGCAAAGGACAGCATCCACGAGGCCACGGTTTCGAGTTTGCGCACAAGGCGGGGGCGGGGGGCGTCCTGCGCGATTATGGCAATGTTAAACCGGATGGCGTGACCGAACAGGTAAGCCACGCCACAGAGGCCCAACATGACCAGTGGTGCGTATTTCCCGTATGAGGCGTTCAGGATCGGCCCCAGCACCAGAAACCCGCTGCCGATGATCGAGGCCAGCGGCGTGATCATCGCCCGCCACCCCATAGAATGTGACAGGCGCGGCCAGACAAGCAATGCGGCGGCCAGCGCAACGGTTGCGAGTATGAAGGTGTTTTCCATGCGTCTAGCGGCCGCGCAGCCAGCTCATCACGGCGGGGCGCACGGATTGATCACCACGGGCGCGGGCCTCGTCGATTACCGCTTTGACCTCATCCAGATTGGCGCGACGTAGCAGGCTTTTGACCGGACCAATCGAGGCGGGGCGCATCGAAAGCGTGCGCAGGCCCATCGCCGCGAAACATAGCGCCTCGACAGGGCGGCCCGCGTCTTCGCCACAAAAGGAAACGGGAGTACCTGTTTCGGCGCAGCGGTTGACGATTTGTTCAATCAGGCTGAGGAAGCTGACGTTCAGCGTGTCATAGCGCCGCCGCACCCGCTCGTTTTCGCGGTCGGCGGCAAAGAAGAACTGTTTCAGGTCATTGCCGCCGATTGAAATGAAATCCACGTCGTCAAAGAATTTGCGCGGGGCAAAGGCCAGTGACGGGGTTTCCAGCATTGCACCAACCTCGACTGTTTCGGGGATGGCGTGACCCAGACGGGCCTCGCTTTTCAGTTCCTTATCCAGATAATCGCGGGCGGCGTGGTATTCCTCGGACTGGGCGATAAAGGGGAACATGATCGTCATCGGGCGGCCATTGGAGGCGCGGATCAGGGCCTGCAACTGCATCCGCATCACGCCGGGTTTATCCAGCCCGACGCGGATCGCCCGCCATCCCAGCGCGGGGTTCGGCTCGTCATGCGGTTTCATATAGGGCAGCACTTTGTCCGAGCCGATATCAAGCGTGCGGAACACCACGCGCTGGCCTTTGGCGGCTTCCAGAACGCGGGAATATAACGCCGCCAACTCGGCGCGTTTGGGCATTTTATTGCGCACAAGGAATTGCAGCTCGGTGCGAAACAGACCGACCCCCTCGGCGCCCGAACTTTCCAGTGACGGAAGGTCCGCCATCAGGCCTGCGTTCATCGACAGGGTGATCACCTTGCCATCCAGCGTTTCGGCTGGTTTGTCTCGGATCGAGGTATAGCGTTCCTGCTCCTTGGCCAGCATGGCGATTTTGTCTTTGAAGGCCTCGGCCACGGTATCATCGGGGCGCAGATGCACGATGCCCTGTTCGCCATCCACCATGATGTGATCACCATTCAGCGCCTCGGTGGTGATGCGGCGTGCGTTGATCACCAGCGGGATCGCCAGCGCACGGGCGATGATGGCGGCGTGGCTGCCCACAGAGCCTTCTTCCAGCACGATACCGCGCAGTTTACGGCCATATTCCAGCAATTCACCGGGGCCGATGTTACGCGCGATCAGGATCGGATCATCCGGCATTTCGGCCCCTGTGGACGCCCCTTGACCCGTCAGGATGCGCAACAGGCGGTTCGACAGATCGTCCAGATCATGCAGGCGTTCGCGCAGGTAGGCATCGGGCACTTGGCTCATGCGGGTGCGGGCGATGGACTGTTCTTTTTCCACAGCAGCTTCGGCAGACAGGCCCCGCGCGATGTCCTCCTCCATCCGGCGCATCCAGCCTTTGGAATTGGCGAACATCCGGTAGGTTTCCAGCACCTGCATCTGTTCTTTGTGCTCGGCTCCGGCCCCGTTGCCGGCGGTGGCCAGCATATCGTCAACCGACACGCGCAATTGGTTGACCGCATCATACAATCGGGTTTGTTCTATTTGCGGATCGTCGGCAATCGGGTTGGTCACCACCACACGGGGTTCATGCAGAAAAACATGGCCCTCGGCGGCACCCTCTTGGCCGACACCGCCGCGAAACAGCACCGGTTGGGTGTGGCGGGCAGACAGGGCAGCGCCTTCGCCAACGAACGCGCCCAGTTCGGTCATTTCGGCGACCACCATCGCCACAACCTCGAGCGCGTAAACCTCGTCATCGGTGAATTTATGCGCTTGTTTGGATTGCACCACCAACACGCCCAACCGTTCGCCCAAACGCTGCACAGGCACACCAAGGAACGAGGGGAATACTTCTTCTCCGGTTTCGGCCATAAACCGGAAGCCGGGTGCATTCGGCGCGTCTGCGGTGTTAACTATACGCGATGTTTTGGCGACGCGACCAACCAGACCTTCGCCCAGCTTCATTCGGGTTTTATGCACGGCTTCGGGGTTTAACCCTTCAGTCGCACATAGCTCCAGCGTGTCGTCATCGCGAAACAGATAGATCGAGCACACCTCACAACCCATCGAATCCGCGATGATATGGGTGATACGGTCCAGCCGTTCCTGCCCCTCGCCCTCTTCGGCCAGGGATTCACGCAGGCGGCCCAAAAGGGCGCGGCTTTGACTGTCTGTGCTTTGCGACATGGGGCCCCCTAAGGGTGATTAGATTTTTTTATCCAACTCAAACGCATCATGCAGGGCCTGGACCGCAAGTTCCAGATATTTCCGGTCAACCAGCACAGATATCTTTATCTCGGAGGTTGTAATCACCTTGATGTTGATACCCTCGTCCGACAGCACTTTGAACATTTTGGCGGCCACACCGGCGTGGCTGCGCATGCCGATACCAACAACCGAAACCTTGGCGACATCCGTGTCGGCGATCAGATCGTGAAAGTTGATCTCGCTGCTGGATTTGGCGTCATCCATGGCTTTTCGGGCACGGTCGACTTGGCCGACGGGGCAGGAAAACGTCATATCCGTGCGCCCCTCCTCGGAAATATTCTGCACGATCATATCGACATTCACGCCGGCCTCGGACAGCGGCACAAAGATGGCGGCGGCGATGCCGGGCCTATCAGCCACCGAAATAAGGGTCATCTTGGCCTCGTCGCGTTGATAGGCGACACCGGCAACTACATTGCTTTCCATGATTTCCTCCTCGTCGCACACCAAGGTGCCTGCATTTTCATCCTGATCGCCAAAGCTGGAGAGAACCCGCAGCTTGACCTTATAACGCATCGCCAGTTCGACCGAACGGGTTTGCAGAACCTTGGCGCCCAGTGACGCCAGTTCCAGCATTTCCTCGTAGGCGATCTTGTCCAGTTTGCGTGCTTTATCCTCGATCCGCGGGTCGGTGGTATAGACGCCATCGACATCGGTATAAATATCACAACGCTCCGACCCAAAGGCGGCGGCAAAGGCGACGGCGGTGGTGTCAGATCCGCCACGGCCCAGCGTGGTGATCCGCCCCTCGGGGCTGATGCCCTGAAAACCGGCCACAACGGCGACGCGCATGCCTTCGCCAAATTTGGTGTTGATGTTGTCGGTCGGAATTTCGTTGATCCGTGCGGCGGAATGGGCCGATGTGGTCAGCAGCGGCACTTGCCAGCCTTGCCAACTGCGGGCGGGAATTTCCATTTCCTGCAATGTCAGCGCCATCAGACCTGCGGTGACGTTTTCACCCGACGACACGATGGCATCATATTCACGGGCGTCAAACAGGGGTGATGTTTCTTCGACCCAGCCGACCAGTTCATTGGTTTTGCCCGACATGGCCGAGACAATGACGATCACGTCATAGCCACGCGCAACTTCGACGCCAACCCGTTTGGCGGCGCGTTTGATGCGGTCCAGTGTGGCGACCGAGGTGCCACCGAATTTCATCACTAACGTTGGCATATCTGCCCTTTGCGCATTGGCCTGAATATCAAGGGGTTGTGTAAGGCGCGATGCGGGGCAGGGCAAGGGGTATGGCGCCCCCACTATACGGTCCTTTTATTGCGCAGCGATTTGGACGCTGGGTGCAAAGTGATCCTGCAGGAACGGGAAATACTGCATCATATCAATGACTTGTTCGGGGCTATAGCGCCCGCCGCTGTGTTTTGCATCGCTGTCGTTGCCCTCGTGAACTGCCCGCACATAAAACGGGCGATCCGTCAGGATAGCGCGGGATGTAAACCGGTTACCGATCTGGCGGTGGCTGGTCAGGTAGGGGTGGCGTTTGAATGTTGGGGGGGCCACCAACGTCAGGCCAAGGTTGGTGAAATAGGCGTTGCGCGGGGCAAGCCATGCGGCGTGGCCGTGCTCCAACCCAAGGCTAACGCCGCGCGGGAAGGTCAGGAACACCCCTTCGGAGCTATCGTAATTGCTGTTTGCGGCGTAGTCTGCCTCGTGTTTGCAGACCTCGACGAAATCACGGCTGACCGCATCATCATCCAGAACCACCTGTGCGATGGTCTGCAGATCAGGGTATTTTTCGCACATGATCTGGCGAAACAGTTTGCCCGCTTTGAATGGCCCGCGGTAATTGATGTCAACGTGATCGGCGCCCAGCGTGTCATTGCACAGCTCTTGCAGGCGGGTTTTGTATTTTTCGGGCAGGTTGTTTGAGGATAGAATTGATAGTTTGAAATCCTGATTGGTTTGATCCTTCAGGCTGGCCAATGCGATGCTTTCAAACAGGGCGAACCGTTTGTTCAGCCGCTCAGGCTCGAACAACAACTCTTCGCTTTGGCTGGTGGCAGATTGCCAGCCGGAAATGCCGAAGAAAGAAAACCGAGTTTGAAAAATCACATCCATTGTTATGCCCACTTATTATTCCATATCATTTGTTTCTAATATGAGGACAATGAGGCGGAAAACGGGCAGATTTATAATGAATTTGCGTTAATTTGCGAGGATGTCGCCAATCCAACGTTTAACGCGTCATAAATTTTATAACCCGTTCAAACAGCGCCCCATAGGGCGGGTCCAGCATGGCCGTTCCGTTCAAGCGGGACTGATGGAAAACCGATTTTGCGTGGCTCAGTTCCAGAAAGCCCTCATGCCCGTGGCAAACCCCCATGCCGCTGGCCCCGATGCCACCAAAGGGCAGATCATCCTGGGCAAAGTGCACGAGGGTCTCGTTGATAGCGGCCCCGCCGGATGTGGTCGCCGCAAGGAAATCAGCGATGCGTTGCTTGTCGTTATCGAAATAATACAGCGCCAGCGGGCGGGGCCGCTGATTGATATAGGCGCTGGCCTGATCAAGGTGATCAAAGCCGATGATCGGCAAAAGCGGGCCGAAGATTTCCTCTTTTGTGATCTGCATGTCATCGGTGACGTCCAGCACAATATGCGGATGCAGTTTGCGATTGCCTGAACTGCTCTGGCCGTCTGGGTCGACCAGATGGATTTTAGCGCCCTTGGATTTGGCGTCTTCCAGCAGGGCGTTCAAGCGTGCAAAATGATGCGGGTTTATAATGGCGGTGTAATTGGCATTGCCCTGAATGTCGGGGTAAAAACGTGCAACGGTGGCATCATAATGGGCCACGAACGCGCTGATTTTGTCGCGCGGTAACAGCACGTAATCAGGCGCAATACAGGTTTGGCCGACGTTCAGCAATTTGCCGCGCGCGATCCGCTCGGCGGCCTTGGCCAGATCATAATCGCCATGCACCACAGCCGGAGATTTACCGCCCAGCTCAAGCGTGACCGGCGTCAGGTTATTGGCGGCGCTTTTCATCACCTGGCGCCCGACATTCGTTGATCCGGTAAACAGGATGTGGTCAAAGGGCAGCTTGCACAGCGCAATCGACAGATCGGCCCCGCCGGTTAGAACCGTGGCGCGGTCAGCGGGCAAAGCATCGCTGACCAGCTTGGCAATCAGACCGGATGTTTCGGGGGTGAATTCCGAGGGTTTCAGGATCACTCGATTGCCCGCCGCCAAGGCTGTCACCAAGGGCAGGATCGACAGCGAGATCGGGTAGTTCCACGGCGAAATGATCAGAACCACGCCCTTTGGCTGCAGCAAAACGCGGTTCTTGGCGGGCCTGAAATGCAGGGCCACATGGCGGCGCTGCGGCCTCATCCATTTGCGCAAGCGTTTGATAGTATAGTCAACAACCCCGATGGTCGGGATTAAATCGGCCATCACGGTTTCCTGGTGCGCCCTTCCTGAGAAATCCTGATCAATGGCGGTTTTCAGGGCACCCTGTTTTTCCAAAAGTGCGCGGCGCAGGGCATGTAACATGTTAATCCGCTCTGCATAGGGCAGTGAATTATCAGCGATGACCAGATCGTGCATGTGTTGGAATGTTGCTTGCGGATCAGGGGGTGAAATCGTTGCCATTTGTCTTCTTTCATCACAGCATTAACGATTTATGCCGCGCTAGTTGGTCTTGCGGGTGGGCATGAAGGGCAGCGGGGCCACCGGCACCCCGTCTTCCAGTAGTTTTATCGCCTCTTCGGGCGCGGCCTCGCCGTAAATCGGGCGCTCGGGGGCGTCACCGTCGTGGATGGCGCGGGCTTGGGATGCAAATTCCATACCAACATATTCGGAATTGGCCTCGATCCTGGATTTCATCTCGGCGATGGCGCGTTCCTGTTCCGTGGATGGCGTCGACAGCGGTTGCGCGGCGGGGGCGCTGGCGGCTTTGCGGGCCGGACGCACGCGCGGGGCCATAACTGCCTTTTCCACCGATGTGCTATCGCAAGTCGGGCAGGCGATCATGCCCGCAATATGCAGTTTGTCAAAGGCAGCACCCGACTGGAACCAGCTGTCAAAACTGTGATCATTTTCGCATTTCAGCGTGTACGAGATCATCTGCGTGGCCCTTTGTGTGTTGCATCAAAGGTAAACAGTTATTGCCCGATTGCAACTGATACAAATCAGCGTTTCAGGCGTTTAGCATCAAAAGAACGGATCAACGGCCCAAGTTCCGGCTCGCTGATAATAGTGGCGGCTTTTTTCAGGCTGAACCATTTGCGTTTGCGCTGCCCCGCCTCGGGAAATTTTTTCAGCAGACGTTTCACCCTAAAGGGGAACACCGCAACCACGATTGGCAGGTTGTCGCCTTTCGGGATGTTTTTGGTGTAGGAATAGATGCCCAGACAGACGTCAGATGCTTTGCCCTCGACACCGGCCTCTTCAAACGCTTCGGTCGCGGCAGCACCGGCAGGGGTTTCGCCATCCATCGGCCAGCCTTTTGGAATGATCCAGCGCCCTGTGCCACGGCTGCTTACCAGCAAAATTTGCACCTTACCGTCATGAATACGGTAACACAGCGCCCCGAACTGGGTGCGCACATTGCGTTTGTGAGACACATCGAGCCGCTGGGGCTTGTGCTTGGTTTTGACTACTGTCACGTTTTTTAGCCGCCGTTTAATACCTGTTACCCGCTTTTATTAGCGTGTTTTGCTTGTCCACTTGTTAAAATAGGCAGTTTTGATTCAATTTGAAAGCATTACACGGCATTTTTACCATATTTTGTGGTATATTGCCTGAATTCGGCCAGTTCTAGGCCGTAAAATGCCCTATAGCGTCGGGGTTTGGCCCATCAGAACCTTGGCAAACCAGCCTGTATCAATGTTGCCGCCCCCCAGAACGACGCCGACTTTCTTACCCTGCATCTGGTCGCGTTCCTGCATCAATCCCGCCAATGGAGCGGCACCTGCGCCCTCGGCGAGATTGTGGATGTCGGTGTAATAGGCGCGCATCGCGTCCGCCACTTCGTCATCGGAAATCGCGATGATCCGGTCCGCCCCCGTGGCGTAGATGTCATAGGCATCGGGGACCGGCACGCGCACCGCCATGCCATCGGCGAATGTGGTGGCCGAGTTGGTTTCGACCATGCGCCCCGCGTCAACCGACAGTTTGGCGGTCTGGGCGTTTTCGGACACAACGCCGACGATTTTGGTATTCAGCCCCAGCGCATTTCGCGCGGTGATGGTGCCGCAAATGCCGGACCCGCAGCCGATGGCGACATAGATAGTGTCCAGATCGGGGTGGGCAGTCAGCAGTTCAAAGCCGTATGTGGAGACGCCGCGCAGCAGTTCCTTGTGAAACGGCGGCACCACGAACAAGCCTTGCGCTTCGGCCACACGCATGGCTTCGGCCTTGGCCTCGTCAAAATCATCGCCGTGTTCGATCACTTCGCCACCATAGGCGCGCATGGCTGCGTTTTTCTCGACCGAATTGCCGCGTGGCACGTAGATTTTCGCGATCAGACCTGCCGCGGTCGCGGCGCGGGCTTGTGATTGGCCGTGGTTGCCGCGGGTGGCGGTGATGATGCCGCGTGCGTCTGGGTGGGTGCGCTTTAGCCAGTCGATGAATGTGATGCCGCCGCGCACCTTGAAGGCACCAGTAGGGGCGTGGTTTTCATGTTTTACAATCACTTCGGCCCCTGTGCGCACGGATAATTGCGGCCAGTGGATTTGCGGGGTGGGCAACATCTGGCTGTAAACCACGGCTTGTGCGGCTTTTAGATCATCAACTGAAAACATATTAAACATCCTTTACCAAGCGGAATAGCCGCCATCCACGTTCACCATCTGACCCGTCATGTAATCGGACGCCTTTGAGCACAAAAACAACATCACATCGGCGATTTCATCGGGTTCGGCCATGCGATCGGCCATGATCAGGTTCGACACCCGTTTCTGGAACTCGTCGCTATGGGCGTTGAACACGGCCCCTGGCGAGATCGAGTTCACCGTCGCCTGGCGTTTGCGCCAACTGCTGGCCAGCCACAGGGTTAGCCCGTGAATGCCTGCCTTGGTGGTGGAATAGGCGCTGAAGTTTTTGAACGGCATGCCGTCGTAAATATCGTGGTGCGGGGCGGTCAGGGCATACATTGACGCGACATTGATCAGTTTGGTCGGCCAGTTTCCGACGATTTTGCGGTCCATTTCGCGGGCGACCAGAAAACAGCCGGTCAGGTTGACTTGCAGGGTCTTTTCCCAGTCTTTCAGTTCGGTATCGGCAAACGACGGGAAGCTTTTGCCAGCCCCCATCAGCATTTCGCCTGTAATGGCAGCGTTGTTCAACACCACGTTGGGTTTATGGCCCGCGGCCAGCACGGTATCGAAGACCTCGATCACTTGCGCCTCATCGCTGACATCCATCGGGAAGAGGTGGAAAGCGGGGTTATCCCCGTGGTTTTCCTGCAAGGTTTCATACCGCGCACCGGTCAGTTCGGTGGCCACAATGGTTGCGCCCTCATCCAGCATCCGGCGGATGTAGGTGCTGCCCAATACGCCGCCAGCCCCAGTGATAAAGACTGTTTTTTCGTTAAGTTGTGTCATTGGCTTTTTTGCCTTCCCATCATCCATTCAACAAGTTCAAAATCAAATTCCGCATCAATGTCGATGCAACGCTCTGGCGGCATTTCATAGGGGATCACGCGGCCCTCGTAGATGCTTTTGGCGGTTCGTAAATACGCAGGGTCTAGCACATAGGTGGATGCGGCGTGCTCGTACACCACGGGCGCTTGTTGGCGTGCCACCACCCCGCCCGGCAGGGGTTTGGAAACGTGCAAGGCGCCGGTTTCATCGGGTTCAACCAGATTGAAATAGGGGTTTTTGCGGGCTTCGCAGACGGACATCACCATATCGGGTTTTTGGTCGGCAAACAGGGCCAGCGCGCGGGTGATGTCATCCATTTTCCGCAACGGCGATGTTGCGTCCAGATCGACAAAAGCCACGGGTTCGCCGACCAGTTTGGCGGCTTGTTCTAGCGCATGCACCCAGACATCCCACTTCCCAGCTCCGGCGGTGGCCAGATGGTCGGGGCGCAGACCGATGTCGAGTGCGCCACGCCCAATAGCGAAATCCAGCATTTCCTGCCCGTCGGTTGACAGGATCACATGGTCGATTTCGGGATGTTCCAGCAGCTGATCAAGGCTCCATTGCAGCATGGGTTTACCGCGCAGTTCACGGAAATTTTTACCCGGAACGCCCTTGCTGCCTGCGCGAACGCCGATGTGGCCGATGATCATGCTGTGCCTCCGATTTGTCCGGTGAAATTGCGCATTTCATAGGCCTGACAGATCAGTGCGGAACTTGCCAGTGTTTGGCTAAGGACGGGTGCCAGCGGGTTTTGGGGCCGCTTGCCACGGATCAGGCGCAGGAAATCGGCCATGGTGTTCTGGAACATCACCTGACGGTCGATGGTCAGGTCGTGCAGCACTTCGGTTTTGCCGTTACGCTGGCTGAACCGGTTTGCGGCCATGTCGAAATCGTAACAGGTGCCTGCCCCGCGCAGGGCGATATTGCGGTGGCTGACGGGGGATATGTAATCCATCGAAACGCTGCCCTGAACGTGGTCACCTTGCAGGGTGGCGGTGGTGGCAAAATCGACCTTTGGGTGGTCGGCATGGGACAGGGCGCTGACCGTGCCAAGTGTGGCCGTCGGGAACAGGCAATGCGCCATGTCGAGTTCGTGGCACAGGTCCAGCAACACGCCGCCACCGTCAGGATTGGCGGCGTAACTATCGGAAAAACGCCAGTTCTGACGCCATTGATGCACGTCGTGGCCGATTTCAAAGTGGAAGCGGTAGGCGGCGTTCAGGTCTTGGTCATGCAGAAACCGCAGGGCAGGGTGGTAGCGCATCATCAGCCCGACAAAACAGCGGTTCGCCAGATCACCGAGGGTGTCGGTGATCGCGGTAAGGTCGTTTTGCGCATAGGCCAGCGGTTTTTCGACGTAAAAAGGGGTGTTTGCGTTCGCTAGCAGTTGAATAACCGGCAGGCGGATTTGCGTGGCTGTGCAGATGAACGCGGCTTCAAAGCTGTTTGTCGCCAGCTTGGCCTCGATCCCCGCCAGACCCTCGCTGCGCCACGAGATCAGCTCGGCCCTCTCGCCAAGCACCGCGAGGTTGGCCGCATGGCGCTGGCCGATTGCACCGGATCCGATCACCAGAAATGTCATGTTGCCCCATTACCTTTTAATGCGACATCGATCGCCGCCAATGTCTTATCCACCGCGCCGGAATATTTCGCAAGGAAGGCTTGGGCCGCCGTTTGGCGGGCGCGGAGTTCTTCGGGATTTGTCAGCAAGGCATCAATCGCCTCAGCCAATGCCTCGGGGGTTTGAACCAGATAAAGCGCCCCTTCATTGATGGCCTCGACGGCCGGATATTCAATCGGCCAGATCACCGGCCCGTTGATCACGGGTTTACCCAACGCGATCGGCTCGCAGATGTTGTGCGACCCTTGCGGGCTGAACGAGCCGCTCACCGAAACGATATCGGCGAGGGACTGGAAGAAGTTCATTTCCCCAAGGCTGTCGCCGACTAGAACATCCGCCGATTGCCAGTCCACGTTCGGGACAGGGGCAAGGTTATCATCCAGAACCTGCGAGCGGCGCAGCACGGTTAATCCGGCGTCCGTCAGGATTTTATAATCGGTTGCGAACCGCTCGGGCGCGCGGGTGACATGGATAAAGAACGGGCGGGGGCGTTGTTCGGCATCGGCCGTGGCGATCAGCGCTTGATAGGTTTGCAGATACAGTGCGGCCTCACCCGCCACGACGCTGGCCACTGTGATGACGGGGCGGTCTGCCAATAACGGGCGCAGGGCCTTGGCAGCGCGGATCTGCGCGTCGGGGATGTCCTGCTCGAACCGCAATTCTCCGGTGATGTGGATATTCGGCGCGCCCAGCGATTGAAACCTGTCGGCGTGGGTTTTCGATTTGGCCAACACGCCCGTTACATGGTGCAGGATTTGCGCCCGAAGGTTGGTGCCAGCCGCATCGCGGTTATAGCTCTTCTCGGGGTATTGCGAATTGCACAGGAATAGCGGCACGCCAGCGCGTTTGGCTTGCAGGATCATCACTGGCCACAGTTCGATCTCCATTACCAGCGCCAGTTTGGGCTGACAATGGCGCAGGAAACGGCGAAAAGCGGGTGCGAGTTCAATGGGGACATACCGCACAACCAGTCGCCCATCAGCGATTTCCTGCGGGAACAGTTTTTGGGCGGCACGGCGGCCAGCGGGGGTGGCGTGGGTGGTGACGATAACCTCGCCCCGCGCCAGCAACGCCCGCACCAACGGTTCGGCGGATCGCATTTCACCCAAGGACACCGCATGCACCCAGACGGCCCCGCGCAATGTTGGCCCAAAGCCAAAGCGCTCACGCAAAAACCGGCGGTAGTCGGCATCGCGTCGCGAGCGCCAGAACAGATAGACCAGCGCCAGCGGCAGGCCCAGCCACCACGCTGCCTGATAGGCGAGCATTTTCAGACGAAAACCTGCTGCTGTTTGTGGTTGCGGATTGCCCACGTTCTGCCCCTTGTTGGTTATGCGTATTTAGACTGCTTCAAAGCAACGCCACAAGCCTTTGTGCGGTTTGGGCCAATGCCTGTTTGCCCTGCGCTGCAACATTTGCAGCGGTAGGGCGCATTCCCAACAGGTCGGGGTCCATCAATGCGCAGGCCAACGCGTCGGCGTTTTGCACCAGCCATGCACCGCTTGCGGCATGAAAGGTGGCGTAATCCTCGGCAAAGTTTTGCACATTCGGCCCATGTGTGATGGCACAATCCAGGCGGGCGGGCTCGTACGGGTTGTGTCCGTTCACATCGTTGAACGACCCGCCAACGAGGCAGCGGTCGGCCAACCGATACCACAGCCCCATTTCGCCGATACGGTCAGTGATGGCGATCTGGATGCCGGATAAATCGGTCGTGTCGTCCTGAATGATTGCCGCCTGAAACCCTTGGTCCTGTGCGTGTTTCAGGATGCGTTTGGCGCGGTCGGGAATGCGGGGCGCGATGATCAGGCAGGTGTCGGGTTTTGTTTCCAACAGTTGTTTGTGGGCTTTGAGAACTACGATCTCATCCTCGGGGTGGCTTGAGGCAGCGAGCCAAACGGGGCGGCCCGTCAGCGCGGTTTCCATGCGGGTGCGTTTTTCGGGCAGATCGGCAAGGGCATCGGCGCCCGCCTTCAGGGTGCCGGTGATGCGGATTTTGTCGGGCGGAATACCTAGGCTGGCGAACCCTGTCGCGCTCTCGTCATCCTGAACCTCGATGAAACGGAATTTGGCGTAGAGGGCGGCAAAGAACTGGCGGGCCCGTTGTTTGGATTTTGCCGATTCTGCGCTCATCCGGCCGTTGACCAAGGCCATCGGGATGTTCCGGCGCTCGATTTCGGTCAGGAATGCGGGCCAGATGTCGCGCTCGGCCCAGACCGATAGCTGCGGCTGCCAGTGGTCCAGAAAACGCCGCACATAATGCGGGCTGTCGAGCGGCAAAAACTGATGGATAGTGTTTGGCGGCAGGTTATGTTCAATCGCCTGCGCCGAGGTGCGGGCCGAGGAGGTCAGCAAGAAGTTCAACGCCGGATCAAGGCGCTGCATCTCACGGATCAACGCGGGCAGGGCCAACACTTCGCCAACCCCGACGGCATGCATCCAGATCAGCGCCCCGTCTGGGCGGTCTGTTTCGGTTAGCCCCATCTTTTCACGATAGCGGGCCGCGTTTTCCTTACCGCGAACGATGCGCCGTTCCAGATGGCGACGGGCAAACAGCCGGATCAGGGGGCTTAGCTTTAGATAGGTCCAAAGCAGCGCACTTTTGGGAGGTTTAGCCAAGGTCCTGAAACTCTTTTTGCAGGGGGCGGGACCAGAATTCGGGATCACTCAGCACCGTGATAAACCGCTTGGCCGAGCTGCCCGCACCAAAGCCGCTGTCGGAGGGGAGCCGTTTACCCCAGTTATCCGCCAGAAACGCATCAATCCGGTCACCGTCAAAAGCGGCGCAACTGGTGATGGATTTGGCGTCCGAGCGATTGTTCTGCCGTGTGCCTATATCAAGGCTGGGCAGGCCGATAAACGGGGCTTCGCGCACCCCGACCGAGGAGTTGCCGATATGGGCGGCCGCGTTTTTCAGCAGCTCGGAAAAATAGGCGAACCGCATCGAGGGCAGGATGCGGAAGCGGTCAGTGGGCAGGGCATTGATCACCGCCATGATGTCGTTTGATCCCGGGTCATTATTCGGGAGGATCACCACAAAATTGCGCTTTGAGGTTTCCAGATGGTCAAACAACGCACGGGCCTGCGCGCCGATTGTGCCCTGTTCGCTGGTCACGGGGTGGAAGGTGACGATGGCGTAATCATCAAAACCGATGCCGTAATAGTCGCGCACCTCGTCAATGGTCACGCCTGACGGGGCGGCGTGGGTGTCGAGTTCAGGCGAGCCGATCACCGAGATGCTACCTGGCACTTCACCCAAGGCCATGACGCGGGATTTGGCGGTCTCGGAACTGACGAAATGATCGGACGACAGCTTGGTGTTACAATGGCGGAAAATCTCGTCGATGGTGCCGGAGACCTCGCCGCCTTCAATATGGGCGCAGCGCACATAATTGGTGGCGCAGACCAGTGCGCAGGCCAGCGCTTCGACACGGTCGCCATGCACGATCACCAGATCGGGGTGATGTTTCCTGACAAAGGCGGAAAACCCGGTGACGGTGTTGGCCAGCACCATATCCTGCGGGTCATCCTCGCGCTGGTTTTCAAATTCATGCACCGCAACGCCGTCCATCCGGTGGACCTCGATTTTCGTCATCCCGTAGCGCTGCATCATATGCATGCCGGTGACGAAAAAACTGACCGTAAAGCCCGCGTCACGGGCGGCAATCGCCAATGGCTCCAGCTTGCCAAAATCGGCGCGGGTTCCGGTGACAAAGAGGATGGATTTGCTCATGTTGGTCCGTTTGTTGGCGTGGGGATCAGTCGCTAAAATCGGCCCACTTTAGTTGTTGGTTGAATTTTACCGCATGGCGCAAGGTTTTGCCAACCACCTTGTCAAAATCATAGCCCGCAATGTCGCCCGATCCGGGGCGCCGTGCCCAGATGTCGGCCTCGGTTACCACATGGCCTGCGGGCAGGTCGCGGTCGGCCACAACGGATGCGCGGGCAAAGGCATAGACGTATTCCTCGGGTCCGGTGCGCTGTTTGTCGTTGTGCAGGGCGGTGTGGATTTCGCGTGACCGGTCAATCAGCAGGCGCAACTCGGCGGGGTCCATCGAGCAGATGATGTCCGGCCCGATGCGGTAACGGGTGTCGGTGTAGTGGCGTTCCAGAATGCACGCTCCCAGCGCGACTGATGCCAGCGCCATTTCTGGCCCGATGGAATGGTCGGAGAACCCAACAATGGCGTTGGGGAAGGCGGTTTGCAGGTCTGTCACGCCCTTGAGCGAGACGATTTCAGGCGGCGATGGATACAGATTGGTGCATTCCAGCAGCGCGTATTCAATGCCCGCATCCTCAAGGATTTGCACCGAGGCCCGCACGCTGTCAATGGTTTGCATGCCTGTTGACATGATCACCGGTTTGCCGAATGCCGCGATGTGACGGATCAGCGGCAGATTATCCGCCTCGCCCGAGCCGATTTTGAAGGCGGGCACGTCGATGTCGTTCAGGAAATCGGCGGCAGCGCGCGAGAACGGCGTCGAGATAAAGATCATGCCGAGGGATTCGATATATTCTTTCAGCGCGATCTCGTCGTCTTTGGACAGGGCGCACCGCTCCATCACCTCCCAGATCGACACATCCGCATTGGGCGGAAAGATCGATTTGGCCTCGTCGGTCATTTCGTCCGCTACGATGTGGGTCTGGTGCTTGACCATCTCGCAACCGGATGCGGCGGCCAGACGCGCCATTTCCTTGGCCACCTTTAGGCTGCCACCATGATTGATGCCGATTTCGGCGATCACCAGCGGGGGGCGGTCGGGGGAAATGATGCGGTTTGCGATTTTCATATCGGGTGCCTTAATGGTTTGCCCATTTATGCCCGTGGAACGGGGCAAAGGTCTACTGGATAATTTTATGGGTAGTGGAAGGGGGCAGGGCGACAGTCCAGTCGCTCAGGCGGCAAGGACAGTTGACTTGGTCTTGGTGGCGTTTCCGCGCGAAGAAGCTTCGGCGTTGATCTGTGGTGACGTGGTGTTGTCGCTAGCCTGTCATCGGGCAGTTGCGCGTGGGGCGCAAGATGCCGTGCGGCTGACCCATGATCTGGTGCGACGCGCACAGCGGCTGCGAGAGGTGGCACCTAAATTGCGAGCCAAGGGGGTCGGTAAGGCGGTGGCGTTGTTTCTATGTGAGGATGCGGTGTTGCCTCGCTCCGATCACAAAATTAATAGTGGCTTTGAAGTGGTCCTGCAAAATCGGACAGTCTGTTAAGGTGTATTCCAAGATGACAAAGGAATACAGAAATGACGAAACGACGGAAGTTTTCAGATCAGTTTAAAGCCAAGGTCGCGCTTGAGGCGTTGCGCGGCGACCGGACGATCCAAGAGATCGCAGCAAAGCACAGGGTATCTGCCCTTTTGGGCATAAGTTCTTGATTGGGTTTTGATTATGAGAGCATTCAGAGATCGCGATGAAGTATCGCTTGTAAATAAATTGTTGTTATTCAGTATGTTGTGGAATTTTCCCCGCTCCTGGATTTCTTGATCAAGTTTTGACTGAGGTATAAAATGAAGCAAATTCCATCCGTATCTGTAGAGTACGCAACAAACGGCTCCTCGACCAAATCCAACGAGCTGGGCATGCGTGCGATGCAAGAACGTGCCTATGAGATGCGTGGTGAGCAGTATTTGCTGATCAAGTCGCCGCCTGCCTCAGGCATCTGAAAACATTCGAACGCTACGCGAACTGAGTTTTATCTACGCAGATGTAGGCTTCATGCCCGCTGGTCCAAAGCGCACGCAAACCGGTTGCGGCAGCGCCATCGGATTGATCCAGCACCGTGCGCACGCGCACATCATTGTCGAGCTGGTTATAGGTCTCGCGATCGATGACATAGCGATAGACTTGTGCCTCAATGATAGCGGGGCGTTCCGTGAGTGAAACGGCCCTGACGATGGCATTGGGAAGTGCCATGCCGGTTTCAGTATCAAATGGTACAATCATGGGCGGCGGATCCACGTCTAGGACAGCGACACCAGCAGCGGCCAAGCAGCCAATAACGCCAAATCCAAGCCCTGCAAATCCCAGCTTTTGCCACATGAGTTCGCGGCGACGGGCACCATAAACCAGTTCTTCCTCAATGATTTCGACCTCAGATGTCATAGGTGTCTACTCCACCGACAGATTGGGTAAGGTGAAATCCATATAGCGACGCTCTTCAGCCAGTGTTGCCGCATCGGCCACGCCTGATTGTCCGG
Organism: uncultured Marinosulfonomonas sp.; assembly: GCA_964473185.1. Taxonomy (GTDB): domain Bacteria; phylum Pseudomonadota; class Alphaproteobacteria; order Rhodobacterales; family Rhodobacteraceae; genus Profundibacter. The sequence goes on along the minus strand of CAYYOF010000039.1, from coordinate 79 downwards.
CACCTACGGTCTGGATAGCCTCCAACTCCCACATGCGGGTCATGGCGATGGCCAATTCGGCGGTAACGCGGGTGTTGTG
>CAYYOF010000038.1:0-29787 GCA_964473185.1 uncultured Marinosulfonomonas sp. | reverse complement strand
TTTCGCATGCGGCCCATGATAACCCCTTTTTTGAGTTATCTGGGTCAGCCCCAAATTCAATTAAAAGGAGGAAAAATCACGATCCCATGGGAACTGAAAATGAAGGAATTCGTAAATTGCAATTGCGCCTATGGCTGTCCCTGCCAGTTCAACGCGCTGCCAACCCACGGAGATTGCACAGCCATCGCCAGTTTTGAGGTGAGCGAGGGTCATTTCGGCGATGTCGATTTGGCGGGCGTCAAAGCCATAGGCATCCTGTCCTGGCCCGGTGCCATCCATGAAGGTAACGGATCGATCGAGGCCATTGTCGACGCGTCAGCAACGGACGCGCAAAAGGATGCCATTCTGAAGATCATGACCGGTCAGGAGACCGAGCCGATGGCAACCATGTTCTCGGTCTTTATCTCGACCATGACAACCGTGCATGATCCGGTGTTCGCCCCAATTGATCTGGAAATCAACGTTGAGAACCGGACCGCTAGGGTGAGTGTACCGGGTCTGATTGAAGTGTCGGGCGCGCCGATCCGAAATCCGGTCACCGGCGATATCCATCAGGCCCGTATAGATATTCCCCATGGGTTTGAATATCTGATTGCCGAAATGGGCGCTGGCACTGGCAAAGCCAGCAGTGCCATCAAGATGGATATGTCGGACAGCTATGGTCAGTTCGCACATCTGCATCTGACCAACAGCGGTCCTGTACGCAAAGCAGCCTGACATAGTTGCGTTAAGCAAGTTTGATAACTGGAGGCCAAAATGCTCGAATCCCTGATGAAACGCGACCGTGTTGTGGTCTGAGCGGTCTGACTCTGGTTATCATTCTGTCCTGGGCCTATATTCTGACTGGGGCAGGCATGGACATGGATGTAGGCATGGCGATGCCTGATGGCATGAAAATGATGGTGCCCAGCGCAGACTCGACGCCGGAATATGCGGTACTGATGTTCATCATGTGATGGGTGATGATGGTGGCAATGATGCTGCCCAGTGCCGCACCGATGATATTGTTATTTACTACGGTAAACAAAGGTGCGGTCAGCACCTCCACGTTCATATTTGCGGCTGGCTATTTGATTGTCTGGGGCTTTTCAGTCTAGTTGCCACATTCGCCCAGTGGGCATTGACGTCAAACATGTTGCTGGACGGCATGATGCAAAGCACCAGCCAGATATTGGGCGCGATCCTGCTTATCTCTGCCGGTGCTTATCAGTTCTTGCCGGTCAAAGACGCCTGCCTTCGCCACTGCCAAACGCCGATACAGTTCGTCATGGGGCGGGGCATTGGATGCCTGGGCGGATCGGAGCCGTGAAAATGGGCCTTTTGCACGGTGCGTTCTGTCTGGGCTGTTGCTGGTTTCTAATGGCATTGCTATTTTTTGGTGGCGTAATGAACCTGATGTGGATCACTGGACTGGCACTCTATGTACTGGTCGAAAAACTGGCACCGCCGCAGTTCTATATCAGCAAGTTTGCGGGGGGAGTTCTGATCATCTGGGGTGCAGCTACAATTTGGACAACCTGAATTGATTTGAAAGGCCGAAGACTGCTCCTAAACTGTGACGTGATTGACATCTCAACGTCACTCCTCCGAAGGCGCTAAAAGTTCCTAAATGATATAAATCGGGGAACCTTGATAATCGGTGAATTCGGAAACATATCTCCAAGGCCGGTATAGGGCCGTTCGCTTTTGCAACCAAACTAGGATGTGTCGCGATGCGTCCAGAGCAGCCATTGGACCGGAAGCCCTGAAGCTCGACTTCATCCGAACACCAGTCGTTTGTGCATTTCGCAGCGAAAGTCCGCATTCCGCCCTAGGTGTCGGATAGGCGAGTCCGCTTTGGGGTTGGGAGCCGCCGTTTGCTGTGACATGCACCAACGGCAGAAATGTGCAGTTAAGCGCCTCGATAAACCTCGCCCCGAAGGCCTCGGCAGGCATTTCTTCAAAGGTTGGCTCCAACCGCTGGTTGGCGGCGAGGTCTACGTCCATACGGGTGATCACACCAGTCAGCCCGTAGCCGCCCATTGTCATGCCAAACAGCTCCGCGTTTTGGGTGCGCGAACAGGTCACCAGCTCGCCATTGGGCAAAACCATCTCAAATGAGCGAACCGTGCTGCCCATTGGCCCTTGTTGCACTGGCCAGCCATGGGCGTTGACGCAGAACGTCGCGGCCACGCCAAAATCATGGTTGGATTGCATGACTTTAGGGCCAAACCCCAATGGATCGGCGCGGGCAATAACATCGCGCCACCGCGCACCGGTATGAACACGCATCTGCTGGTTGGCTGTGTCGGGTTCAACCAGACCATTGTCAAAGCTGATTGCGTGGCCATCGCGGGGGATGGCCTGTCCCCTCATCGAATGGCGGGCCGCACCTACATTGACGCACCGCCCATTGTCGCGCGCCTCGGCCATCTCGGAGCGTATCGCCGCGATCATCCTGAATGATCACATGGCGAAACAACGGTGTTTCGCTCAGGCCGCTGGCGTCATTCAGGATGTCACCCAGCCCCGCCGGTTTGATCGAGCGTGTGCCGGCAAGGGTCGGGTTAGACGGCGACATGGCGTTGGTCAGAAAACCGCCAACCACAGCACCGCTACCGATCAATGCCGCTCTTCGTGTAAATTTTTTCATCAGCGCCAAACCTGTTTGTCATGGTTTGGAACAATGTTCACGAATGGCGGATTTTGTATAGTATGGAGTTCCTTACCATTTGCGCAAATACCGCGCGGCCATATCTACCCTGCCGTAGACATCAGCCCGTCCTGTTTCAGACCGGCCAGTGTTTCATCCAATGCGATGGACGCGCGATCAATCAATTGGTCAATCTCGCCCTTGCTGATCACAATCGGCGGGGCGATGATCATCCGGTCACCGACATGGCGCATGACCAGCCCGTTGGCAAAGCTGCGGTCACGGCAACGCAAACCCACGGTGCCCTTATCGGCGGCAAAGGCGGCGCGGGCGGCCTTGTCGGGGGTCATGGCGAGGCTGGCCATCATTCCGACACTGACAGCTTCGCCCACCAGCGGATGATCAGCCAGTTGTGCCCATTTTTGCGCCAGATAGGGGCCGGTAACATCGCGCACCTGTTCAACCATGTGTTCGTCTTCCATGATACGCAGGTTTTCCATCGCAACGGCACAGGCGACGGGGTGGCCGGAATAGGTATAGCCGTGATTGAAATCGCCGCCATTGGCGATCACGTCGGCGACCTCGTCCGACAGCAGCGAGCCACCGATGGGCGCATAGCCCGAGGATAGCCCCTTGGCGATGGTCATGATGTCGGGGCGGATGCCAAAGGTTTCCGAGCCAAACCAGTTGCCGGTGCGCCCAAAGCCGCAGATCACCTCGTCCGCGATCAGCAGGATGTCGTGGGCGTCGCAAATCCGCTGAATTTCGGGCCAGTAGGTGGACGGTGGAATGATCACACCGCCAGCGCCCTGCACAGGCTCGGCAATAAAGGCGGCGACCTTGTCTTCGCCCAGCTCGGCAATTTTCGCCTCAAGCTGGCGGGCGCGTTCCAGACCGAAGTCTTCGGGCGACATATCACCGCCTTCGCCATACCAGAACGGCTGATCAATGAATGAAATGTCAGGGATCGGCAGCCCGCCTTGGGCGTGCATCGCCGACATCCCGCCAAGGCTGGCCCCACCCATGGTCGAGCCGTGATAGGCGTTATGACGCGAGATGATCACCTTTTTGTCCGGCTTGCCTTTGATTGCCCAGTAATGGCGCACAAGGCGGATGTTGGTGTCGTTGGCTTCTGATCCGCCCGAGGCATAGAACACATGGTTTAAATCCCCCGGGGCCAGCTGCGCCAGCTTGGCCGACAGGGCAATCACCGGCGGGTGGGCGGTTTGGAAAAACGTATTGTAATAGGGCAGTTGCAACATTTGCGCATGCGCCGCATCGGCCAGTTCATCGCGGCCATAACCGATGTTGGTGCACCACAGGCCGGCCATGCCATCCAGCAGGTCAATGCCATCGCTATCACGCAAAAACACCCCCTTGGCGCTGGTGATAACGCGGGTGCCTTTGGCAGCCAGATCGGCGTTGGCAGTGAACGGGTGAACGTGATGCGCTGCATCGAGTTTTTGCAGATCAGCGGTGGGCATGTTGTGAAGAAGGGTCATTTTGATCTCGTTTGATTAAGGTGTCAGAATTCTTGTTCGGGTCAGGTCGCGTTGGCGGGCAGCAGCAGCATGTCTTCGGGCTGCCAATAGGCGCAAATCTCGCTGCCCATTTCCAGTTTCATCAGTTTTGCGGCTTGTGCTTCGCTGGCCAGAGCCGTGATCGCGCCCCCATCAGGCAGGACAATTTCCACGATGGAGCTGTCGCCCTGAAACGCGACATCACCCAGTTGGCCGTGCACGCAGGTGCCCTTAGCCGGGCGTTTGGTACTGATCTTTACCCGTTCGGGGCGCACGGCCAGAGCAAGAGTCTCGTGGCTGTCGGGCAGGGCGGAGGCGGGCAGGGTGACGGGGTCAAGGATTGCGGTTTGCAGGATGACTTTATCACCGGACCGGCTGTGGCTGGTCACGTCGAACATGTTGATCCGGCCAATGAAGTCGGCGACGAATTGATCGCAAGGGTTCAGATACAGGCTGGTCGGGCTATCGAGTTGGCGCAGCTTGCCGTCCTTTAGAACCGCGATGCGGTCGGCCATCGCCATTGCTTCGGATTGGTCGTGCGTCACCATCACAAAACTGACGCCGACGCTTTCTTGTAAATGCACCAGTTCCAGCCGCATCGCGTCGCGCAATTTGGCGTCCAATGCTGACAGCGGTTCATCCAGTAACAACACACGCGGCCGTTTGACCAGCGCACGCGCCAGTGCAACCCGCTGACGTTGCCCGCCTGACAACTGGTCCGGCATCCGGTGGCTGAACTCGGCCAGATGCACCTGTTCCAACGCCTCCTCGACCTTGGTGGCAATCTCGGCTTTCGGCATGCGCTCCAGCTTTAGCCCATAGGCCACATTCTGCGCCACGGTCATATGCGGAAACACGGCGTAGGACTGGAACACCATATTCACCGGGCGCTTGTTGGCGGGCACATCGGTCATGTCCTGACCGCCGATAATCACATCGCCTTCGGTTGCGGTTTCCAAGCCTGCGATGATCCGAAGCAGGGTGGATTTACCACAACCTGACGGGCCGAGCAGGGCAAAGATTTCACCGGGCCGGATGTCGAACGAGATGTCCTCAAGTGCGGTGAAACTGCCAAACCGTTTGGTGATATTGCGCACGGAAATGATGGGTTTTTCGCTCATTTGTCGCCCTCTTCAAAACTTTGGAACCGCATGGCAAGTGCTGTGACAAGCAGCGTGATCAGGATCAGGATGGTCGATGCTGCATTGATTTCCGGCGTCACCGAAAAGCGCACCATGGAATAGACTTTGACGGGGAAGGTCACAGTGTTCGGCCCCGAGGTGAAAAAGGTGATCACGAAATCATCCAAGCTGAGGGTGAACGCCAGCAGCGCCCCCGCAATCAGCCCCGGTTTCATATGCGGGATCAGGATGTCGCGGAACACCTGAAATTCGGTCGCGCCAAGGTCTTTGGCGGCTTCTTCCATCTCGCGGTTGAAGTTGGATAGACGGGTGCGGATGATCATCGCGGCGAACGGGAATGAAAAGGTGATATGCGCTAAAATGATGTTGGTCAGGTTCAGCGGAAACGGCGATTCCGGCGGCACGTATAGGCCAAAGCTGGAGAAGAACACCGCAAGGCTGACCCCCATACAGATTTCGGGGATGACGATGGGCATAGCCACCATGCCCTCGAACACCGGTTTGAACGGGAAGCGGAACCGCCACAGAACCACGGCGGTCATTGCGCCCAATAGAACGGCGAAAATGGTTGAGATAAAGGCGATGGCCAGCGTGTTGGTGAAGGCTTCGATCAGGGAATCGTTATTGAACGCTTTGCCATAATATTTGGTGGTGAAGCCCTTCCAGATCACATTGCCGCCACGGCGTGAATTATTGAAGGAAAACACGATCAGCACGATGATTGGCGCGTATAGGAAGATGGACGCGAGCAGGAAACTGATGCGCAGCGACAGCTTGCGGGAATATTCAAACGGGCCTGCGCGGTCGCGGCGTTTTCTAGCCATCTCGGTTGCCCCCTTTACGCATGCTGGCGAATGCTTGCACCGCCAGAATGATGAAGGTGATGTAGAGCAGGAACAGCGACAGGGCTGATCCAAACGGCCAGTCATTGGCGGATTTGAACTGGCGTTCAATCACATTGGCGATCATGTCGACTTGGCCACGGCCCAACAGGTTCGGGATCAGGAATGATCCCAGCATCGGGATAAAAGTGATGATGGCGGCGGTGGAAATACCGGCGATGGACAGGGGCAGCAGGATTGATCTGAAGGTGCGCCATTGGCTGGCCCCCAGATCAAGACTGGCCTCGAGCAGGTTACGATCCATCCGTTCCAGCGACGAATAAATCGGCAGAACTGCGAACGGCAGATAGACATACACCAGTCCGATCATCACACCACTGGGGTTGCCCAGAAATTTGACTGGCTGAAACGCATCCCCAAGCAGGGCATAACCACCCAGCCCGATCAACGCCAGCGTCCCGTCGCCAAGGTTCCACAACCATTCCAGCAGGTCATTCAAACGCCCGCGGGTGCCAAGGATATTCAGCAGGGCATAAGTGCGGATCAAAAGGTTGGTCCAGAACGGCAGGATGATCACCAGCAACAGCCACGGTTTGGCCTTGGCCGACGAGGTGGCGATCACCATCGCCACGGGATAGGCGATCATGATGCAGATTATGGTGGAAATAAAAGACAGCCAAAGCGAGCGCCAGAACAGGCTGATGATTGCCGGCTGAAACAGGCGCTTATAATTGTCCAGCGTCCATGTGGTTTTGATTTCGGTCAGGGATATGTTTTCGCCAAAGCTGTAGACCCAGATGATCGCCAGCGGCACGAAAAAGAACAGCACCAGCCATCCGGCAGTCGGGCCGAAAAACGCCATGAAGACGCGTGTGTTTTTGCGAAAACTTTCCATTGGCCCCCAGAATGACAACAGGGGCGCACCAGTGGCACGCCCCTAGAGTTTGATTAGCCCGCAGCCTTGATGCGTGTCCAGGCAGCATCGACTTTGGAGATCACCTCTTGGCCGGGGTAGATCGAGACCTCGGATACGGCAAGCGTTTCTGCGGATGGAAAAATCGCCGGATTTTCGTTATATTCCGGACCAAGATGCTCGCGTGCGGCGGCATTTGGCGTGGCGTAATAAACGTAATCGGCATTGGCAGCGCCCACTTTGTCATCCAGCAGGAAATTGATCATCGCGTGGGCCGCATCAGGGTTTGGTCCGCCTTTGGGGATGCAAAGATCATCTTCCCACAGCAATCCGCCCTCTTTTGGCACCACATAGCCGATGTCGTCATCCTCATCCATGGCTTGCAGGATGTCGCCGTTCCATTCCATCGCCAGATCGACTTCGCCTGCCAGCAACAAATCTTGGCCGTTGTCAGGTGCGAATGCGGTGATGCGCGATTTTTGCGCCAAAATCATCGCTTCGGCGGCGGCGATGTTTTCGTCTGACCAATCGTTCATTGATTTGCCCATCAGCTTCATTGCCATTTGCATAATGGTGGTTGCTTCGTTCAAAAACGCGATGGATCCGGCGTATTCGTCGGATGTATATATATCGGCCCAGCTGTCTGGCACTTTGCTGACCTTGGAAATGCGATAGCCAATGCCGATGGTGCCCCAGAAATAAGGCATCGAATATTTCCGACCCGGATCATGCGCCGGATTGGCAAAAGCCGGATCAAGGTTTTTTATATTCGGAATTTTGTTATGGTCCAGCGGCACAAGCATGTCGGCAGTCAGCATCCGTTCAACAAAGTCGTTTGTCGGCACGATCAGGTCATAGCCCGGATTGCCGTTACGCAGCTTGGCAAACAGCTCGTCATTGTCGGCAAACAGATCGTATTGCACATCAATGCCGGTTTCCTTGGTGAAATCCTCAATCGTGGTCTCGCCAATATAGGTGTCCCAGTTATAGAAATTCAGTTTGCCCCCAGCGGCAAACGCGCCTTTGGGCATGTTCAGGGTCAGGCCGACGGCACCAGCGCCTGCTAGCATGGCCCGACGACTAATCGGCATCCGGTTCTTACGCATCTGTTGTTCTCCCGTTGGATCGGCTCTCGTCTTGCGAGTGCTCGTGTGTTATAACACGTCAACGCTAGTATGGACGCGCTTTTTACTCAAGCGATTCGTTGAAATTCGTGGGGCCACGAATTTAGATAAGGAAAATATGTCGGTCGTCGGGAATTCTGGACAATACAGGCCCAATACCAAAGCCGATGATTTACAGCGCCGTTTGCGCCGTTCCCTGTTTGATGGCGGGTTTGAACCGGGGCAGGCGATTAGCATCCGCCGTATTGCCGAGGAACACGACATCAGCGTCATTCCGGCACGCGATGCCCTGCGCGGGTTGGTGGCCGAGGGTATACTGGTGTTCAAGGACAGCCGCACCATCGTTGTGCCTGAACTGGACAAACAGCGCATCCGCGACATCAGGTTTGCGCGGGTCAGTCTGGAACGCGAACTGGCTTACCGCGCGTTTGTAAATTTTGACGCGGCGGATTTGGCCGAATTACGCGAGATTGACGCGCGGTTGGACCAAGTGATCGAGACAAGTGACACCCGCGCTTATGTGCACCTCAATCATGCCTTCCATTTCCACATTTACGAACGGGCGCACTCGCCGGTGATCTTGCGTCTGGTTGAATCCCTTTGGCTGCAATATGCGCCCAGTATGCGCATGGTCTGCACCCTGTTCGAGGACAGCGGGATCGCCCATGATTATCACCGCATGGCGCTAGCGGCGCTGGACTGTGGCGACAGGGATAATTTTGCGGCGGCAATCGCATCTGACATCCGGCAGGGCATGGATTTTATTGCCGATGCCAATATCACCAAGTCGTAAGTTTTTCCCCTGTTGACGCTTGGCGCGGTTTGTTCCAGACCGTGGCCAAATGCAAAAAACGGGAAGGCGAACAAATGGCGGAAATTGCAAGCAATTGTGCCCTATGTGGCAGCGATACTGAATTGGCAGCGATTGGTGTGCCGCCACAGGACGACCAGACCGTAACCCTGTGTGCCACCTGCCGCGCCGGGGTCGAGGGCGCCATTGTGGATGCCCCCCATTGGAAATGCCTGACCGACGCGATCTGGAGCACGGAGGCGGCAGCACAGGTTACCGCCTACCGTTTACTGTCGCGCCTGAACACCGAGGTCTGGGCGCGTGATTTGCTGGATATCGCTTATCTGGAGCCAGAAAACCTGACGTGGGCGGAGGCGGGGTTGGCGATGGATGATGAGGAAACCGACCTGATCCATCGGGATACCAACGGTGCGGTGCTTGCGGCGGGGGATACGGTGACGCTGATTAAGGATCTAAACGTCAAAGGCGCGGGCTTTACCGCCAAGCGGGGCACAGCGGTGCGTAATATATCGCTGGTGCAGGACAATGAGGGACACATCGAGGGGCGGGTGAACGGCCAGCATATCGTGATTTTGACGGAATTCGTAAAGAAGTCCTGATACCACCAGTATTTATATGTCGTTGTTTTACCCGTATTTTTTTGCCGTTTTGTCCCTTTTATTATCTGTGCTATGCAGAAAGCAGCTAATTTCAAATTAGAGGGAACGCTATGAAATTATTCCATCTCGGTGCTGTATTGATTGCGGTATGTTTCACATTTGTCGGTTCTGGAGCGAACGCAGCGCGGTGTGCTGTGCCGGCAAACGCCTCGGAAATGGCTGCATTGGCGGGGCAGTTAATTAACAATGAGCGCTCAAAGAGAGGGCGTAAATTCGACCCTACAGGCTGCGGCGCAGGCGCATGCCTGTGATATGCCGGTAAAAGGTTACTTTTCGCATGTGGGCAAAGACGGCTCGAAACCCAAGCGCCGCTTGCAACGTCAGGGATGCCGTGCCGGTCTGGTTGCAGAAAATATCGCGGTTGGACAGACTAACCCGCAGGACTTGATGAGCGGTTGGATGTCCTCCTCTGGGCACCGTAAGAACATTCTGTTGGGCCGTGGTGCGGACCAGTATGGAATAGGTATTGCGGATGCTGGCAAGGCTTATACGCACGGTTACTTATGGGTTTTGGTGGTTGCACGCGGCTGCTAACCGCTCACATATCCACCCAGATCGTCACCGGCCCATCGTTGACCAGATGCATTGCTATATCCGCGCCAAAGCGGCCTGTGGCGGTTTTGACTACCAAATTTGGCTCCGCAGCTGGGACGCAACATGGCCATGGAAATTTTGAATAAACGGGTTACAATCAGGCACCACTAAAAATACAGGCAAAAAAACATGATGAAAAAATATTATATGTTCGCCATTGCGATGGCGGCGACCGTAATTTTTACGGGCTCAAATGCAAATGCTGCAAATTGCGCACTTCCGGGAAATGCATCCGAAATCGCGGCAAAGGCGTTACAGCTAACAAACGATATTCGCGCACAACACGGGCGTAAACCACTTGCTTTTGATCCAAAACTTCAGGCAGCGGCCCAAGCTCATGCCTGCGATATGGCGGTTCAAGGCTATTTTTCACATAGGGGCAAGGATGGTTCAAGACCCAAACGCCGCCTTAGTCGGCAGGGATGTCACGGTGGCTTGGTTGCGGAAAATATTGCAGTCGGCCAAACGGATTCACTTGAGACTGTTCAAAGCTGGATGGAATCTCCTGGTCACCGTAAAATAATGCTGTTGGGGCGTGGCGTGGATCACTACGGTCTTGGTGTTGCCCTTGCGGGCAAAGCATATACCCACGGGTATGTCTGGGTCATGGTGGTTTCGCGGCGTTGCTAAGGCCACAGATTACATATCCATCCAGATCGTCACCGGCCCATCGTTGACCAGATGCACCGCCATATCCGCCCCAAAGCGGCCTGTGGCGGTGTTTATGCTATGCCCACGCATTTGATCGGCGAAATGCTCGTATAGGGCACGGCCCTCGTCAGGGGACGCGGCGGCGGAAAACCCGGGCCGGTTGCCGCGCGATGTGTTGGCCGCCAGTGTAAACTGGCTGACCACCAGTGCCGCCCCGTCTATATCCAGCACTGAGCGGTTCATTTTGCCGTTCTCATCCGGAAAAATGCGCAGTTTGCTGCTTTTTGCAGCTAAGGCGTCAGCATTTGCCGTGGTGTCGCCCTGCATGGCGCAAACGAGGATCAGCAAACCTGTGCCGATTTCACCAACCACGTCGCCGTCTACCGTAACGGATGCCTCGCTCACGCGCTGGATCAAGGCTCTCATTACAGTTCCTTGGCCCACGGCGGGTTTGCACCGCTGCGCGATACCGTAATGGCCGCAGCGCGGGTGGCGAGGGTCAGGGCGGTGGTTAGCGCGGCTTTATCGATAGTGTCCAATGCTTCTTTGGTCAGCATATCCAGCTGATGCAGCGCCGCCAATATCCCTGCGTTAAACGTATCACCTGCCCCAACCGTATCCGCCACATCGGCCTTTGTTGCAGGCACAAATAACTTGTGTTTGGCGGTGTAGGCAGTAGCCCCTTTGGCGCCTTCGGTGATCAGAACCAGCTTTGCGCCAGCGCCAAGGAACCCATGTGCCAATTCTGCCAGATCACCCGCACCCCGCAGCCAATGAAGGTCCTCGTCCGACAGTTTGATGATATCGGCCAGTGCCAGCATCCGCTCAATGCGGGCGCGATAGTTGGCCTCGTCTGTGATGAATCCGCCGCGGATATTCGGGTCGATCATGGTGACGCGGGCAGGGGCCTCGCAGGTCATCAAGGCCTCGTAAGCAGTGGCGCAAGGCTCGGCCACCAGTGAAATGCCGCCAAAGAACAGCGCCTGCGTGGTGTCGGGCAGGGCGGGGATGTCGCCCGTGTCCAGCATCCGTCCGGCGGTGCCCTCGTCGTAAAAGGCGTATTGCGCTTGCCCCTCCACCAGCCGCACAAAGGCCAAAGTGCATGGACGATCACTGGTGATGGAAAACCGGCCATCCACACCACTTGCCTGCAGGCTATCGCGCAGCATATCGCCAAAGAAATCCGACGACAGCCCGCTGAAAAACCCGACAGATGCACCAAGCCGCCCCAAGGCGATCGCGGTGTTGAAAACCGCCCCGCCGGATACGGGGGTAAAGCCGCTATCGTTGGGTAGCATATCGATCAGGGCTTCGCCGCAACACAGGATTTTCGGCATGGTGTGTCCTTATTGGTTGGTGGCAATCAGATAGCCGATGACGCCGGCAATGATGGCAACGGTTATCACCGCAAATGTAATTTTCCATGCGGAATAGGGCCGTTGCCCCTGCACCATTCCCGTGCGTCCGTTGACCACAAAGCGAAAGGTTTTTCCGCGGTATTTATAGGCTGCCAGCCATACCGGCAGCAGGATGTGTTTGAAGGTTACATCGCTGATGGCGGTGTCGATGTTACTGATCCTTTGGCGATCCCCGCCAATGTCGAATTTCACGTCACGCTCGATCATTCTGTCCATGATGGCGCGGGCCTCTTGATAGCCATCGGCCAGCTCGACGGTGTAGCCCTCGGCGCGGAATCCCGCCAGATATTCGGGGCGGTACGGCTCAAGCTCGGACAAATCCCAAGGGCCAAGCGCGTCGGTGAACCGTTTGGGCAAGGATTTCGAGGCCAGCACCAGCACATCGTCAAAAAACCGCGCCACACGGCCGGAAACCGAACGCCAGCGAATTTTCTGCACCCGTTGCTGCGCCCGTTTACCATCCCGCATCACCGTGCGGGTTTCGTAATATACAGTGCCGCGCTGGCCGGAATAGCGGCTTTTGGTGTCGGCGTCATAGGTCCAGTAGGGTACATAAATACCCTGCAATTTCCGTCCCTTACGCACGTATTGTTTTACCCCGTTCGGGGCAAACCACAAAGCGCCCAACCAGTCACCAAGTGCCCCACGCGCTGCACGCTCGTCCATCGCAAATGGCAACAACGCCTTTGGCTTGATCTGGCGCAGGGTTCCGGTGTCGGTGACCACGGGGGTGGCGCAAAACGGGCATTCGGCGGCGTGGACTTCGGCGTCAAACTCGAATTTCGCGGCGCAGTTGGGGCATTGCACCACGCGGGTCTCTTCGATTTCGGCTTCGGGCAGATGCGCGTCCAGTGCGGTGCGAAAATCCAGTTCTTTTATGGCGTGGGTATGGTGGCTCCCATCCCCTTCGATCACCGCTTCATTGCCGCAGTGATCGCAAATCAGCTGCCCTTGTCCCGGGGCAAAGCGGTAATCGGCACCGCATTGCCCGCAAGGGAAACGGTGTTCCTCGGTGACATTTGGCGTCAGGTATGGATCGGGCGCATTGGCCATTTGTTTTAGGCCCCAGGTGGTGGGGGTGGCATGATGGTGAACAGCGTTGCCAGTTCGTCAATATCCTCGGCTGTTTTCCAGCCGTCCTGGCCAGCCGCCCAAACGAATGTTTCGCGGGTTAACGATCCGTCCATCAACATCCGCCCCATATCGGCGCGTGAATACGGGCCCTTAGTCTGGGTGCCATCGGCAACATGCCAGACCTTTTCAACGCTTGGCGCAGGAGGTGGCGGCGGGGCGGCAACAGCAGGTTGCGGAACTGCACCCCAAGGGCCGGTTTGTGTGCCCATTTGTTGGGCCATCGCCATGCCCATCCCCATTCCCAGACCCGCGCCCATACCGCCACCGCCATTCGGGTTGCGGGCGGCGGCTGTCATCGCTTCTGCGGCGGAATACTGGGTGAAACGGCCCAGATCACCGGCCATCCCCATGGAGGTGCGCTTGTCCAGCGCCTCCTCGACGGCTGCGGGTAGCGATATGTTTTCAATGTAGAGTTCCGGCATCGACAGGCCATATTGCTCGAGCATATAGGCGATCTGGGTGACGACCAGTTTGCCCAAATCGTGCGTATTGGCGGCCATATCCAGCACCGGAATGCCACTGCTGGCAATCACGCGGGAAAATTCCTGCACGATGATATTGCGGATCTGGTAGCTGATTTCGTCCATGGTGAATTCGCCATCGGTGCCGACGATTTCGGTCAGGAAACGGGCAGGGTCCGACACCTTGATCGTATATGTGCCATAGGCGCGGATGCGCACCGGCCCAAATTCGGGATCGCGGCAGATGATCGGGTTCTTGGTGCCCCATTTCAGATTGGAAAACCGCGTGGTGTTGACGTAATAGATTTCCGATTTGAACGGCGATTTGAAGCCGTGATCCCAGTGTTGCAGGGTCGTCAGGATCGGCATGTTGTTGGTTTCCAGCATATATAGGCCGGGAGTGAACACATCGGCCATCTGGCCCTCGTGGATAAACACAGCGGCTTGGCCTTCGCGCACGGTCAGCTTGGCCCCGTATTTGATCTCGTGATCTTCGCGCTCGAACCGCCAAACCATTGTGTCGCGGCTGTCGTCGACCCAGTGGATCACGTCGATAAATTCACCGGTTAGAAAATCAAGAATACCCATTTATTTAGCCCTGTTATTTTGAAGGTTTTTGCACTGCCGAAGGCGTGTTTGGTAATTTTGGAGGAGTCGTTTGTGGTGATGACGTGGGTTTTCCCGTTGCCTGATAGCCTCGCTGGCTAGTTGCAGGGCGTGGTTTGGCTTGATAACCATCAATCAATAGTGTTCGTTCCGATTTAGGCATTCGTTTCTCCTTTTTGGTCATCATCATTTGTAAGTTGATCCAGAAACTCGACTGAGCGGACATCATTCAGGCTTAACAAAGCGGACCTGCTTGGATTGGTTTCGATCCATTGATCACCCTTATCTACCGTATATAGGCGTTCTAAATATAAATCGCTACGGTTTGGATCACTTGCAGCCAAAGATTCTTGACCAAAATAGCCGCGAACCACTGTTCCATCCTCGAATGTTACGATCACAAAACAAGGCTCTCTATCATGTCCGAAAGCAAAGTCATGCGCCCTCTGAATGGGATTGACAATTGGCATAGAAAGTCGCCGTAGAATGGAATTTTTCCATCCTTTCGATAGATTGATGCCGATAATCAAGCCCCAGATCAGTGGCAGAAATACAACTTCTAAATAGAATGGCAACCGCGCCCACATCCATTGATAATACTGAGATGGAATGATCCAAACAAAAATTTGGCTCAGGCTTTGAAAAATTAGCTGATTGATAAGACTTAAAATAACGGCTTCGGCGACAACTTGCGTAGCTTTGGGGCGCTCACCTACCACATAAAGTGATCTGATTATGATAACGATGTAACCAGCGAGGAAAAACTTTGCAACAAAATCAAATGTTTCCGGCTTTAGCAGGTCACTGATCATGGCAATTTCCTATCTGTGGAAAATCAAGAATTCCCATGGTCATGTTCCTTTAATATGGGGGTCATGTTGCGCCCCCCAATAATTCATCAACGATTGTCTCGACGATTGGCCGTGCTTCGCGCTGGGTCATACCGACATGCAGGCGGCGATCATAGAGTATTCGCAATAACAGTTCGTCGTGTCGTGTAAGCAGGCCGAATTCCTCGTCGTCATTGAAGATCGAGGGGCGGGCGTTGGGGCTGTCATTGGCAAGGCCCAGCCCCTGCGCCAGTTCTTCGTGGATGCACGACAGGCGCATAAGATCGGGGTGTTCGCCGCGAATGACGGCGACCGCTTTGGCATATGTCGATGTCTTGTTGTCGTTGGAGAAAGCAAAGACCAGACATAGGGTCGAGCGCGACATATCCGTGACGGCACGTACAGAAATATCGCCAATGCCGGGGGCCAGTTTGCGCAATCGCGGCGCGGCTGCGCGGCGCTCGTCCTCGTTCAGGATCAACACGTTGTAGTTGGCCAACCCGTTGGTTAGCCGGATAGGAACACCGGTAAGACGCGAGAGGCGTTTGACATAAGCGCCGATTTTGGCGCGGTCCTTGGTGCGTTGGGCCAGTGGGACGGACGGGCCGAATTCGATCTTCATCCGGATCGGTTGCTCCCACCGGCGCAAGCGGCTTTCGGTTTCTCTTGCCACCAGATGTCCGTTTGACGTGGTGTATTCGTCAAACAGGGCAACGCGGATGAAATTATCCACCAGATTGCGTTTGGAAAACGGAACATCAAGGCCGCCGCCATCAACCCGCAACAGCCCCTGCACCAACAGGTCGGCCTGCAATCGGGATAGATGCGCCGACATTTTCCGGCTGATTTCGGACTGCGGGGCTACTACGGGTTTGGGTGGTTCGGGCCGCGTTATAGGGGACGGAGGCACTGGCGATGGCGTGGGGGCGCGCGCGTCGCACCCAGCCAGTGCGATCACACTGGCCGACACAAGTGCCATCAATCGTTTACGTATATTCGCCATTACCTGCTGATCCTGCCTTTATTCGCCGTCCAGCGCGCCACCGGCGGTGTCACCCACCTTGTCGCCACGGGCCTTGGCCGAGGCAAGCGTGGTTTTCAGCTCGGCCTCCATCTGTTTCAGTTCGACCTCGGCAGCGGCGCGTTTGGCTTTGCCCTCATCCGCGATGCGCAAGCTGTCCTCGATCGTGGCGATCAGTTCGGCGTTGGCTGTTTTCACCGCCTCGATGTCAAACACACCGCGCTCCATTTCCTCGCGCACGACTTTGTTGGCGGTGCGCAGGTTCTTGGCGTTGGCGGTCAACAGTTCGTTGGTCAGATCATTGGCGGCCCGCACGGCACCTGCGGCCTCGGCGGACCGCTGGATGGTTACGGCCTGGGCCAGTTGGGTTTCCCATAGCGGCACGGTGTTGACCAGGGTCGAGTTGATCTTGGCGACCAGCGATTTGTCGTTTTCCTGCACCAGCCGGATTGATGGCAGTGATTGCATTGTCACCTGACGGGTCAATTTCAGGTCATGCACACGGCGCTCCAGATCATCGCGCGCGGCCCGCAGATCACGCAGTTCCTGCGCTTGCATGACTTGCTTGCCCTCGGGGGCTTTGTCGACTTTGGCGGCCTTGGCCGGGATGGTTTTTTCATCCAGTTGCTTCAGCTTTTCTTCGCCCGCCGCAATATACAGCGCCAGTTCGTCATAGAAATCCAGCGTCTTTTCATAGAGCATATCCAGAGATTTGATATCTTTCAGCAGCTTGTGTTCGTGGCCCAACAGATCATTGGTGACCATATCCAGCTGGCCTTGCACCTTTTCAAACCGCGACAGGAATTTGGCGAACGGGGCCGTGCGCCCCAGCAGCTTTTCCCACCATGAAAGCTTGCGCCGCACGTCCAGTTCTGACACCGAAAACCCGCGAATGGTGGTGACCATATTGCGCAGACTGTCCCCCGCAGGGCCGACATCCTTGTTGCGCACATCGACCAGCATGGCTTGCGAAATCTCGCGCAATTCTTCTTGGGCGGCAGACCCGAAACTGATGATCGAGTTGGTGTTGCCCATGTCGATCTCGGCCATGCGCTTCTTGATCGCGTCGGCAACGGGTTTCTTTGCGCCCTTCAACGGCACAATCTCGCCCACGGGCTCAGCCAGAACCACGGCCGTGACTTCTTCGATCATCTTAAGCGATTGTTCGGCCTTTTGGCGGGTTGTCTCGGTCATCGTTACTTACTCCTTAAGTGTATACCATCACGCTGCAAACGTTCGCGCAGCACTTCTATTTCAACATCCAGATCACTGCGATCATCCAGCAGCAATTTTTCGGTTCGGGCGGCAAAGTTGTCCTCTAGATCGCTCAACAATGCCTCGTAATCATCGCGCACTTTTTTGTCTTTGGTGCGGGCATATAGATCGGCGAACTTCACTGTCGCATCGCGCGCGCCCAGCAAATAGACGCTTAGGTATTTACGCGCCGCAGTCAAATCACGCGGGTCTTCCTCGACGGTGCGAAACATATCGCGCACCGTGATCTGGAATTGCGCCACGCGGTCCTCGACCTTGCGATCACCGGCCCGCACAATCGCATCCGACATGGCCGCCAGATGTTTCTCGGCTTCATCCACCACACGGGCGACGCGCTCGGTCTGGAAGCTGTCGATGCCCTCCATCCCCTTGTCGCGCATCGGGTCGGGGCCAAAGGCAAAGCCGTGTAAAACCACGCCCAGAAACCCGAAGATCAGCGAATTGAACATCCCACTCGCCGCGTAGCCTGCGATAAACAGTCCGATCCCGATTAGGGCTGAGCCGAAGATCTTGCGCGGGATGGCGGGGCGTCGTGCGACGCGCCGTGCGTCATATGCCCTGTGTGCCCTGACCCCGTCACGGGTCAGCCAAGCGGCCAAGATGAGCACGCCAAAGGCCAGCAAGGTTAATGCCATCCCTTCAGGGTTTTTGAAAAACGCGCGAAATATCAATGGTAGTGGGGCAAAGAACAGGATGTTGGCCCGCCAGCCAGCACCGATATCTGCCGGAATGCTTGTGGGTTTATTGCCGCGATCAATGTCAGAATCGGGGCTGAATTTTCCACCAAAACGCTTTGGCATCATACGGCTCCGAACAGCGAGACGTAAAAGATCAGCCCGACCAGCAATGTAAACGACAGTTTTTGAAGCCCGCTTCCAGACATAAATCCCCCCTAGTGTCCTGACATCTATAGGCTATTTACAGCGCCCATACCAGCCCGACCAAACGTCGCTAGTCTTTGTAATCCACCTTGCGTTCGGCATCTAGTTTGCGCGCGTAACCTGACTGGATCATTTCGACCAGAACCAGCACTACAATCGAGAAATAGAACGTGGTTTTCGACATCGGCAGCAACGCGTGACCAAAGATTTTGATCTGCAAACTGTCGTCATGCATGGCGTGGGCCGCGGCGGGGCCAGCCTCGCCCAACAACACCACGCCGACAATCAGCAGAATGAACAGGCCCAGCACTTCATACATGCGGTTCTTTTCCAGAAAGGCCGTTACCCCGTCGGCCAGCGCCAACATGGCAAGGCCCGACACCAGAATGGCAATCGCCAGCACGGGGAACACATCGGTGATCGCCAGCGCCGACAGCACGGAATCAAAGCTAAAGATCAGGTTCATGACCACAATCATCACCACCACTTGCGTGGCTGATTTGCCCTTTTTGTGGCTGACATCTGCGTCTAGGTGTTCAACCGACAGCATGTGGGTGATTTCCTTGAATGCCGTATACATGATGAACACACCGCCGACGATGAACACTGAAGTGGCAAAGTTGATGCCGCCCTCGATGATCCCCGGATAGTTAAAGATATAGAACGGCGCCGACATTGCCGCGATCAGCTTGATCATCACAAACAGCAGCACCACCCGCAGCGCGACCGCAATGATGATGCCCCAATAGCGCACCGCTTTTTGTTTCTCGGCAGGCGCGCGTTTACTCTCGATGCTGATATACAGCAGGTTATCGAACCCCAGAACGGCCTGAAGGAAAATCAACACCATCAGGTTACCGGCATTTTCAAGTGTTAATAGATCGGTCATGTCACGCGCCTTTGGCTACATAAATACAATTAGAGCGCTTCGAGTTCACCATAAACTCGAATTGCTTTTACGATACATACTGGCATGGGATGGCTTTGCAAACTGCCTATTTACGCCGCCGCGCGGGCTTTGGTTTGGGCTTCTGGCTTGGTGTCGCCTTCATCCCCAACTGGTCGCGCAGCACGCGTTGCTTGATTTCCTCAACCTCGCCCGCCTTTACCTCACCCAGCCGGAACGGGCCGTAACTGACCCGGATCAAACGGTTCACCTTCAGGCCAACCTCGCCTAGCGCTCGCCGGATCTCGCGATTTTTGCCCTCGCGCAACGAAACCGTCAGCCACGCATTTGCCCCCTGTTGGCGGTCAATTGCCACATCAAAGGCCTGAAACCGCTCGCCATCCACGGTTACCCCCTTGCGCAATGGCTCCAGCGCCTTGTCATTCGGGCGGCCATTCACCCGAACGCGGTATTTGCGCAACCAGCCGGTGGCGGGCAGCTCCAGCTTGCGCTTGACGCCACCATCGTTGGTCAACAGCAACAACCCTTCGGAATTGATGTCGAGGCGCCCGACGCTGACCACGCGGGGCAAATCCTTGGGCAGATTGGCAAACACCGTATCGCGGCCTTTTTCATCACGCTCGGTGGTCACCAGACCGATCGGCTTGTGATACAGCCACAGCCGCGCCACGTCAGGCTCGCCAACTTCCGCGCCATCGACCACGATTTTGTCGGCAGGGGTGACATTCAGGGCAGGGCTGTCGATCAGCTTGCCGTTCACAGTAACGCGGCCCGCCGCAATCATCCGCTCGGCCTCGCGCCGCGATGCCAGACCAGCCCGCGCCATAACTTTGGCGATACGCTCGCCTTTTGGTGTTTCATTTTCCATGCCCCGCTCTAACCCGCGCATCCGAAAATGAAAAGCAGCTTGGCAAAATCCGCAACACAGGGCAAACCTAACCCCATGAGCCAATTCAACAGCCATATGGACGCCGCCCTTGAGCAGGCCGTTGCCGCCGCCAAACGCGGCGAAGTGCCTGTGGGGGCAGTGATCGTTGCGCCAAATGGCGAAATTGTCGCCCGCGCTGGCAACCGCACCCGCGAACTCAATGACCCGACCGCGCACGCCGAAATCCTCGCCATCCGCGCCGCTTGTGCTGCCCTTGGTTCGGAACGCTTGGCAGGATACGACCTTTACGTGACGCTCGAGCCATGCCCGATGTGCGCCATGGCCATCTCGGCGGTCCGTATCAATCGCCTCTACTACGCCGCCTCCGACCCGAAATCCGGCGGCATTGCCCAAGGACCGCGCATTTTCACCCATCCCCAAGCGCATCACGTGCCGGAAATCTACGATGGCATTAACGCAGATGCCGCAGAAACCCTGCTCAAGGATTTCTTCAAATCGCGCCGCCCCTGACCTTCTTCTTGCCCTAAATACCTCCGCCGGAGGCTCCACCCTTCCCACAAAAACCAGTGATCGGATAAACCACAGCCTTGCGACCTGCGCCGCACCCCGCTAAAGCAATTCCAAACAGACAAACCGGAGACGACAGATGTCGATAGACAAGGAAACCGCCGCCCGCGTGGCGCATCTGGCCCGTATCAGGGTCGCGGACGAAGCGCTGCCAGCGCTTGCCGAAGAATTCAACGCCATCCTTGGCTTTATCGAGCAGTTGAACGAGGTTGATGTTGACGGGGTAGAGCCGATGACATCCGTCACACCCGCGCGACTGAAACGCCGCGATGATGTGGTTACGGACGGCTACCAGCAGGAGAAAATCCTTGCCAATGCACCGGACGCCCGCGAGGGATTTTTCGCCGTGCCCAAAGTGGTGGAGTAGCCGATATGACTGACCTGAACATCCTGACCATTTCGGATGCCCGTGACCGTTTGCGCGCTGGCGACATCACTGCGCTGGAACTGACCGAAAGCTGCCTGACTGCAATCGAGGGCTCGAACGCCCTGAATGCCTTTGTTCACAACACCCCTGAAATATCCCGTGATCAGGCTAAAGCCGCCGATACGCGGCTGAAATCCGGCGATGCCCCCGCCATGTGCGGCATACCGCTGGGCATCAAGGATTTGTTCTGCACCAAGGGTGTTTTATCGCAAGCAGGCTCGGCCATTCTGGAAGGTTTCAAGCCGGAATACGAGAGCACGATCACCCAGAAACTTTGGGATTCCGGCGCAGTCATGCTGGGCAAACTGAACATGGACGAGTTCGCGATGGGGTCGTCAAACGAGACCTCGACCTATGGCGATGTGGTCAACCCGTGGCGTCGTGGCAATGACACATCAGACCTGACACCGGGTGGCTCGTCGGGCGGGTCCGCCGCCGCCGTGGCCGCCAATTTGTGCCTTGGCGCAACCGGCACCGATACCGGTGGTTCGATCCGCCAACCCGCCGCTTTTGTCGGCATCACCGGCATTAAGCCGACCTACGGTCGTTGTTCGCGCTGGGGCGTGGTGGCGTTTGCTTCCTCATTAGATCAGGCCGGCCCGATGACAAAATCCGTGCGCGATGCGGCTATTATGCTTGAAGCAATGTCGGGGCATGACGCCAAGGATTCGACCAGCGCCAATCTGGCTGTGCCGAATTTTGAAGCAGCGCTGACAGGCGACATCAAAGGTAAAAAGATAGGCATTCCAAAGGAATACCGTATGGACGGTATGCCGGACGAGATTGAAAAACTCTGGGCCGATGGCACCGCAATGCTAAAAGACGCAGGTGCCGAGATCATCGACATCACATTGCCGCACACCAAATACGCGCTGCCCGCCTATTACGTTATCGCGCCCGCCGAAGCGTCCTCGAACCTCGCCCGCTATGACGGGGTGCGCTACGGCCACCGCGCCAAATTGGCGGCAGGCGACGGCATCGACGACATGTACGAAAAAACCCGCGCCGAGGGCTTCGGCCATGAGGTGCAGCGCCGCGTGATGGTCGGCACCTATGTGTTGTCGGCAGGGTTTTACGACGCCTACTACAACCGCGCCCGCAAGGTGCGCACCCTGATCAAGCGCGACTTTGAACAAGTGTTTGACGCAGGTATTGACGCGATCCTGACACCGACCACACCGTCGTCCGCATTCGGGCTGGGCGAAATGGCCGATGCCGATCCGGTGCAGATGTATTTGAACGATGTGTTCACCGTCACGGTGAATCTTGCAGGCCTGCCCGGTATCTCGGTTCCGGCGGGGCTGGACAAACAGGGTTTGCCATTGGGGCTGCAACTGATTGGTCGGCCGTGGGAAGAAGGCGATTTGCTGAATGTTGCCTATGCGCTTGAGCGTGCTGCCGGTTTTGTTTCCAAACCGTCAAAATGGTGGTAGTCAGCGTGAAGACCAAAAAGGAAAAGGGTAATTCGATGCGGTTATTTGTTCCAGCCATAATGGTGCTGGCCCTAGGGGCTTGTGATCCAAAGGTGCCCGATTCCGGCGGCGGTGTCGGGTTCGGCGGTTATACCAGCTATGAGCAACAGCGGGCGGCACGCGAGGCCGAATTGCGCGGCCAAACTGCGCCACCGAGCAATGCTATATCCGGCGAAACGGTTACAACAACGACACCACCAGCTGCGCAAACGCAACAGGCGGCAACACCCGCAACCAACACCAATAACGTAAGCATTTCGGACGAGCAGGATTTCGATGCCGTTTCGGGCCGTGAATCGATTGAAAGCGACCGTGAGCGGCTGGAGCAGCAGCGGGCACAATATGTCCAGATCCAACCAACAGCCGTGCCGACAGGCGGCGGGCGCGGGGCCAGTGTGGTCGAGTTTGCACTCTCGACAACCAACCGTGTCGGTGAGGCGCAATATCGGCGCTCTCTGGTGTTTGCCCAGTCGCGGTTTGTCAAAAACTGCCTGAAATACCCGTCACCTGATTTGGCGCAGGCCGAGTTCCTGAAAAATGGCGGCCCACAAAAAGACCGCAAAGGTCTGGACCCTGATGGCGACGGTTTCGCCTGCTCATGGGATCCACAACCGTTCCGCAACGCCAAAGCCGGTTAGAGGGTAGGGGTGATCATCACCCCGCACCCGTCGCCCAATTTCGGGGCGCGCCGCGATGGCGCACTACCCGATATGGTGGTGTTGCATTATACCGCAATGGAAAGCGCTACGGCGGCCTGTGAGCGGCTGTGTTCGCCCGATCACGAGGTATCGGCGCATTACCTGATTTCCGAGGCGGGCGAGGTGTTGTCGCTGGTGGAGGAGGCACAGCGTGCGTGGCATGCTGGTGCGGGCCGATGGGGGGCTGTGACGGATGTGAATTCGCACTCGATCGGGATCGAGATGGCCAACACCGGATTTACCCCGTTTTCCGAGCCACAAATGGCCGCATTGGAAGACTTGCTCGCGGGCATCATGCGCCGCTGGGCTATCCCGCCGATGCGCGTCATTGGCCACTCTGACATGGCACCAGGGCGCAAGATTGATCCGGGTGCGCGATTTGACTGGTATCGATTGGCAATGGCCGGGCTGTCGATCTGGCCAAATGCCGATTCTAAACAGTTCCACAATTCCGGAATAGTAGAAACGTTAAGAGCCCTTGGGATGACCGCAGATTGTGACGATGAAACCCTCTTGACAGCGTTCCGTCTGCGATACCGTCCATGGTTGTCGGGGGCACCTGGTCCACCGGACGATGTGGATTTGGCGATGGCAATTGACCTTGCCAGCCGCTTCCCCGTTGACCAACCGCTGCTAACCTCCTAAATTAGCCATGCGCGGATGGCTGGATGGCCGCGTTTGCTTAAGGCAAGCGAGGAAAGTCCGGACTCCACAAAACGACGGTGCCGGGTAACGCCCGGCCGGGGAAACCCGAGGGAAAGCGCCACAGAAAACAGACCGCCTGTGCATGCACAGGTAAGGGTGAAACGGTGGGGTAAGAGCCCACCGCGTCCTTGGCAACAAGGATGGCACGGCAAGCCCCACCGGGAGCAATGCCAAATAGGAACCTCGCGGGCGAGAAGCCCAGGGCCGTTTTGGCCTTGAAGGTTCGGGTTGGCAGCTAGAGCCTGTTGGTAACAGCAGGCGCAGAGGAATGGTCATCATTCGTCAGGGCAACCTGACGGATACAAAATCCGGCTTATAGGCCATCCGCGCATATCATTCCCCGATGACCACAACGGCCGCCCTGTTATAGAGTGGCACGGGTTGGCCCACATTCCCGAGGGCGTCAATATAGACGCCAATCTCGTAACGCCCCGCCTTATCATAGGTATGATGCCCGATATCGGCGCAGCTTTCCCCGTCCGGCTCGCTTTGCAGATCGCTGATGGTGTCATCGCCCCATGAAATATTAAACCAGTAAGACATGCGGTCACGGGTAAAGTGGTCATAGGTGCAGTCCAGTAGGCTTTCCTCAATAAATGGCCCGCCCTGCAGCACGATGGACAGCGGGGCATCTTTGACGGGAAGGGCGCTCATTGCGTATTGCGCCAGAACCGCGCCCGCTGTGGTGAGTGTCAGGGCGACGTAACCAAACAATATGAATGTTTTTCCGTGTGCCAAAACTGATGCCATAACGATGGCTCCTTCAAAGATTGGAAACACTGCGGGTTGCTATAATATATTCACCGCGACTGTTTCCCAGCCTGAGGGTGTTTTCATCCTGTGGAACCAGTGTTTCCAGTTGGCCAAAAAACAGACTGATCATGAATTCCCGCTCAGAAAAAGCAATGCACATAATGCGCGCATCCACGGACCGCCGGGCCACCGCCAAATTTATCAACCCGCCACTGGGTGTCCTTAAAATGATCAATACCGTAAGAGGTCTCGATTGATTTGGCCTGTGTGCCCATGACCGCGCCGATGGTCATGACCACGGTCAGCACCACGATATGCAGCATGCGGTTTTGTATCATTTCATTCACCCTGTATTTTGTTTGCTTATACTTATGACGCGACTGGGCGAACGATCCTTGGCGGTGGCATGAAAATAATTGAACAATGCGCCCGCAGTCGCTTATTTCAACGGATTGCTGTTGACTCGGGACACAGGGGCGCTAAAAGGCAGGACTTGTAGATTGATTGGGCGCAATGCGCCCCCCGCTTTAGGAGCATTAAAATGGCGAAGCCAACCACAATCAAGATCCGCCTGAACTCGTCAGCGGGCACTGGCCACTTCTATGTGACCAAAAAGAACGCCCGCACCATGACCGAGAAAATGGTGGTGAACAAATACGACCCGGTTGTGCGCAAGCACGTTGAGTATAAAGAAGGCAAGATCAAGTAGGATTTGCCCCTTTATCGAGAATTGGAAGGCCATGCGGTTCGCGTGGCCTTTTTATTTATGGAAAACGGCTTACCGCCGTTCCAGCCGCCCCTGAATATCCCTTTCAGCATTGTTCACCGTGACCGTTGTGTCATCACAGGTGTAATCAAACAAAATTCCTTCTGGTTTGCCTGACGGCCATGTGTTGCGACTAAACGGGATGTTTTGTGTCCGGCCACCGGCACTGATTGATATATTGCCGCGAATGTTGACGGTTTGCGGACAAATTAGCAACTTGCCGCCGGATGTGCTCCAGGTGGATTCACCCCGTCCAAGGGTGATTTCAAGCTTGGTTTCCCTGCCACGCATGACCACCGTGCCGCTTCCGGTGGCGTCCACCGTCACCACATCACTACCCGGAAAAAAGGTAACAATGGGCGGCGGCACATGCAGGTCTCTCAGATCCCCGCCCGCTTCGGCAATGGATGCGGCAAGCGTGGATTTCGCAAACCCCGGGATGGCCAGAGTGGTCTCGTGCCAGATGCCGCTGAAACAGGCATCATGGCCGCTGGGCGGCGCAGCACAGGTCAACTCGCAAGGATCACCAACCTTGCGAGCTGTCAGCACAAAATTGCCATTGTCCGGGTTGCTGCCAAACCCGACAAGCGCATATTCAGTGTTCTCGCCGCAAGGCACACTCAAGGATAACTCTCCGGTTCCGGCGCCAATTTTTTGCCAGTCAGGCTCCGGATCACCAGAGCCGCCGATTTCACTTAGATACATCGCGCCAGCGGATTCGGTGGAAAACTGCCAATCGCCTGCCTTAAGGATGACCTTGTAGCGTTCCAGTGCGCCGGTTCGACGGCGAAAAGGATAGTCCCTTTCATCGCCAACACTGGCCAGTTGGACGCGTGTGGGGTGCAGACGCGCGCGCGCGCGCGGATTGACCGGCACTCGCGGCGTAACCTTGATCTGATAGGCCGAATACTGTTTGGCAAATTCACCCCAGGCGTCGGCGTCCAGCAGGCTTGCGATTGTTGCATCGGTATGTGTGCCATCAGGCAGGCCTTCCAAAAACCGCATCACCCCTTGGGCATTGCCTGTGTGCTGGGCATACCATGCAAAGAACGGCCAACTGGAATATTCGAATTGGCGCAGGGTATCATCGCCGGTTTCCCGTTCGAATTTATTGGCCGACTGTGAATAGGTTTCCACCACCTGATTGGGCTGTGCCATATGGGCAAACCAATGGGCTGAACCCTCTTTCCACCATAAGTTATCGGCGCCAGAAGGCAGCGTAGCTTGCTGAACACAGTGGAACAGCTCATGTGCCATGATGAACGCCAACGCTCCAGGACGTCCCAAAAGACGGCGGGAACGTGGCAGGATCACAAGATAACAATTGCCTCGGACTAGGTCTGCATATGCATCGGAATTGGGAAATGCGGGCAGGTTTTTACTTGCCAGAATAACGGTAATGTGGTCACCGATCCGCACACCCGAGCCAAGCTTGATCAGTGCTGCATCGGCGATCTTCAAGCCAAGCACGGTTTCTGTTGCGTAGGTGTGCGTATCGCTCAATGCGGTCTCGATCATGATCTCGGCCCGAACACCGGATTGCGGTAATGTGCCCTGCCAAAACCTGTCGCACGGACGGTGAGAGGCGCTGACCAGATGGTCTGCGGGGTTATCAGCAAAATCCAAAGTTATGCGCTCGGAACAGACTTCGGCACGGGCGCAGCTGACACCAAAGGCCAGTAGCGCAAGGGTGAAAAATAGCGTGAGAATAGATAGTCGGGGCATAATCATCTCCGGCAAATAATTCCGTTATGGCTATGGTTCTAGTAATTACGGCACGAATATACGTCTTATCTGTAAGGTATTCAGGACGATCAGGCGCGAAAAGTAAAGGGCCGCGTGATCCGGACCGCTATATGACGCGAAGGGACTGTATTGACTTCATCTTCGCCGATTACACTTTCGGCATCTGTTGCGTTGCACAATGAATGCCGCCACCCAACTCCCCCAGTGGGTCCACATTCAAGGTGATAACCTCGCGGTCCGGATAGTGGCGCGATAGGGTTTCGGCGGCAATGGCATCGGTTTTGGGGTCGCCAAACTGGGCGGAAATCACCGCCCCGTTGCAAACATAGTAATTCGCGTAAGAGGCGACAAAGTCGATGCTTTTGACGCGGCGGTAATGGGGCTCAGGGATCACGCCGACCTTCAGGCCAGCGGCAATCAGGGCATCGTGTGTTTCAAGGGCGGCAACATGGAACGGGTCATGCATATCAGGTCTGTTTGGCAGATTGATCAGCACACGCCCAGCCCCAGTAAACCGTGCCAGACTGTCGATGTGGTAATCGGTGATGTCTTCACCCCATACCCCGCCCGACCAAATCATCTGGTTCGCGCCATATGCTGCCAGCTAGCGCGCCTCGACCTCTGCTCTGTCTAACCCAGAGTTCCGGTTGTCATTCACCCATGAACTTTCATGTGCGATCAGCAGGCCATGCCCGTCCTGCTCAACACCACCAGCCTCGCCCTTCAGCCCGCTGCTGATCAAGGGCAGGTCCAGCCGTGCCGCAACCTCTGCCGCAATACGGCTATCGCGCCTGTGCACCTGCTTGCGACCCCATCCGTTGAACTGGATATGGCTGACGGCCAGCTTGCCATCCGGCCTAATCGCAAAGATCGGCCCCGCATCGCGGCACCATAAATTCTCGGTCGGGATGTCCCAAACCTCGACACTGTCTGACAGTTTTCGCTTTTCGGCTGATCGGCCATTGCATGAAGGTGCGCTCATGCGGCGCTTCTTCGGCGGGAACCAGCAAGGCGGGAGATTGTTTGGCGGATACGGTTTTCGTCGACAATACCAAGGCGGCGCTTCCTGCCAGAATATCACGACGGTTCATCATATCCTGACCCTTTGATAATTGCATTGCCCACAAAAAAGGCCAGCGCAACGGCTGGCCCTTTCCATTTGTTTATCTAGCAGGTGCTAATCGCGGCCACCCATGAACTGTAGCATGAACATAAACAGGTTCACGAAATCCAGATACAGGTTCAGCGCGCCCATGATGGCTGATTTGGCCAGCCATTCGCTGTCACCGTGATGCGCATGCGCTAGGTATGTATTCTTGATCTTCTGCGTGTCGTAAGCAGTAAGGCCTGCGAAAATCAGAACGCCAAGGGCAGAGATTGCCAATTGCACAATGCCGGACCCCAGAAAGATGTTCACGACGGATGCGATGATCAGGCCGATCACGCCCATAATCAGGAACGAGCCCCAACCAGAGATGTCTTTCTTGGTGGTATAGCCCCAGAGGCTAAGCCCTGCGAACGAGATCGAGGTCACCAGAAAGGTCTGGGTGATCGAGAAATCGGTGAACACCGCAAAAATCCATGAGATCGACAGGCCCATTGCCGAGGCGAAGACATAGAAAAACAGCTGCGCTGCAGCGGCCGAGATACGGTTGATCATTGCGCCAAAGGCAAAAACCATGATCAGCGGCAGGAACATAACGATGTAACGCACATAGCCGGTAAACAGCGTTTGCAACAATGCCTCGTTGGTACCAACAGCCCAGGAAACCAGGGCGGTCAATAGCAGGCCGACGGACATCGTGCCGTAAACCTTGTTCATATGGGCTTTGAGCCCTGCGTCGATCTCAGCCGTGCCTACGCCGGCACCGGTGCGGATGGTGTTATAGTCTGCCATGGAAACCTCCAGATATAGTTATATTGGCCAGTGCCCATAGGAAACGGCCACCTTCACCGTTCTATATCGGCAAAGATGGCCTGTTTTTCAAGGATTTCCGTACGGAATACGCACAATTGGCACAATTTAACGCAGATTACTGCCGCCAAGTGGCCGGAACGTCCCAAAACGCACGGTTTGCCTCTCGTTTTGCATCGGCATAGGTCAGACCCAGATCGTTCAGCGCAGCGCTGTCCAGAGTGCGCAGGGCGCGGCGTTGGCCCTGTGTGGCAAAGATTTGGGCAATCACGCGAAACGCCGAGGGACGCTGTTTCGGGAATGTGCGGGCGGGGGTGTTGCAAGTTGTCATGGTCATGGTGCGATCCTTTCGGTTTCGTGATCGATTTGGCTGTATTCATCAAAATACTTGATCTGTATTACATTCTACGATCCATATGAAAAATGAA
>CAYYOF010000037.1:0-29946 GCA_964473185.1 uncultured Marinosulfonomonas sp. | reverse complement strand
CGTTTATCCTGTGATGTTGCCCAACGAAAAAGCCGAGTTTTTCAACAGAATAGGCGTAAGTGGCACGAAACGCTCGTCGCTGCTGCCCGTGGTCTGCGATGCGGAGATCATCAGCTCAAGTTCAAGGGGCCACTTCTCTTCGAAATGACTGTCTGTGCGCTTGTGCGCCTCCGAAATAAAGTGTTGGGCGCCAGTCGTTTCACAGAAACGACGCGAGCATCCGGCGTACGAACAATTTCCTGTCAACCGCGCCTTGAAAACATTGTCCGGCATCTACAGTTATTGGTCCAAATAGCACTATTTTCTAAGAGCCGTGCGGCCATAGCAGGTTTGGCTATATTGCTGGATTTGCATCGCCGTTCACCCAGATTAGCCAGTTGGCGTAAACTTGGCAAAAAGCCGGTGCTGCTCGCCAGGGTAAGAAAGCCTGGCCCAAGTGACGTAACCTTTTGAATTTTGCGTGATACGTTCAACCATAAGGCAAGCCGTGCCGGGGGGGATATCCAGAAACTCGACCGCCTCCCCCGTGGCAGCACAGGCCGATATCTGGTGCTCGGCCGAATTCCACGGCACGGTTTTGAACAACCATGCGCCAGGGGCCTCTTGTTCAAATGAAGTGGCTTCCACTTCGGGAACCGCAGTCCTGCTAATGATACGTTCTTCAAAACAAAATGGAACGCCATCGGCGAAATGCAGGCATTTCACTTTGCGAATTTCACAAAAAGCCGATGCCCCCAGGTAGCTCAGAAAATCGGGTCTGGACGCATTTGGATTGTCGCTCAGCAACCGGTAGGAATACGTCTTGCCCGCCTTTTCAACCTCGTCGCGGATATTGGTGATTTCCAGTGCCGCCGAAAGCGATTGTGGCGCTTTGACAAAGGTTCCGGATTTGCGATTGCGTTCCAGCAACCCCGCGCGCGTAAGCTGTGTCAGGGCCTTGTTCACCGTCATGCGCGAGCATCCGTATTCCTTGGCCATGTCGGTTTCAAAAGGTATCCGAAACCCCGGTGCCCACGCGCCAGACACAATCTTGCTCTCAACATCATGCAAAATCCGCAGATGTAATGATTGCGGTTCTGGTTTCTTTTGCTCTGACACGGTTTCGATTTTGCTATCCACTCTCTAAGACGTAAGGCTTGTTTTCAACTGGGCAATCGCCGCTTGGTAGTTTGCAATAATCGCGTCCCTTTTGATGTGCTGCCCACCCTGCACCATATGGCGTCCCGCCGACCATGTATCGCTGATCACACTATCATCAGCCGCAAAGCAAAGCCCGTCAAAAATCTGATCTGGGGTCAAGTTGCAAAGATAGGGGTGCTGACTGTTGATTGCCACCATATCCGCCAGATACCCCGGCCTTATTTCGCCAGCCTTGCGACCCAGCGCCTGCGCCCCACCGGCAGCCGCGCCCAGATACAGCGTCTTGCCAACTGACCCTGTGTCTTTGACCATCACGTTGCGCTGCAAATCCCGCAACCGTTGGGAATATTCCAATGTGCGTAATTCCTCGGTCAGGGAAATCCGCACGTTGGAATCCGACCCCAGACCAAATGCCCCGCCCGCCGCCAAATAACCAGGCCCGTTAAACGGGCCGTCGCCTAGGTTGGCCTCGGTGATCGGGCACAATCCAGCCACAGCACCGGATTTGGCAAGCACGGTGGTTTCCGTATCGGTCATATGGGTGGCGTGGATCAGGCACCAGTTGGACGCGACATTTTGATTGTTCAGTAGCCATTCCACAGGGCGCGCGCCCAACCAACCGGTGATTTCAACAACCTCTTTGGGCTGCTCTGCGATGTGAATATGGATCGGGCCATCGCCATAAGCCGTCGTGATTTTCGCCAACTCATCCGGGGACGTGGCCCGCAGGGAATGGGGGGCAATGCCCACAATTGTATCGGCAAACATTGTTGTGGCCGCCGATTTTGTCACCTCTACAATCGCTGAAAATTCATCAACCGAATTACCAAACCGCAACTGCCCGTGGCCCAGTTCAGCCTGCCCCGCACCGCCATATGTATAAAGCACCGGCAGGTGGGTCAGGCCAATACCCGACTGCGTGGCAGCCGCCATGATCCTGTGGGTTGTCTCGGCCGGATCATCATACCGCACCCCACCTAATTGATGATGCACATAGTGGAATTCCCCAACTGAGGCATATCCCGCTTCCAGCATTTCCATAAAGACCAGTCCGGCAATCGCCTCGATCTGTTCCGGTGTCAGGTGGTCCAGAAATTGATACATCAATGTGCGCCATGTCCAGAAACTGTCTTGGCCCGCGGCGCGAAATTCGGTCATTCCGGCCATGGCGCGTTGAAAGCTGTGGCTATGCAGGTTGGCCAGTGCGGGCAGCAGGGTATCGACACAAATATCACCGGCAGCAGGCGTTGCCTGAACGTCAACAGCAATGATGACGCCGTCCTTAATCGTCACCCGAACATCCGATTGCCATTCGGTCGAGAGCCAGGCGCGGCTTGCAAAAATCTTCCCAGAAACTTTCATTGAGTCACCATATGTATAGACATAATAAAGATAGGAGATTAAAGCTGGTTTAGGCAACACGTAATTTGGAAACCATGACTGATCACGGATATATCCTGACAAACGCAAACGTTGCGACAATGGACCCAGATATTTCGGGACCATACGGCCTGTTGCAACGCACTGATATTGTTGTCGAAAGCGGGATTATCAATTGGATCGGCACCCACGCAGATAGGCCCGCAAAATACAAAGCCTTGCCGCAACACGATATGAACGGGCGGCTGATCACCCCCGCATTGATCGATTGCCACACCCATATCGTTGCCGGTGGCAACCGTGCAAAAGAATTTGAAATGCGCCTGCAAGGGGCCACCTATGAGGAAATCGCGCGGGCCGGTGGCGGCATTGTCTCGACGGTAAAGGCGACCCGCGCGGCCAGCGAGGCCAATCTTTTGGCAGATGCGCTGCCCCGTGTTGACGCGCTAATCGCCGAGGGAGTCAGCCTGATCGAGGTGAAATCAGGCTATGGTCTGGACGTCAAAACCGAATTGAAAATGCTGCGGGTGGCACGACGCATCTGCGATTTGCGCCCGATCAGGGTGCGCACAACATTTCTAGGGGCGCATGCGGTGCCTGCCGAATTTAGCGACGATGCGGATGGCTATATCGATCAGGTTTGCATCCCTGCCCTGCGCGCCGCCCATGCCAATGGACTGGTGGATGCGGTGGACGGGTTTTGCGAGGGCATCGCCTTTTCGCCGCCCCAAATCGCGCGGGTTTTTGATGTCGCCGTTGAGCTGGGCCTGCCCATAAAACTGCACGCAGAACAACTCTCGAATTTGGGCGGGGCCAAAATGGCGGCCTCATACGGCGCCCTGTCGGCGGACCATATCGAGTATCTGGACGATGTCGGCGTGCAAGCGCTGGCCGCCGCCAAAACCACCGCCGTCATTTTGCCCGGCGCCTTCTACACTTTGCGCGAGGTCCAAAAGCCGCCGATTGACGCCTTGCGCAACCACGGCGTTGCGATGGCTGTGGCTACCGATTGCAACCCCGGCTCCTCGCCGATTTCATCGCTGCTGCTATCGATGAACATGGCCTGCACCTTGTTTGGCATGACACCAGAGGAGGCCTTGGCGGGCACCACCCGCAACGCGGCGCGTGCCTTGGGTATCAAAGATAGCGGGATGATCAAAGCAGGCCTGCGGGCCGATCTGGCCGTTTGGAATGTCAAACATCCCGCCGAGCTGTCCTACCGCATTGGATTTAATGCACTTGAAACCCGAATATTCAAAGGTGAACTATGAAACCGCTAACTTTGGTTCCCGGTGATGTTTCGCTGGAACAACTGGCCGATATTTTCTGGAACCAGACCAGTATCACGCTTGATCGCGCGTGTCGCCCATCGGTTGAACTGGCCGCTGAACGCATCGCGGCTGCCGCTAACGGTACAGTGCCGGTTTATGGCGTCAACACCGGTTTCGGCAAACTGGCCAGCATTAAAATTGCCCCAGAAGACGCCGCCACCCTGCAACGAAACCTGATCCTCAGCCATTGCTGCGGGGTTGGCGATGCCATTCCCACCCATATGGTTCGGCTGATGATGTCGCTGAAATTGCTGTCCTTTGGCCGCGGCGCATCCGGTGTTGGCTGGGACCGGATTGAACTGCTGGAAACCATGTTGGAACGCGGCGTCACCCCCGTTATTCCGGCCCAAGGTTCAGTCGGGGCGTCCGGTGATCTGGCCCCGCTGGCGCATATGACAGCCGTGTTGATCGGCGAAGGACAGGCAGAATATAACGGGCGTATCATGTCGGGTCGAGAGGCGCTGATAGCCGCTGGCCTTACCCCCATCACCCTAGGCCCCAAGGAAGGGCTGGCCTTTATCAACGGCACCCAATTCTCCACCGCATTCGCACTGGCAGGGTTGTTTCAGGCGTGGCGCGCAGCGCAAAATGCGCTGGTAACTTCCGCCATGTCGACCGACGCGATCATGGGCTCAACCGCCCCGACCCAGCCCGCGATCCACGCCCTACGTGGCCATCGTGGCCAAATCGAAGTGGCGGCGACTATTCGCGCCCTGCTGGATGGATCGGTCGTTCGCCAAAGCCATCTAAAGGACGACACCCGCGTGCAAGACCCCTACTGCATTCGCTGCCAACCACAGGTAACCGGTGCCGCGATGGATGTGTTACGGCAAGCCGCCGCCACCCTTGAAATCGAGGCCAACGCCGCCACCGACAACCCGCTGGTGTTGGTTGACGTGGACATGATCGTTTCTGGCGGGAATTTCCACGCCGAACCCGTGGGCTTTGCCGCCGATATGATCGCGCTGGCGCTGGCCGAAATCGGCGCGATTGCACAGCGGCGCGTCGCACTTATGGTCGATCCGACCCTAAGCCACGACCTGCCGCCGTTTCTAACCCCAAATCCCGGCCTGAATTCCGGCCTGATGATCGCCGAGGTCACCACCGCCGCCCTGATGTCCGAAAACAAACATCTGGCCAACCCCTGCGTGACCGACAGCACCCCCACCAGCGCCAACCAAGAAGACCACGTTTCAATGGCGGCGCACGGGGCGCGGCGCTTGCAACAGATGGTGAAAAACCTGAACTACATCCTGGGGGTCGAGCTGTTATGCGCCGCCCAAGGGATCGAGTTTCGCGCCCCGCTGGCAACCAGCCAACCTTTGCAAACGGCGCTGGCACGGCTACGGCAAGACGTGAAAACCATCGGTGATGATCGTTATCTTGCACCGGATCTAGAGGCCGCCAGCCAGCTTATGGCATCGGCCCAGATCCTGTCAGTGATCGATATCCCCCTGCCGGACCTTGGCCAATGAGACCGGTCATCACACAGCAGGGCGACAGCCCGATCATCCTTGGCCAACCTCACGGCGGCACCTTTGTGCCCGATGATCTGGCCGCGCGGCTGAATGCGCGCGGCAATGGGCTGGATGATACAGACTGGCATATCACGCGGCTTTATGATGGCTTACTGCCCGACGCCACCATCGTTCAGGCGACGTTCCATCGCTATGTGATTGACGCCAACCGTGACCCGCTTGGCGCGTCGCTTTACCCCGGTCAAAACACCACCAGCCTGTGCCCGCTTACGGATTTTGACGGGCAGGCAATCTGGCAAGACGGGCAAAACCCATCGGCAGACGAGATCGAAACCCGCCGCCTGACATACCACGCCCCCTATCACGCAGCCCTATCCACCCAGATCGCGCGGGTAAAACAGCAGCACGGGTTTGCCATCCTGTTTGACTGCCACTCGATCCGCTCAAACATCCCGTTTCTGTTTGAAGGCACCCTGCCGATATTCAGCATCGGCACCGATGACGGTAAAACCTGTGACCCGCTGATTGAACAGGCCACGCAGAACATTTGTGCCGCCACGCAAGACTATGATCACGTGGTAAATGGCCGTTTCAAAGGCGGCTGGACCACCCGTCATTATGGCAAACCACAGGTCGGCGTCCACGCCATCCAGATGGAACTGGCCCAACGCGCCTATATGGATGAGGCAGCACCTTGGACCTACCGCAATGATCTGGCCGCAAATATCCGCCGCCCCCTGTCGCAAATTCTACAATCATTGAACAGCCTTCCCCTTTAACGCCAAAAGGAACCCCAGCCATGACTGACCCGCGCAAAAACTCCCGCGATGTTTACCCGCCAACTGGCACCACACTGAACGCCAAAAGCTGGCAAACCGAGGCCCCTTTGCGGATGCTGATGAACAACCTGCACCCGGATGTTGCCGAGAACCCGCACGAGTTGGTGGTTTACGGCGGCATTGGGCGCGCCGCGCGCACGTGGCA
Source organism: uncultured Marinosulfonomonas sp. (assembly GCA_964473185.1). Lineage (GTDB taxonomy): Bacteria > Pseudomonadota > Alphaproteobacteria > Rhodobacterales > Rhodobacteraceae > Profundibacter. The sequence continues at coordinate 23,633 of CAYYOF010000037.1, read as the reverse complement.
GGATTTTGACATCATGGTCGAGACCCTGAAAACACTGGAAGACGATGAAACCATGCTGGTGCAATCGGGCAAACCAGTGGGGGTATTTCGCACCCATTCGGACGCACCGCGTGTGTTGATCGCCAACTCCAATCTGGTGCCGCACTGGGCGACTTGGGACCATTTTAACGAACTCGATAAAAAGGGTCTGATGATGTATGGCCAGATGACCGCGGGCTCGTGGATTTACATCGGCACCCAAGGCATCGTGCAAGGCACCTATGAAACCTTCGTTGAGGCAGGCCGCCAGCATTACGGCGGCAACCTGACCGGCAAATGGGTTTTGACCGCAGGCCTTGGCGGTATGGGCGGCGCGCAACCATTGGCCGCCGTTATGGCCGGTGCCTGTTGTCTGGCTGTGGAATGCGACGAAACCCGCGCCGATTTTCGCATGCGCACCCGCTATGTCGATGAAAAAACCACGTCACTGGACGAAGCCCTAGCGATGATTGATAAATGGTGCGCTGCGGGCGAGGCCAAATCGGTGGCGTTGATTGGCAACGCGGCGGATGTGTTCCCTGAAATTTACAAACGCGGCGTCCGCCCCGATATGGTGACGGATCAAACCAGCGCCCATGATCCAATCCATGGCTATCTGCCCCAAGGCTGGAGCGTTGCCGAATGGCAGCAAAAGCAGGAAAGTGACCCAAAGGCGGTGGAAAAAGCGGCCAAGGCCAGCATGAAGGTCCATGTGGCGGCAATGGTTGGTTTTCACGCGGCGGGCGTGCCGACATTCGATTATGGCAACAACATCCGGCAGGTCGCGCTGGACGGCGGGCTGGAAAATGCGTTTGATTTTCCGGGCTTCGTGCCCGCCTATATCCGGCCGCTGTTTTGTCGCGGCATTGGCCCGTTTCGCTGGGTGGCGCTGTCGGGCGACCCCGAAGATATTTACAAAACCGATGCCAAGGTGAAAGAGCTGGTGGCGGACGCGCATCTGCACAACTGGCTGGATATGGCCCGCGAGCGGATCGCGTTTCAAGGCTTGCCCGCGCGGATTTGCTGGGTCGGTCTGGGGATCAGGCACAAGCTGGGGCTGGCGTTCAACGAAATGGTGCGCAATGGCGAATTATCGGCCCCCGTGGTGATTGGACGCGATCATCTGGACAGTGGCTCGGTCGCCTCGCCAAACCGCGAAACCGAGGCGATGAAGGATGGATCAGACGCAGTTTCGGACTGGCCATTGCTGAATGCGCTGCTGAACACCGCCAGCGGCGCGACATGGGTTTCGCTGCATCATGGCGGTGGCGTTGGCATGGGATTTTCGCAACATTCCGGCATGGTGATTTGCTGTGACGGTACGGCGGATGCGGACCGACGACTGGACCGTGTCCTGTGGAATGATCCGGCCACCGGTGTCATGCGCCATGCCGATGCGGGGTATGAAGACGCGCTTGAATGTGCGCAGGAAAACGGTCTGAACCTGCCCGGGATTATGACGCCGCGTTAAGGCGGGATTACCACAGAATTTTCGCGCCGTAACGTCAGCATTGCCACTGCCCCCGACCCGTTGCATCCTGCTGCCATAGATCGGGGGGATCATGCGTAAATTTATCAAATATTCCGTGCGGGGCATGCTTCTGTTGGCCATCATTCTGGCCGCCGTCGCCTTTTGGCAGCGCGAGAAAATCATCCGCCTGATGGCTGTAAACAGCCTGTTCGCGCAGGAAAGAATCGTCAATAATTTCAGCAACATGGACACCATGTTCCTGACCCGCCTGCTAAATCGTGGCGATGGCGATGTCAGCCCCCTACCCACAGGCACCGCCGCCGCATTGCCCGATGCGGTCAACGACTGGATCAGAGCCCGCAGCGTCACCTCGCTTGTGGTGCTGAAGGACGGCGCAGTTGTTGCCGAAGATTATTTCCTCGACACCACCCCCGATGATCTGCGCATTTCCTGGTCTGTCGCCAAAAGCTTCTTGTCGGCCCTGTTTGGCATTGTAATGGCCGAGGGGCAGATCGACTCGCTTGACGATCCCGTCACCAAATACGCCCCATCCCTCTCGGGCAGCGCTTATGATGGCGCAACACTCCGCAATGTGCTGAACATGGCCAGCGGCGTGCGCTTTAACGAGGATTACCTTGATTTCAACTCCGACATAAACCGCATGGGCCGCGTTTTGGCGCTGGGATGGTCGATGGACGGCTTTGCGGCGGGCATCAGTGATCGCCAATATGAGCCAGGCAAAACATGGCAATACGTGTCAATCGACACCCATGTGATCGGCATGATCATCCGCGGTGCAACAGGGCGTGGCGTGGCTGAGTTGCTGGAAGAAAAGATCATCATCCCGATGGGGCTAAAAGCCGCGCCCTATTACGTCACCGATGGCGAAGGCGTGGCCTTTGTTCTGGGCGGCCTGAATGTCACCACCCGCGACTACGCCCGCTTTGGACAGATGTTCCTGAACGGCGGGCGCTGGAACGGGGTTCAGATCGTGCCCGAGGATTGGGTTAATGCCTCGACCCGCGCCAGTGCACCCACGGCGGCGGGCAGCATCAGTTACGGCTATCAATGGTGGGTGCCTGTTGGCGCGAATGAGGGCGAATACATGGCCCGCGGAATTTACGGCCAGTATATCTACGTGAACCGTCCGCTGGGCGTGGTCATCGCCACCACGGCGGCGGACAAAAAATTCCGCGAGGCTGGCGTGTCGGATCAAAATATCGCCATGTTCCGGCTGATTGCAAATCAAATATAGGGTCTACCCCCGAATGGCTTATACATGTGACAGGAGGCCGGAATGGACAAAGACCCCGCCATAAATGTGCTCGGAGCACCTTTGGAATTATGCTCGAAAGACCCCGTAACGGGGTTTTTCCGCGATGGGCATTGCAACACCAATGCTGAAGATCATGGCAGCCATACCGTGTGCGTCTTGATGACGGACGAGTTTTTGGCATTTTCCAAATATCTGGGCAATGACCTGACAACCCCGAGGCTCGAATTCGGGTTTGGCGGGTTAAAGGCGGGCGATCAATGGTGCCTGTGCGCCAGCCGGTTTTTGCAAGCCCATGACGAGGATTGCGCACCTTTTGTCAACCTATCGGCCACCCACATTCGGGCACTGGACATCGTGCCGCTTGAAGTGCTGGAGCGCTACAGGGTGCCGGAATAGCCGCCGGTATCCATATCCACGCCCAAGGCCTTGGCAACGGTGAAAATATCCTTGTCGCCGCGGCCACACATGTTCATGCAGATCAGGTGATCCTTTGGCAGATCGGGTGCGATTTTCATCACATGGGCCAGCGCATGGCTGGGTTCCAGCGCCGGAATAATCCCTTCCATCTCGCAACTTAGCTGAAACGCTTCCAGCGCCTCGACATCGGTGATCGACACATATTGGGCACGGCCAATGTCATGCAGCCAGCTGTGTTCGGGGCCAATGCCTGGATAATCCAGCCCCGCCGAAATCGAAAACCCTTCCAAAATTTGGCCGTCGTCATCCTGCAACAAATAGGTGCGGTTGCCATGCAACACGCCGGGCCGCCCACCCGTCAGCGACGCGCAATGCTCCATCTTGGCATTCACACCCTTGCCGCCCGCCTCGACCCCGATGATGTTCACCGATGCATCATCCAGAAACGGGAAAAACAACCCCATCGCGTTGGAACCACCCCCGATGGCCGCCACCAGAGTATCGGGCAAACGCCCCTCGGCCGCGTGCATCTGTTCCTTGGCTTCCTTGCCAATAATCGCCTGAAAATCCCGCACCATTTCAGGATACGGATGCGGGCCTGCCACCGTTCCAATGCAATAAAACGTGTCATCCACATTGGTCACCCAGTCGCGCATCGCATCATTCATCGCGTCCTTTAGCGTGCCGCGGCCAGACGTAACCGAAACCACCTCGGCCCCCAGCAGACGCATGCGAAACACATTGGGAGATTGGCGCTCTACATCATGCGCCCCCATGAAAATCACGCATTTCAAACCGAATTTTGCGCAAACCGTGGCGGTCGCCACCCCGTGCTGCCCTGCCCCCGTTTCCGCGATAATCCGCGTCTTTCCCATGCGCCGCGCCAGAATGATCTGGCCCAGCACGTTGTTGATCTTGTGCGCACCCGTGTGGTTCAACTCGTCACGCTTCAGATAAATCTTGGCGCCGCCCAGATGTTCGGTCAACCGGTCCGCATAATACAGCGGGCTGGGGCGCCCCACATAATGGGTCCACAGATCGTTCATCTCGGCCCAGAAACTGTCGTCGGTCTTGGCAAACTCGAACTGTTCCTCAAGCGTCAGGATCAGCGGCATCAGGGTTTCCGATACAAACCGCCCGCCGAAATCACCGAAACGGCCATTCTCGTCGGGGCCGGTTTTGAAACTGTTGATCCGATCACTCATCTTGCATCTCCTTGCGCGGCAGCAATAAACGCCGCGATCAATTCATTATCCTTTACCCCGGGCGCACTTTCCACACCAGACGATACGTCGACCTGCCGCGCGCCCGTCAAAAGCACCGCCTCGGCCACATTGTCGGGGGTCAGCCCACCCGCCAGCATCCACGGTGCAAACCAGCGCCTGTTTGCGATCAAGCGCCAGTCAAAAGCCAGCCCATTACCGCCGGGCAGCACAGCCCCCTTGGGCGGCTTGGCGTCCACCAGTAATTGATCGGCCACATGGCCATAGGCATCCAAGTCAGCTAAATCGCCCTCATCCGCAACCCCGACGGCCTTCATCACCGGCAGCCCGTAACGTCGCTTCACCTCGGCCACCCGTTCAACGGATTCAGAGCCGTGCAATTGCAACATGTCCAACGGCACCGCATCGCATATCGCATCCAGCATGGCATCATCGGCATCCACCGTCAGCGCCACCTTGGCCACGCCAATCGGAATCTCAACGGCCAAATCACGTGCCTGGGGAATAGTTACGCAGCGCGGCGATTTTTCAAAAAATACAAAACCCAGATAACCCGCACCAGCCTCAACAGCGGCCGTAACATGCCGCGCCTCGCGCAGACCACAGATTTTTACTTTGATATCAGATGCCATAAGGGCGTTTAGGCGCTCTTCTCAAGCAGGGCAAGGATTTCGTCCTTGTCGTCCACAACATCACCCTTCAGGCGTGTCACTTCACGCTCAAGGCTTTTGACATCACGACGCGCCCGCGCCCCATCGCGCCGTCCCTTGTGCTCGCGAAACCACTCCCAGACAAACCCGATCAACAGACCGGCCACAATACCGCCAAAGATGATCACAAACAGCGGCAATTGCAGCGTGTTGGGCAGTGGCACAAATCCGGCCAGTTCTTCTGGCAGCAACCGAAGCGTCACCGCCCCGCGATTGGCCATCGCAACCGTGACCAGCGCCACAGCCAGCACAATCAAAACCGCATAGCGAATGTAACGCATAATGGGGTGCCTATTTTCCGTTCAGACGATCGCGCAGCAATTTGCCGGTTTTGAAAAACGGCACGTGCTTTTCCTCGACATTAACCGAGGCACCCGTGCGCGGATTTCGCCCAATACGTGCATCGCGCTTTTTGACCGAGAACGCGCCAAAGCCACGCAGTTCGACCCGATCACCTTTGGCCATTGCTTCGATGATCTCTTCAAAGATGGTGTTGACTATACGTTCAACGTCCCGTTGATAAAGATGAGGATTGTCATCCGCAATTTTCTGAACCAACTCTGACCTGATCATCCCAAATGTCCCCCTGACAAATTCTGTTTGCGCAGTTCGCGTTGCAACGGCAGCTGATGCGCGACTATCAAATGACTATAGGCGAAATTTTTCGGTTTGAGAAACATATTGCGATGATAATATGACAATTATTTCACGCTAATACTCTGATTTACAGCGATATTACGCCGCGCCCTGCGTGTTTGCGCAATCAGCACGATGAATCGTCACCTGTCAGGCCCACCCCGCCCCTTGCCGATTCGCATCAAAAAAGGCGGCCCCTCATGTGCAGGGCCGCCTGAATTTTACCACCAATATGGTGTGATTATTCGTCGTCGCCTTTCAGCGCAGCGCCCAGAATATCACCCAGTGATGCGCCTGAGTCGGAAGAACCATATTGCTCTACGGCTTCTTTCTCTTCGGCAATTTCGCGGGCTTTGATCGACAGACCCAAGCGACGCGTCTTGGCGTCGATGTTGGTTACGCGAACGTCGATCTTGTCGCCAACGCCAAAGCGTTCGGGGCGTTGCTCGGCACGATCACGTGACAGGTCGGAACGACGGATAAAGGATTTCATGCCTTCATATGTCACCTCGATGCCGCCATCCTCGATGGACGTCACTTCAACCGTGATGATCGAGCCACGTTTCACGCCATCGGTTGCACCTTCAAACGGATCACCATCCAGCGCTTTGATGGAAAGCGAGATGCGCTCTTTTTCAATGTCGACTTCGGTGACAACGGCTTTGACCACATCGTTCTTGTGGAAATCGCCAATCACGTCTTCGCCACGGCCTTCCCATGTCAGGTCTGACAAGTGAACCATGCCGTCGATGTCGCCGTCCAAGCCGATGAACAGACCGAATTCGGTGATGTTCTTGACTTCGCCTTCGACCTCGGTGCCGGTTGGGTGTGTTTCTGCAAACACTTCCCACGGGTTGCGCATGGTCTGTTTCAGACCAAGGGAAACGCGCCGTTTGACCGTATCGATTTCCAGAACCATGACTTCGACTTCTTGGCTGGTGGAAACGATTTTGCCCGGATGGATGTTTTTCTTGGTCCAGGACATTTCGGATACGTGAACCAGACCTTCAACACCCGGCTCCAGCTCGACAAATGCGCCGTAGTCGGTGATGTTGGTCACGCGGCCCGTGTGCACAGATTCCAGTGGGAACTTGCCTTCAACCACAGTCCAAGGATCGTCCTGCAGCTGTTTCAGGCCAAGGCTGATACGGTGGGTCTCTTTGTTGATCTTGATCACCTGAACGGTGATTGTTTCACCGATCGACAGGATTTCAGATGGATGGTTCACACGGCGCCATGCCATGTCGGTGACGTGCAACAACCCGTCAACTCCGCCCAGATCAACGAACGCACCGTATTCGGTGATGTTCTTGACCACACCCTCAATTGAATCACCTTCAGCCAGTTTGCCGATAACTTCGGCGCGCTGTTCTGCACGGCTCTCTTCAAGGATTGCGCGACGCGAAACAACGATGTTGCCACGGCGACGGTCCATTTTCAGGATTTGGAACGGCTGCTTCAGACCCATCAGAGGGCCCGCGTCACGCACAGGTCGCACGTCAACTTGGCTGCCCGGCAGGAACGCAACAGCGCCGCCCAGATCAACCGTAAAGCCGCCTTTGACACGGCCAAAGATGGCACCGTCAACACGTTCTTCATCAGCGTATGCTTTCTCCAGACGGTCCCAAGCGGCCTCGCGGCGCGCCATTTCGTGGCTGAGCACAGCCTCGCCTTTGGAGTTCTCGACCATCCGCAGGAACACTTCCACTTCGTCGCCAACAGCGATTTCAGGAGCTTCACCCGGATTTGCGAATTCTTTGATATCTACGCGGCCTTCCATTTTATAGCCGACGTCGATGATGGCCTGACCGCTTTCGATTGCGATAACTTTGCCTTTTACGACAGAACCTTCAACAGGTGTGTCAATTTCGAAGCTTTCTTCAAGAAGGGCTTCGAAGTCCTCCATAGATGTTAATTGAGCCATGTGGTCTCATTTTCCTTTTATCATTTATACTGGCCGCGCGGTTGGCTCCGCCGGTCTTTGGGTTTCATTTGGTCGCTCGGGCGTCAGAATACATCAACAATAACAAAGGGCCGGAGAAAATTCCCGACCCTACTCGATTGTCACATGCGGCTCTTACGGCCCCTTCAACGGGGGCTATATATGTTGCAATCGCCAACAAAGCAAGGGGGTGTAGATCATGCGGGCCTAATCATTGCACCTGAGGTCTATTTTCTGTTTTAGCGCTAAATGCTCATCTGATTCTCGGTTCTGCCTGATCCTTGGAATAAAGTACATCGTAGGTTTCTCTTAATGCTTTAACCAAACGGTCTTTTGCGTTCCTTGCATGAGGTGTGAGAAAATCAGCAAGCTGATCTATATATCCCGCTCCGATTGTTGTTGCCGTTTTTCCAACTGCTTTTGTCGCAAGATGCTTAAGGCCTTCTTTTATCGCAACAGTAATATTCTCATCTTTGTCGAATCCAGCCTCAATCATGGCTTCTTTGAACAATTTCTGATCATCCTCATCCATCAAACTTTTAACCAAAGGCCCCATCGCAGCAGGCTTGATCTTGATAATGGCACTGTCAAAACTAGCATCAGTCAGGTGTCCCAACATACTGACCTTATCCTTGATATGCGCCTGCACCACGGGGTTTTCAATTCCGAACGCCAGATAGGCACCATCCATGACAAAACCACGCGGATTAGCCAAAGCTGTTCGTGCCAACTGATCCAGATCATTCTCTTCTTGCGACTGGCGTATCTCTAGATCAAACAGAAGGTTCCTTGCCTTAGCGCGTGTGATTTTCAGGCTAGACATCAAACTATAAAGTGAAGCATCTGACTTGATAACATTGGATTCACGCAATAATTGGAAGTGAAGCAGGTCAAGTTCACGTTGCGGCAAAACGCCAAAGGCGGGGCGCGTAATATTCTCTATATGCTTCCTCAGAAGCTCCTTGATCTTATTGTCATCGAGTTTCTCAATCTCATCAATATTCATTCTAACATCCCATCATCAAACTAACCTAAAAAATATGGAAACATATGGCGAGGATGGATTTGGCATGTCAAGAAATTATTGGCCGCAATATTGGCGCTCTTATTAATCCATCCGCCCCTCAATCACCGCAACCGCCTTAGCCACAGCCTCCTCAATCGACATCTCGCTTGTATCCAGCACCACCGCATCCTCCGCCGCCACCAATGGTGCCGCATCCCGCTCCCGATCCCGCGTATCGCGCACCCGCAAATCCGCCAGCACCCCGTCGCGGCTCACGTCCTGTCCCTTGGCAGCCAACTCCAGATACCGTCGCTCGGCCCGCACCTGATCCGACGCGGTGACAAACAGCTTCACCTGCGCCTCCACACATATCACCGTGCCAATATCGCGCCCGTCCAGAACAGCACCGCCATCCCGCATTGCAAAGGCCCGCTGGAAATCCACCAGCGCCCTGCGCACATCAGGGATCGCCGCCGCCTTGCTGGCCGCTTGGGCCACCGGTGCTGTGCGCAAATCACCGCTTTCCAGATCCTCGGCTTGCAAGGTTTGCGCCGCCTCAACCGGCTCAGACCCATTCAGAACCCGCAATCCCACCGCTCGATACAAAAGCCCCGTATCCAGATGGGCAAACCCGAAATGATCCGCAATAGCCCGCGAAATCGTCCCCTTGCCCGACGCTGCTGGTCCGTCAATCGCCACTGTAAAACCCATCGCACCCATTCCCAAATCAGTCCAACACGCTGGACATTTCCCCCTTTCTATTCCCCAATGCAGTGAAGAAAAAGCAGTTTTGGAAAGTAGTTTATCAATGACCCGTATCCTGATGATCCTTGCCCTTTGCACCTTGCCCACCGCCCCGCGTGCCCAAACCGAACTGACCCCGTGGTTGTTCAATCTGCAATCCCAGTTTAACGACTGCCTCAATGCCCCCTCGGATGATCATTCCCTCGGTTGCCACGCCGTCCTTGAGGCGGGCTTTACCCTGCGCCGCGAAATCGGCAATGCGCTGGACGTTTGCCTAACCACCAACGTTGACGGATGCGTTGCTGCGTTCAACAACGCCGGTTTCCCCGCCGAGCGCCTGAACATCGCCGCGCTGCCCTCTTGCGCTTTGCTAGGCAGGCTGGAAGATATCGACATCACATATCTGCCCGAAGACAGCTGCATCGAGCACATCGCCCGCACCGTTGAGCGTCATAACATCCCGACCAGCCACGACAGCGATATGTCGTGCGGGCGCAGCTATGTTTCCTGTGCCGAAATCATCGGCATGGGTACACGGTATTGGAAAAGCGCCGTCTGGCTGCTGCATCAGGAAAAACTAAACACCGTCCCGGGTGATCCGGTCTTTAATGAGCCGGTCGCCAGCCACCGGTATTTCAGCCTGCTGGAGCGCCAAATGCAACAGCGCATTGATCTGGCCGAAACCACCTGCAACATCCAGATGATGATGATGCAAAGGGCCAAGACGGCAGTTTATGAGGGCTGCATGAGCGACGCCTATGCAGACATGTGGCAGACCCTGAAAAGCGACGGCGAATAGCCCTGTAGGATCAAGATTAGCCCCTGCCCCACCTAGACATATATTGCCCCGACACATACGATCGACCAATTCGCGAACGTCACCACCACAGGAAGCGCCAAGATGAAAATCCAGAAAATTACCGCCCGTGATCCGTCCGAGGATCATCGCAGCGCCACCATGCTCGAACTGTTTTTTTGATCTGGTAACCGTTGTCGCCATCGCGGCAGTCGCAACAGGGTTCCACCACATGTATGCCGAAGGCCACATCCTCGAGGCCATCATAAAATTCACCGTCATATTCATCAGCATATGGTGGGCCTGGGTCAATTTCACCTGGTATGCATCGGCCTTTGATTCCGACGACACCGCCCACCGGATTGGCACCATGGTCATCATGGGCGGCGCGATGATTCTGGCGGCGGGCGTGCCGGGGTATTTTGAAAACGAGAGCATGATTTTGCCTTTAACGGGGTATGTCGTCATGCGGCTTGGATTGGCGTTTTTGTGGTGGCGCGCGGCCATTGCAGACGACCATGAATGGCGCGGAACAGCGATCCGTTACGGTCTGGGCCTCGTTGTGTTGCAAATCATGTGGGTTTCAGCGGCTCTATTGCTTGACCCCCCGATCCTTTTTGGCGTTCTCCCGCTTATTATGCTGGGTGAATTTTTATTGCCCACGTTCGCCGAAGCCAAAAAACCAACCCCTTGGCACCGCCATCATATCGTCGAACGCTATAACCTGCTGAACATCATCGTTCTGGGCGAAAGCCTACTGGCGGTCGGCATCGCCATTCAGGCCGCCTATCACGGCGGTCATATCTACTGGCCGTTTGTCGGACTTGCCGCCAGCGGTCTGATCATCGTTTGCGCCCTCTGGTGGCTTTATTTCGCTGAAAACGAAAAAGCCCTGCAATTGAATAAAAAGGCATCAATCGTTTGGGCATACGGGCATATCATACTATTTGCCTCAGGGGCCACCGTCGGGGCTGGCCTTGCTGTTATGGTCGAAGTTCTGGAACATAAAGCGCATATTTCATCCCAGTTGGGCGTCGCCTCGGTCGCCATTCCCGCAGCACTATATCTGCTCGGCCTGTGGTTCATCCATCCGCGGTTTGACGCCGAACAAAGGTTTATATTACCCCTCGCCGCGGTTCTGCTGTTCGCAACACCGTTTTTGCCATTCGGGATCTATCCGGTGGTGGTGATCCTTGTACTTGCTGTTGTGGCCAAATCACTGACGGGAAAGCCCACAATGCAAGAAACATAATCTCGCTGCACTACGGATTGGACACCATTGTTGTCAGGTCGGGATCATACCCGTCGGCCTTTGGCAGATCATCCGCGATTTCATAATAATCACCCTTGTTGGCGCAAAATATATGGCCCGCCAACGTCAGTCCTGTCGGTCCATCCAGAGTGCCCGCAAATATCGACAGGTTCGCGCCAGCCCCGTCCCAAAACAGGCTCGACCCACAGCGGCCACAAAACCCGCGTCGCGCCGTTTCGGACGATTGATACCATGTCACCCCGCCACTGATTTCAATATCATCGCGCGCAACAGAAGTCGCCGCCACATGGTGCCCGCTGCTTTTGCGACATTGCGCACAGTGGCAGGCAATCACCGGGCGCAAAGGCCCCGTCACCCGATACGTCACCGCCCCGCATAAACAGCCGCCGGCCTTGCTCATTGCCTTGCCTTCCGCCTTGCCAGCCAAGCCATCACCAGCCCCGCAATCAGCGCCAGTAACGCCAACGTCACCGCGCCCGACTTCAGCACAGTCCACCTGCTCGCCGTGGCCACCATCGCTTCGGTCAGCCCATCGCCTGCCCGCAACATCACTGCAACGGCAGCGTTTTCCATGTAGTCAAACCCCGCCCCCGCCAGCGCCAATGCCATCGCCACCCAGCGGGACCATCCCGTGAACAGGTGGGAAAACGCCATCACCATCACCACTGCAAACAGCGCGGGATAAGCACTATCCAGCATCTGCTGCACATTCAGATAAAACGCACGGCCCTGATCCGACAACGCTGCAATAAACGCGCGCGCCTCGTCAAATGAATACCCCATCGGCCGCATATCAAACGCCAGCAACCCGCTTGCATCCGCCACGATCTTCGGGATCGACCACACCGCCATCACCAGATAAACACCCGTCATCACCGTAAACATCAACCAGAATATCAGACGCATATCGCTCTCCTAATTTGACCGCTCCAGCCGCGCACCCAATGCCGCCATCAAAGGCTCGAATATCGGGAAACTGGTGGTGATCGGGCTACCATCATCAATCGAAACAGGCTGCACACTCGCCATCCCCAAACACATGAAACTCATCGCAATCCGGTGATCCAGATGGGTCTTGCACAGACCGCCACCCTTAACCGTGCCAGCGCCTTGCCCCGTCACAATCAGCGTATCCTCGTCCTCCTCGATCGCCACACCATTGGCCTCCAGCCCGCGTGCCATCGCGTCAATCCTATCACACTCCTTGACCCGCAGTTCCTTAACCCCGCGCATCACAGTGGCCCCCGTCGCATTGGCCGCCACCACCGACAGGATCGGATATTCGTCAATCATACTGGCGGCACGGTCCGCCGAAACCTCGATCCCCACCATATCCGGTGAATACCGCGCCCGCAGATCCGCCACAGGCTCGCCGCCCTCAACCCGCTCGTTCTCATAGGTTAAATCAGCGCCCATTTCGCGCAACGTGATGAACAGACCGATGCGCGTTGGGTTCAGCCCGATGCCCGGCACCAACACGTCTGATCCCTCAACAATCAACGCCGCACAAACCGGAAATCCCGCCGAGGATGGATCACGCGGCACCACAATATCTTGCGCCACCAACTCGGGCTGCCCCGTCAAGGTGATCACGCGGCCCGCATCGACCTCTTCAACCGTAATTTCCGCACCAAACCCCGCCAGCATCCGCTCGGTATGGTCCCGTGTCGCCTCATGTTCAATCACCACTGTCTGCCCCGGCGCGTTCAGCCCCGCCAGCAACACCGCCGATTTCACCTGCGCTGATGGCACTTCCATCTCGTAGCGCACCGGCACAGGCTCCGCCGCACCAACAATCGTCATCGGCAACCGGCCACCAGACCGCCCATAGGCCTGCGCCCCGAACAGACCAATCGGCCCCGTGATCCGCCCCATCGGGCGGCTCCGCAAACTCGCATCCCCCGTGAATGTTGCGGAAATAGGACAGGTCGCCATCGCTCCCATAATCAGCCGAACACCAGTGCCCGAATTGCCGCAATCTATCACCGCATCCGGTTCAGCAAATCCGCCAACCCCGACACCGAAAACCGACCACTCGCCACCGCCATGCTCCACCACATCAGCACCTAGGCTGCGCATCGCCCGCGCCGTATCCAGCACATCATCGCCTTCCAGCAAGCCGCTGATCCGCGTCTCACCCACCGCCATTGCGCCCAATATCAGCGACCTGTGCGAGATCGACTTGTCGCCAGGCACTTCGGCCACGCCTTTCAGCGCACCGCATTTACGTGACTTCATCGGGGTTGGCTCACCATGACCAGACATCGAAAATTCCTTATCAAACTGCTTTGCACCTGCATAACCCAAGCCTAAAGCCAGCGCCACGCCCTTCCCATTTTCGTTCTGGAAATATCCGCGCCGCAGGCATCTAAACTCTTTGGCTCTGCCTCAAACCCGCCGAAACGTCATATAATGCGGCACGCGCCCCTCGCGCAGCGCCTTTTGCTCGTAACGCGTGGAAATCCAGTCGCCCCACGGGCGGCGCCACCCCTCCGGCCCCTCGGCCAGCCACTCAAAATCATCGCGCGCCATCATCTGCTCCATCGTCTGGCGCACATAATCGGGAATGTCGGTGGCCACGCGAAAAATCGCGCCTTTTTTCAACACCCGCGCCAGCGGGTCCAGATGCTCGGGCGTCACGAACCGGCGCCGATGATGTCGCGCCTTGGGCCACGGGTCGGGATACAGCAAAAACGCCCGATCAATTGATCCTTGCGGCAACACCTCGAACATGTCGCGCACATCGCTCGGGTAAACGGCCACATTGCGCACCTTTGCTTTGCGGATTTTACCCAGCAACATCGCCACACCGTTGATATACGGCTCGCACCCAATAATCCCCACATCAGGATTCAAGGCGGCCTGATGCACCATATGCTCACCGCCGCCAAAACCGATTTCCAGCCATACGGGCTTGCCATCAAACAGCGTCGCCAAATCCAGCGGATTGCGATCAGGGTTCTCGTCCCAACTCACGGCACCAGGTGATAACCCCGCCAAATCCTCGTCCAGATAGACCTTTTGGCTGTCGCGCAGGCCCTTGCCTTTTAGGCGACCATAAAAATTACGCAGTGGTTTGATTTTTTCTGTCATCTGTCGGGTTTCCAAAAAGAAGGGCGGGCAACTTGCCCACCCTTTTGTCCATAATCGTAAGGCTCGGGATTTCCCAGCCTTATACAGCCTTTTTCAAAGCCTCGACCAGATCGGTTTTCTCCCAGCTAAATCCGCCGTCCGCTTCTGGTGCGCGACCAAAGTGACCATAGGCCGAGGTGCGCTCGTAAATTGGCCGGTTCATGCCCAAATGCGTGCGGATGCCTTGTGGAGTCAGATCAATCACCTTGTCAATCGCGGCCTCGATCACGCTGTCATGCACTTCGCCAGTGCCGAACGTATCGCAGTAAATCGACAATGGCCGCGCAATCCCGATCGCATAAGACAACTGGATCGTGCAGCGCTTGGCCATGCCAGATGCCACCACATTTTTCGCCAGATACCGCGCGATATAGGCAGCGGAACGATCAACCTTGGTCGGGTCTTTGCCCGAAAATGCGCCGCCACCATGCGGGGCAGCACCACCGTATGTATCAACGATAATCTTGCGCCCCGTCAGACCAGCGTCGCCATCAGGGCCGCCAATCACAAAAATACCGGTCGGGTTGACCCACCATTTGGTGGCCTCGGTCACCCACTCATCGGGTAGCACTTCGCGGATATACGGCTCCACGATGGTGCGGATGTCGTCCGATGTCTGGGTCTCGTCCGAATGCTGGGTCGACAGCACAATCGATGTCACCTCCACTGGCTTGCCATCCTCATATCGCAGCGAAATTTGCGATTTCGCGTCAGGGCGCAATGTCGGCTCGGTGCCGTCTTTGCGCACCTCGGCCAGACGGCGCAAAATCGCGTGGGCATACTGGATCGGGGCTGGCATCAATTCCGGCGTTTCATCTACGGCATAGCCAAACATGATGCCCTGATCGCCAGCACCCTCGTCCTTGCCATCAGCCGCATCCACACCCTGCGCGATATGCGCGGATTGCGGGTGCAGCAGATTGGTCACCTCAACGGTATTCCAATGGAAATGTTTCTGCTCGTAACCAATGTCTTTGACGCAATCACGGGCGATTTGCTCGACCTTGCCCAGATACTCATCCAGCTTGGATTTATCAGACAGACCGACCTCGCCACCAATAACGATGCGGTTTGTGGTGGCGAATGTTTCGCAGGCCACGCGCGCCTCGGGCTCTTCGGTCAAAAATGCGTCCAGAACAGCGTCTGAAATACGGTCGCACAATTTATCGGGATGCCCCTCTGAAACGGATTCAGAGGTGAAGGTAAAATTCTTGCGGGTCATGAATATTGCTCCAGTTCAATTAGATTGCCACGTCAGGAAGCCGTTGTAGCAATTCGATTCATATCCGATACTTGGCCCGCCGCTTGCGGTCAATCACTAAGTCTGCGGGCTTTTATCAACAGAACACCGACTGCCGCGATCAACAACAGTAAGACCGGGAGGTCTCCGCTGCGCGAATAGAGCGTCGCGGGCAAACGTTGCGGCAGTTCAACATCCAGAAACCCCGCTAGCCCCAGCCCCAGCGATGCCGTGATCTGCCCGCGTGCGTCAATCATTGCCGAAATGCCGGTATTGGCGGCGCGCACCATTGGCAAGCCTTGCTCGATTGCGCGAAATCGCGCTTGGGCCAGATGCTGCTGCGGTCCGGTATATTGGCCAAACCACGCGTCATTGGTGATATGCAGCAACCAGTCGGGGCGCGTATCCAGCCCACCAACCTCATGCGGAAAAATCGCCTCGTAGCAGATTAGCGGCAGGGCACGTCCCAGCCCCGCAATTTCAACCAAACGCAGGGCCGCACCGGATCCGAACCCGTATCCATCATTTGCCGCCAGCCCTTTCAGGCTCAGGGCCGCAGCCAGCGCACCGCCCGGCATATATTCGCCAAACGGCACCAGATGGCTTTTGTCGTATACATCCGCCACCGTTCCATCCGCGCCCAGCACCACCAGTGAATTGTAATACTGACCCGCGTCACGGCGCTGAATGCCCAAAACCACAGGCACATCCCCCGCCGCCAGCGAGATCACATCAAGCGCACCTTGGGCCGTGTTCAAAAGATATGGCACCGATGTTTCCGGCCAGATAATCACATCCGGTGCCCGCCCTTTTGCAACGGCCGCGGTAAACCCCAGACTGCGGTCGAAAAACATAGGGATCATCTCGGGATCCCATTTCTGGTGTTGTGGCGCATTGGGCTGGATCAGGCGGGCAACCGGGCGTTCAGGTCCGGTCGTGACAATCGAAGGATGCCCCTGACTAAGGGCGGCTTGGGCCAATCCAAACCCGATCAAACCAACGAAGGGCAAGACAACCAACGGCACCAGTATCAGCCGTTTGCGATGGCCCAATGCTGCGAAAAATGCCCAGACACCAGTCAGCGTGAGCAACGTTAATCCATGTGGCCCGATCAGGGCCGCCATCTGGTCCAGCCCCCAGTCCAGCCAGATATATCCCAGCAACCCCCACGGAAACCCAGTCAGAACATAGGTGCGGGCCACCTCGGCAATGGTCCAGAACACCACCAGCGCCAATGCGCCCCACTGCCCCCGTCCGCGCCACTTTGCAAACCCGAACGCAGCCCCCCAAAACAGCGCCATGCCGCCAGCCATGCCGATCAGCGCAAACGGGGCCATCCAGCCGTGGCGGGCAATGTCGACCAGAAACGGCTCGACTATCCAGCTCAGAACCAGCGCAAAATAACCAGCCCCAAAGGCCCATCCGACCCACGCGGCCTGTCGTGTGGTGGCTGTTGACTGAAACAGCGCAAACCCAGCCAGTAGCCCGATCAACGCCACCCAAACCAGTGAAAACGGCGCTTGGCCCAGTCCGGTCACAGCCCCGCCCAGTAGGGCAATCAGCATCTTGCGGCGTGTGGACCAGCCCGACAGGTGCGCCACCAAATCACTCACCCGCAATATCCGGCAACCGCACCCGCAGCCGCTTGATCCGGCGCGGGTCTGCCTCGACCACCTCGAATTCGGGGCCGGCAGGATGCACCACCACTTCGCCGCGGGCCGGCACATGGCCCGACAGTAAGAACACCAACCCGCCTAGGGTCTCGATTTCCTCGTCCTCGTCAGCATCAATCAGTTTGCGGCCAATCTCGGCCTCGAATTCCTCCAGCGGGGTGCGGGCCAGCGCCAGATAACAGCCAGGCCCCTCCTTGACCCAGAACTGATCCACATCCTGATCATGCTCGTCCTCGATCTCGCCGATCACCTGTTCAACCAGATCCTCAAGCGTGACCAGACCATCAACACCGCCATATTCGTCAATCACCAGCGCCATGTGGATGCGCTCGGCCTGCATCTTTTGCAACAAAACCCCGATCGGCATCGAGGGCGGCGCAAACAGCAGCGGACGCACCAGTTTTTTCAGGTTAAACCGTGCGCCATTGCCACTAAACCCGTGTTTCAGCGCGAAATCCTTCAGATGGACCAGCCCGATGGGCGTATCCAGCGTGTCGGTATAAACCGGTATCCGCGTCAGGCCGCTTTTGCGAAACAGATCGACCAGATCATCCTTTTTGATGTCATCGGGCACCGCCAAAATCTCGGCCTTGGGCACAGCCACATCTTCCAGCGACATCCGGCGCAGGTTCAGCATACCGCGCACATCTGTTGCCGCTACGCCCGTATCTGGCGCATCGGGTGCTGCATTTTCACCTGTGTCTGTGGGGCTAAGTGCTCCGACTATGCGGCCCCAAAAGCCGCGCTGTGCACCTGTTTCTCCATCCCGCGCGCTTTGCGCCGCGTCACTGGAACCGTCTGTCGTGTCGCCCATTATCCCTTTCCAAGGTTGTGAAACATCTGTCGCTTATATCCTATATGGGTCTGAAATGCCCAGCTTGCCAAGCACTTCCCCCTCCAATGCCTCCATTATAGCGGCATCTTGATCAGATATGTGATCATAACCCAACAAATGTAACACCCCGTGGATTAATAAATGCGTCACATGGTCTGTTACGGGTTTGCCCGCCTCCGCTGCCTCGGCCAGACAAGTGTCATAGGAAATTGCAATATCGCCCAGTTCTTCGGGCATACCGTTTGGGTCATACGTTGGTTTTTCCGGATGCTTGCCTGCCCGCGCCCGATCATGGCTGGGCCATGACAAAACATTCGTCGCCACAGGCTTGCCGCGAAACTCGGCATTCAGACCCGCGATCCGTGTATCATCACAGGCCAGCAGACTAACCTCGAAATACTGCGGATCAATCTCCAGATGTTGCAGGGTCGCCCCGCAGGCCCGCTGCGCCAGCGCCTCGATACCCAGCGCCGCCCAGCGCGCATCCTCAATGTTCACCGAAATGAAATCAGCCGTCATCGGCTTCATATGCCTCGATGATTTTAGCCACCAGCGGATGGCGCACCACATCTTTGGCGGTAAAATAATTGAACGCAATTTTGTTAATCCCTGTCAACAAACGCTCCGCTTCGTGCAGCCCGCTGGTTACCCCGCGCTGCAAATCAATCTGGGTGCGATCGCCGGTGACCACCATGCGCGAACCCTTGCCCAGACGGGTCAGGAACATCTTCATCTGCATCGCGGTCGCATTCTGCGCCTCGTCCAGCACCACGAATGCATTCGACAACGTGCGACCACGCATAAACGCCAAGGGTGCGATCTCGATTTTTTTATCCTCGATCAGTTTGGTCACCTGTTTGGCAGGCAAAAAATCGTTCAGCGCATCATATAGCGGCTGCATAAACGGATCGACCTTGTCCTTCATGTCACCCGGTAAAAACCCCAACCGTTCGCCCGCCTCGACCGCGGGGCGCGACAGGATAATCTTATCGACCTTACCCTCGATCAGCATGTTCACCCCGACCGCCACCGCCAGATAGGTTTTGCCAGTGCCCGCCGGCCCAATGCCAAAGCCCAGCTCGTTTTCATACAGCGATTTCACATAGGATTTTTGCGCCTCTGTGCGGGGTTCAACCAGCTTCTTGCGGGTCTTGATCTCGACCCGACCACCGTTGAACATCTCCAACTGGTCAGCTCCGCCAGCGGCACCCAGCACGTTCTCGTCACCGCCCATCACGATTTCAGTGTCAATATCGCCGATCTCGATTTCGCGTCCTGCTTCCAGACGCAAATAGAGCGCCCGCAAAACCCGCTCGGCTTGCGCGCAATCATCCCCGTCACCACTTAGCGACAACTGATTGCCGCGCCGCGATATCTGGATGCTGAATTTACCCTCGACATGGGCCAGATTGCGGTCAAATGCGCCGCACAGATCAATCAACAAACGGTTGTCGGGGAATTCCAACAACACCTCATTCGGGGTGTCTGGTGGGGTCACGGCGCCTATAGCCAATCAAATCTCCAGTGTTAAAGGGTTGCAATGCAATATGTGCCAAGCAGGCGCATTAGGCACAAGCCCAAAACGTCGCCGACAACACATGCAGGTCGCGATAAAGCCATAACACCAGACAATTACGATTCGAGCCACCGAATTTCATTCCATGGCTCGAATTCCAACACTCTATCAGGTAGATGCTTGTTTATTTAGACTTGGATCGGATCAGAACTAAATCGGATCAGGAAATGCCGACCCGCTTTTATATGGCCCAACAGCCGTACCTGGAGGCACAATTCCGGAACAAACCGGTTTACCATATTTATCAAGACGGTTCAGCCAGTAGCCTTCAACGCCATCATCGATCAACCATGTATCACAGCCATCCGGATTAACCAGAATACCGGCCTTCAATTGGCTAAGGGGCTTGCTGTCAAAGCCGCGATCAATGGTTTTATCCTGCTTATGCCCATAACCACATGCCGACAGTGAAGCAATGGCAGCAACAAGCGCTACGTTTTTGATGATTTTCATCTTCATCCCCTTTTTACTTGAAACACAAAATTTCGACACGACGGTTTTTTGCCATGCCCGAGGCGCTTGTGTTTGAAGCAGCAGGCATTCTTTCGCCATACCCACGCACATCAATAATCCGCGCGCCAGTTGTTTTCCCTATAGCCGCAACCGAATTGGCCCGATTGTAGGACAGACGCATGTTATATTCGTCCGAAGCGCGGCTGTCCGTGTGGCCAATGATCGTATATGCAAATGCGTTTGCGGACTGGAAAAACGACCGCAATCTGTTTTTCCCTGATGCGCTGATACGATGGCTGTCAGTTGCAAACAGTTGATCCGTATTCATCACGCCACAAACATTCACATCATGACAAACAGGGAGTCCTTGCCTTGTAAGGCGGTTCGTACCGTAACCCTCTACGCCATCATCCATAACCCAGTGCTCACACCCGTCAGGATCAAGCCATATTGTCGGAATGTATTGCTCGCCGGTTACAGCCGCTGACTGCGCCAGCGCGGCACCGCCTGATACGGCCAATGCCAGTATCGCGGCCGATATGCCCGTCAGCGATATACGTATTGTTTTTGAATGCATTCTACCCACAGCTTCCGTCCCCTAACTATAGATTAACAGAACTATACCGGCACATGCCTCAAGCTCGTTCAATTAACTCTTACTGATATTAGCAAATTTTGTGTCAAAGTGAAGTGACTATTACTACATATTGTGTCGAATTACGAAACACTGCGCCCCCAACTTCCCCATTGTTCATCAGCAAGGCCGAATTTCAGGTCGGGCACCCGCCTTTTTCACAACATAACCACAATTATGTATTCTTTTAGACCAATTCGCCGCCAAGCGAATTTGTCTCGCTGTTAATGATTCTCACGCGGCGGATCTCGCCAATTTCGACATCTTTTGCCACGGCGTGAACCGCATGCAGATGCTGGCTCTTACCGATCATCTGCCCCGCAAGCCGCCCCTTCTTCTCGAACAACACCTTGACCTCTTGGCCCACCATCGCTTCTTGCAAGGTGCGTTGTTGGGTGGTCAGCAATGCCTGCAATCGTTGCAACCGATCATTCGCCACATCCGCATCGACAAACGCCCGCTCCGCTGCCGGTGTCCCTGGCCGTGCCGAATATTTGAACGAATAGGCCTGCCCGTAATTGACCTCGCGGATCAAATCCATCGTCGCTTCGAAATCCGCGTCCTCTTCGCCGGGGAACCCGACAATAAAATCGCCCGAGATCAGGATGTCGGGCCGCGCCGCACGAAATCGCTCAATCAGCCGGATGTAATGCTCTGCTGTATGCTGCCGGTTCATCCCCTTCAGCACCTTGTCGCTGCCCGATTGAACCGGCAAATGCAGATAGGGCATCAGTTTTTCACACTCGCCATGTGCCGCAATCAGATCATCGGCCATGTCATTGGGGTGGCTGGTGGTGAACCGGATACGTTCCAGCCCGTCGATATCATTCAGCGCCCAGATCAGCCGCGTCAGGCCCCAGCCGTCATTGTGATAGGCATTCACATTCTGCCCCAGCAGATTGATCTCGCGCACCCCGCGCTCCACCAAACCTTGCGCTTCGCGGATAATCCGTTCCGGCGGGCGCGACACCTCGGCCCCGCGCGTATAGGGCACCACGCAAAACGCACAAAACTTGTCACACCCCTCCTGCACCGTCAAAAACGCCGACGGCGCGCGCTTTGGTTTCGGGCGATCCGGCAAATGGTCAAACTTGTCTTCCTCGGGAAAATCCGTATCCAGCGCCTTCTCTCCCGCCTCCACCTGCTTCATCAGCGCAGGCAGACGGTGATAGGTCTGCGGTCCAACCACCAGATCAACCATCGGCTGGCGATGCATAATCTCGGCCCCTTCGGCCTGCGCCACACATCCGGCCACACCGATTTTCAAATCAGGATTGGCCTCTTTCAGCGGCTTATACCGCCCCAGTTCCGAATATATCTTCTCGGCTGCCTTCTCGCGGATATGACAGGTGTTCAGCAGGATCATATCCGCCCCCTCGGGCGCATCCACCTGCTCATAGCCCTCGCCGCCTAGCGCCTCGGCCATGCGCTCACTGTCATAAACATTCATCTGACAGCCATAGGTCTTGATAAAGAGCTTCTTTTTATTCGACATATCAGCCACCAAAATTCCCGCGTTTGCGCCGCACTCCTACACAATGGAACGATCGCTTGCAATGAACCGCAAATTAACCGATTTTGGCGCAAAGATGAATGACCACAACGGGCAGCGTGATGCGATACAATGATTTGGCAGATTTTCTAGACAAAGGCGCGGACGCTCTGGCCCGTGGCCCCATCGCGCTAATTTTGGTCGAAGACCTGATCGAGGCCGACACAACCATCCGCCACCACCAGCAACTGGGCTTCAAATCCGTGCTGGTCTTTGCGCCGGACGCGTTGGATCTGCCAGACAAGCTGGAAAGCAAAATCCACCGCATCACCTACGACATGACTGCAGACGGGGCGACCCAAACCGCGGTCAACGCGATCATCAAGGCCGCACCCAATGTCTGGCTCTATTACTGCTACAACGCCGAATACCTGTTTTACCCGTTCAGTGAAACGCGCAGCGTTGGCGAAATGATCGCCTTCAACACCGAGGAACGGCGCAGCAGCATCCTGACCTATGTGATCGACCTATACGCAGGCGATTTAGCGGAATACCCCGATGCAATTTCGCTCGAAGACGCGCATCTGGACAAATCCGGCTACTACGCACTGGCCCGCCCCGATGCCGCCAATAAAAACCACCCAAAGGAACGCCAGCTGGATTTCTTTGGTGGCTTGCGCTGGCGGTTCGAGGAACACATCCCCGCGGCGCGGCGCAAAATCGACCGTGTGTCACTGTTTTTGGCAAAAAAGGGTCTGGAGCTGCGCCCCGACCACACCCTGAACGACGAGGAATACAACACCTATTCCTGCGAATGGCACCACAACATCACCGCATCAATCTGCTCATTCCGCACCGCAAAGGCGCTGAAAAGCAACCCGGGATCGACCTTTGATATCGAAACATTCCGCTGGCACAACTCGACCGAGTTCGAGTGGCACTCGCAACAATTGCTGGACTTGGGACTGATGGAACCGGGGCAGTGGTTTTAACTGTATGATTATTAGGGATAGCCTTTCCCCAATAATTTTCGGGGCTGACCCAGATAACTACCTTAGATGACGTCTAACCCATTGTCTTAGTTGC
>CAYYOF010000036.1:0-30009 GCA_964473185.1 uncultured Marinosulfonomonas sp. | reverse complement strand
TATTGGCGAGAAAATTCTACTTCCGCATCCCCTTAGTTTCGGGGGGGATTACCGTTTGCCGAGCTCAATAGATTTTTTGACTTCCCAGTTCACCCAACGGCTGTTTTTGGTCTGATCTGATACATATACAACAGTCGTCGATGATTGCTTGATGCGCTCAGTTACCCGTTTCGCGCTCCTATTGGCTATCGTGACGAGGGTGGTGGGAAGGTAAAATCAGTTGATCCGATAAAAGCGCCGTTGGTGAAGGAGCTGTTCCGGCTGTATCTAACCGGCGATTATTCCCTCAACAGTTTGACCATTGAAATGCAGCGACGTGGGCTAACGGGCTACTACGGCAAACCCGTGGTGCGTCGCAATGTCGAAACCATCCTGAAAACCCCCTATTACTGCGGCCAGATATTGGTGATGGGCAAGCTGTATAAAGGCATACATACTCCACTGATCACCGTGGCAGAGTTCCGGCGCGTTCAGGCGATCAAAGCCAATCGTAGCGGCAAGAAATCCACCAAGCACAGACATTTGCTTCGTGGGCTTGTTCAGTGTGATCATTGCAAGCGGACCTTGACCGGTGAGACGCAAAAGGGCCGAGTATATTACCGATGTCATACACAAGGCTGCCATGGGAAACCTATTCGAGAGGATAGGCTTGAAACGCAAGTTATCAACGCTTTGCAAAACATGGAAATCAGCCCGAAAGATCAGAAACACCTTAAAGAGCAGTTGCGATCTTGGATTGAAAAAGGCGGGCAGCATGATCTGGAGAAGTCCATCAAGCTGCGGATCAGCGAAGCGCAGGCAAAACAGGATCGGTTGACCGACCTGTTGGTGGATGACGCAATAGACAAGGCGGCATTCATCCTGCGCAAAGACAACTTCACCTTTGAGGTTGAACAGCTGCGGGGTGAATTGGCGACAATCCAGAAAAGCAAAATGGGGATTGAGGATTTTGAGCAGGCGGTATGCTATGCAACTTCGCTGAGCAAATCGTACGATTGTGCTGATCCGGTTGCGAAACGGCAGGTGTTGAAGAACAGTTTTGCACGGCTTGGGGTGGGTTCTGGGGAATTGGTATGTGAGCCTGCGATGTGGTTGCAACAGCTTACTAGGGGCGGGGGTGCCACGGCAAAGGGGGTAGACATCCAAACGGCGGTTGCGTGTTTGAGGGGGCGGGAATTGCAGAATAGTGAGCTGTCTATACCCACCCAAGCCTAGTTTCCGAAAAATACGACTGGAGCTGATTTTGCTGCAACCATTGGTTTTGGCTTGGTTTTACTCGGGCTGCAGCGCAATGCGCGGTCCGTGGTGCGCCGTCTTTCGGTATATTTTCGCTTGATCATTGTGACTGCGATGATGGGATCAACTTTAGAGGGATTTTGCTGGATGTATTTTAGTGCTGATTGCTGGGGTTAATCATTTTATGGATAAGTCAGGGGCTGTGTCGTGGGACGAGGTGCTGGATGCCTCGGACGCGAAGTTTGCCAACTTCAAGGCGATGGTGACCAATGCCGATGGCTCGACCGAGGCGAAGACGTTGGCGCAGTTGAACATCACCTCGATCAACCTGACGGCGGATGTCAAGACCACTGGAAGTGGTTTCTAGTGATCTGCAATAATCCGCTATCATTGAACAAACGCATGCAGGAAAGTTAGTGATGTTTAAAAATCGATTTTTAGTGAAATACCTAGTTTATATGTCGCTTGGATGGTTAGCTACATTGCTAATAAAGCTAAATTTTTCTCCGTTCCTTTCACAAGGCATCCTGACATTGCCAGCGCTTGCAATCATTTGGTTGTGGTGGCCGGTAGCATTTTTTTTAATTTGGGGTGAATTCAAGCGCAGGAAAAACCTAGAAAAAGCTAATCTCAAAAAAAGTAATTTAAAAGGACAATGTAAATGAAATGGTATGAGAACGCAGAAGGAGAAAACCTTCTTCCAGAATGGGGTGGTAATGTGTTCGCAGGGGTTGCCATGGCCACTATTACACACAGTCCGTTAGCGGTAGCGAGTGCACTAAAATACAAATCCATCGGTGGGGCGATGACACAATCATCAAATGGTGAGTTCACAGATGAAGAACAAATTAGTGTTATCGGCACTGCTACTGGCTCAGTAGCTGGGGGCATTGCTATTGGAAGTGCTGCTGCAGAAGCGTTTCCAGCGGCTATGGCTGGACGCGGATTAGCGATTGCGGCAACGAGTGTAGTTGGCGGGTTCTTAAGTGGTGTAGCCGTTTCTGCTATTGCAGTAGGAATATACGACATAATCCATGATATGGACCCAACCGCACGCAATAATTCGATCAAATCAGTGACGGAAGAATTGAGCGAGCAATTTCCAAATGTCCCCATCGCGAATATTGAGAGGATGGTTTCTGACGCTCGAGACGAGATGCAAAATCGTGGCCGTTTTACTATATTGGAAATGAGCACTTATGATGCGCTAGAATATGCAGGTGTTTATGAGAGACTCGAGACGGAAAATGCAAGAAATGGCCCCTCCGCTGGAGCCCCCGGCCGCCCCGGTCCTATCAACCATGCAACTGGACTGCCTGAACTTACTGGCACCGGATATATCGGCCCTCAAAGCGGCAATCCAATCACCTCACCCGACCCGTATGCCGAGGAAGGGCCGGTTGCGATGGGCGGCGGCGGTGGAGGGAGTGATCCGGGGACAAACGCTTTGGGTGGCGGCCCATCTGGCAACCATGTCCCAGGGAGCCAGCATCCAGGGAACAACAATGGAATTGGGAATACTGGCGGCGGCGGCAGTACGACCGGAAATGGCAATGGCGGCAATACCGGTGGCAACTACGTCTCGGGCAACAGAGGCGGCAACGGTTCTACCGTTAATCGTACGCCTCCAGGTAATGTTTCGACCCATGATCCTTATGAGAACGGCAACGGCGCGCAACCCATCATCTTTGATCTAGACGGCAACGGCATCCAGATCACTGAGCTGACCCGCTCGACGATATTTGTCGATGGCGGGGACGGGCTGCAACATCGCACAGCTTGGGCGGGTGTGGGGGATGGTGTGCTTTTCTTTGATCCTGACGGCACCGGCGAGATCACCGAGCGACGCCAATATGTGTTCACCGATTGGGACCCGACGGCGGGTAGCGATATTGAGGCCTTGGCGTCGGTTTTTGATATCAACGGCGACGGCGTGCTCACGAGTGACGAGCTGAACAATTTCCGGATTATGGTGACGAATCCAGATGGCTCCACCACGTCCTATACGCTGGCCGAGCTTGGCATTACCTCGATCAACCTGACAGCGGATGTAACGCATATCGAGCTGCCGGATGGCACGATGATCACCGGCCAGACCACATTCATGCGCCATTCAAGGAGAGCAAGAAATGTCGAATAAAATGACTCGGACTGCCAACAAACGGTTCCTCCGTAGAGGGTTTTTCCTTCTTAACATATCGGGTTTACTGCTGATTCTGGCTTATTTTATTCGATCATATGAATGGATGCCCGAAGACAGAATTATATACCCAATTATTGTATTGCTAATAGGGCTTTCTGGTTTGGGTTCATTTTTGTTTTTGGTCATCCTAGGGATAATGCCTCATTTTTTTCAGGCTCATGATGATCCAGCTTCGTCTGAGGGTCCAAAAAAAGATACGG
This sequence comes from uncultured Marinosulfonomonas sp., assembly GCA_964473185.1. Lineage (GTDB taxonomy): Bacteria > Pseudomonadota > Alphaproteobacteria > Rhodobacterales > Rhodobacteraceae > Profundibacter. Next base: position 26,370 of record CAYYOF010000036.1, on the reverse strand, counting down.
GAATGGTGGATTTTTTAACTCTGAAGGATGATTGAATGGGTTTTACGATTGGGGGCTATGCGCAAATCGGCCCATATGGCGGGGGTATAGGGCTTGGAACTGATGGTGCGCAAGTTATGGGGTTTGTTAACACGAATGTAGGTATTTCTGGAGGGTGGTATGGAACGACAAGCCTCGGATGGGATAGAACGGTAGCGCTGCCAGCTCGATCACCTCGGCGCCAGTTTCGCGCAGGGTTTTGACGTAGGCGTCATGGGCGGCCAACATGCGCGCCAGATCGGGTGTGCCAGTGTCGATGGCGCGCAAACCCTCAACGATAGAGGCGGCGGGTTTGCGGGTGATGGCGCGGGTGAATTCAATGCTGGGGTTTTTCATACCCAGCAGTAGGCGCTATTTGCGGCCAAAGGAAAAGAGCTTTTTGCCCCATTTCTCTTTGGCGGGGCGGGGCACATATTTGTCCAGTTCGGCCTCGATGTCGGGGCCGTCAATCAGCTCTTTGCCCCCCTTCACCTGATCGGCAAGGAAGGTGGCAATTGGAATGATCGCATCTTTGTATTCCTGTTTGGCAAAAATACCCAACGCCACATCTTCCAGTCTGAACATCACGGTTTCTGAATCCGGCTCGCCGTCCAGCCCCGCAATCAGGCGCGACAGCTCGTCCACACGCGCGATATCGCCTATGCCGCAAGTGTTGCAGGAACAGGCGGTTTCCTCGGCGATCTGGCCGCCGAACAATTCAATCACGCGGATTTCCAGCATTTCAATGAAGGAGTCCCAGTCGTTGTTGGCAAACGCCTTGTCGCTGATCAGAACGGGGGGGCGAGGCAGCATCCGCACCGACAGGATTTTCAACCCAAGTGCCCGCGCGGTCAGGGCATGGCCCGCCTCGTAAACAGCAAGGCGAAAGGCAAGGTCGGCGCATTGGCCTTCGGGGGCTTGGGAGGTGGTTTCTGAATACATTGCGTCGGGTCTTTCGGATTAGTCTTTGGTGTCTGTCGCAGGTTCTTCCTTGGTGATCGCAGTTTTGCCGGATGGGTCGGCATAGCGGTCATTCAGGCTCTGGATGTGGGTTGCTACGGTTTCGCGCACGGTGCGCAAATTTTTGCTGGCGCGGGTTGACCAACCTGCCGGTTCCTTGCGGAAAATCGACTGGAACAGACCGGCGCTTTTCAGGAAAGCGGCCTTCAGATTCAACTCGACCTGCCCGTAAGCTTCGCTCAGGGAGGCGGCAACGCGTTTGGCCACAAAGCCGCGCATCCAGTAATGGAACGCGCCTGCCAGAATGACGGCAGCGACAACGGCGACAGTGGTGTCGATCCAGTTCGCCGTGATCCACTCAAGCGTGAAGATCTGCATCGGCGGCATCCATTTGAAATAGACCGAGGCCCCGATGGCGGCGCCCACAAGAGCGCCAAGCGCGATGCCATCGCCGAGCAGCACGCCACGGCGCCATTTTGACTTGGCCGTGCGCAGTTTTGGCAGCACATCGTGTTCCAGTTCATTGGCCACGGTTTCCAGCACCGAAACGATGCGGTAGTTGCGCTGCAACTCTACCTCGTCCATGCGGGCGGTAATTTTGGCAAGGTCGGCGTCGCGTTTGGTACGGAACCGATCACGCAGGGCTTTGTCCTCGATCGGGATCGCGGCACCCTCATTATAGATGGTGTAAAACTGCCCTGCCGTTAGCCCTGCTTGCGCAATTGCGCGTTGCCACGCACCAACCACTTCTTCGGGGTTGTCGTCTTTGGCGGCGGTATCAATCTGGTTTAAAACATATAGGAATTTGCTGGCATCCGTGCGTTTCACCGTGCGGGCAACCAGATGTTCCAGCGTGTCCTGCATGGCGCCGGGTTCAGGGTGGCGGGCATCAAAGAACACCAGCACCAGATCCGACAGATCAAGGATGTGATCGGTGATGCGCAGGGTTGAGGTACGTTGATCATCGGCGTCAAAACCGGGGCTGTCGATGATGATCTTGCCGCGGATCGTTTCTTGGTCGGTGGTGCGCAGTTGCAGGTAGCTCTCGATGTGTTTGCCTTCGCCCTGCGCCACTTTTTCGATCTCGTGACTGATCCGGTAAAACGGAAAGCGCGGATCGGCGTCCAATGCGGAGCCTGGCAAGGTTTGATTGGCGCCGGTGCCTGCTGATCGGTGGCAGATCACTGTGAATTTGTCGTCCACTGCCTGATTGCCGGTGCTTTGCAGATCGTCGCCAACGTATGAGTTGATGAAGGTTGATTTGCCGGATGAAAACGTGCCCAGAACCGAGATCAGCGGCCACCATGAAATGCGCGACGCCAATGATGTTTCGCGGTCCAGCAGGCCGGTTTTATACAGCAGCTTGTCGAACTTGTAATAGGTCGGCAGCACCTCGAGCAGGGCGGGATTTTCAGCCTTAAGATGGCTTTCCAGACGGGCGAGGCGGGATTTGAGAAATGTGCTCATGGTGTTTGGTTCCGATTTTGCGGCGTTACTGGGAAAGGCGGTTGCGCAGGTCTGCGGCTTTGTCGGGCGCAATGTTTTGCAACACGCCGATCAGGCCCATGACCTGTTGCGGGTTGCCATCCTTGATCAATTGCAGGCCGGCCTGATGATACATAGCTGCGGCCTCGTCCATGCGGCGCTGGGTAAAGTATAGATTGCCAAGTTCACCCTTGATATCGGCATTGTCGGGGGCGTCATTGATCAGGCCTTTGTAGCTGGCCTCGGCCCCTTTCAGGTCGCGGTTCCAATAGGCTTGGCGTGCTTCATCCAGACGGGTCTGGATGTCGTCGTCACCGGAAGCGGTGGCTTCTGCGGGCGTTGTCGGGGCGACGATTTGCGCGGTTTCATTGGTGGGGTATTTAGGGGGCTGCGCTGCGTCGGCTGTATCGGGCTGCGGCGCGGCTTCGGTTGTGGTGTTTGTGCTGGATGCAGCTTCAGCCTCGGGTTCGATCGTGGCAACAGGTTCTGCGATTTTTGCAGGCTCATCGGCTGTGGCCGCGATTTCGGCCCCGCCCGATGACATGCCCAGCATGGCCATCACGCTGTCGCGTTTGAAAAACAGCACCGCGGCCAGAATGACAACGATGTATATGATAACGAGTCTAAGGAATGGCATGATCATTGGTCTTATCCTTGGTTGTTCCATCTATCAATGCGGCACATTGGGATGATTTCGGTTAGCGGTGGATGGCGTCGGCCAATGCGTCCAACTCGGTAGCGGCTTTGCCATTCGGTTCCAGTTCAAACACAGCCAACCCTTCAGAGAACGAGCGGCGAAAAGCGAGGCGTTGCACCATTTTGGCTGCGATCGGTTTGATCCCGTCCAGCATTTCCAGTGCTTCCATCGTTTCGGCATTTTCGCGCGAACGCAGATGCGGATCAGCACGGTTGATAAAGGCGAGGATGGTGGGTGGTTTGCCCTTTGGTCGTGCCTTGGTGATAATATCCAGAAACTGCTGCGTCGCCCAGATGTCAGCCTGCGATGGGGTTACCGGAATAACAATGCGGTCGCAAATCTTGATGGCGGCGCGCAGGGCGTCCATGTCGGACAGGCCAACATCGATCAGCCACTCGCCTTTTGCTTTGGCGCGGGTTGGCAGTTTGTGAACCACCTTTAGCGCAGGCTCGATCCCGTCCTCGGTGCGGATGGTCGCCACATCGCTAACCGTGCGTTGTGGGTCAAGGTCGCAGACCGTGACGTCGTGCCCTTGCTCCAGCCGCCAGACCGCCATGTTAAACACAACGGTGCTTTTGCCGGTGCCCCCTTTGAAGTTGGCATAGAGTGTTAGCATGGCAGCAAATCCTTTATCATCATTCGCCCGCGGCTGCGGGTTGTGGCGGTTGTAATGTTGCGGGGGTGGGGGACGTGTTGGGGGCGTCCTGTTTTTGCCAACCCTCGGGCACCTGAAAGGCTGCGGCATCAACGGGGCCAACCGTGATGTCTTCCAGTCGGCGGACCTCGCCCCCTGGTAAGTCTTCGCGCACCACCACGCGCAGTTCGGGGTCAAACCACCAACTGCCGGTGTTTGCCGGCTGGTTGGCTGGTTGGTTGCCTGTGGTGATTTTTATGGTCCAGTGTTCGGTCATCCGGCCGTTCAAATTTTCCATGGCCTGAAACTTCATCGCCATCACGCCGCCATCAGGGAATTCTTGCCGTAAGGCGCGGCTGCGGGTTGAATCCCACAGGATAATCAGCGGGCGGGTTTGCGGAGTGCTGGTCAGCGCCCAGCGTTCAACCGCAATGCCACTAACGGTATCGGTGCCGGTGCGCTCGCATTGCGCCAATCGGGCGGTGTCAGGGCAGGGCGTGGTATAGCCACCTGTTTTGGTGGCAGGCACGGCTTGGCCGCGAATTTCAATATAAGTTTGATCCGCAGGGTCCAGAATATACATCAACCCCTCAGTAGGGCGTAAAATCTGGATGACGGTTTCGCCGTTCTGGTCAAACTCCAGCCGCATGTTTTGGCCGGATTTGACGATTTTGCCGGATGTTTCGGACTGCCCCGGCAGGCCGTGAATGGCGGTGGCGGAATAGGTTTGGGATGCACCGACGCTGGGGGTTTGAACGGTTTGGCCCATCGCAAGGGACGTGGCCGCAAGCAAGATATGTGCGGCGATGGCTGTGCGCAATCTGATGTGCATTTGCATGTGTCCCCCCATATCCGGTTTTCTCGTCTTTGGCAGATCCGTCCGCCCCACATATCGCATGGGGCGGACGGGTGTTTTTAGGTCAACCAGAGCTTAGTTGCTGGCTTCTGGTGTTGGTGTTTGCAGTTCTGCTGCACCTTCTGCAGGTGCTGCTTGGCCAGCATATGGGCCTTCTGGACCAGGGTATGGGCCCCAGGCAGGGTTCCACATTTGCATTTGGCTGTTGTTATAGCCGTAACCGTTGCCATAACCCTGACCTTGGCCTTCGCCCTGACCTTTGCCTTCGGCGTTGCCGGAGAAGCCAAAGTTGAACGCGCCAGTGCCGTTACCGCTGTTGTTGTTAGAGCCGTTGAACGGACCCCAGTTGTTGCCCCAACCGCTGTTAGAGCCGTTGTTGCCACCCCAAGGTGTCCAGTTGTTGCCGCCCCAACCGTTGTTGTTGTTGCCGCCCCAAGGTGCCCAGTTGTTGTTGCCACCCCAACCGTTGTTGTTGCCACCCCAAGGTGTCCAGTTGCTGTTATTGTTGTTGCCGTAGTAACCGGGAGGCGGGCCGTTATAGCCTTGGGCATTTACGCCAACGGCCATTACGCTACCCAGACCGGCAGCAAGAGTAAGTGCTATGATTTTATTACGCATTGTATATCTCCTTGATATTGTTCCGTTTGATTGCTGAATGTGGCATTGGAACGCGTGCCGTCATCCGTTGTTTTGATCGTCTAGTTTGTAGTCTTTGGTACGTTTGTTGTTGTTTCTGCTCTACCAAAATCCGAACGGGGAAAAATTGTTACCATTGTTACCGGGGGATCCCCCCCAACTGTTGTTGCCTATAATTGGCGGGCCATAGCCGCCGTATCCACCAAGATTCGGGGGCCCGCCCATCATGTATCCTTGCGGATTACCTTGGGATTGACCGTAGTATGCAGGTGGATTTGCATTTGGGGGGTAGGGGGCGCCCTGATACCCGAATGGCACAGAATTGAATTGTGAATTAAACTGCGCATTGGGCGGTTTTTGCGGACCAGCCGACAGGCGTTGCGCCAGATCAGGTGGCGCAAAGCGGCTTGGGCCTGACTTGGCATCGGGCAGGGCGGTTTGTGCTGACGGGAGCGGCACTGGCGCTTCCTCGTAATACTTCGGTTTAGGGGCGGGCGGCGTCGGGATTGGTGCCGGTTGCGCCTGTTGTTGTGCCGGATAGGGGTTCCACGGGTTGCCGGATTGCGCGTTTGCAGGCGCAAGGCACAGCAACACGGCCGCAGAAGCGGCGGTCAGTGGTCCTATATGTATCCAGTTCAGTGTCATTAGGTTTCCTATTGGCGCGGCATCATTGGCGCGGCAAATCCTTGGCGATTGCCGTAGCTGTTGTTGTTCCAGCCATTCTGGCCCCACCCGTTCTGGTTCCAGCCGTTTTGGCCCCCATTATTTTGCCCCCAGCCATTCTGCCCCCCACCGTTTTGCCAAGGCGCTTGCATCGGCATGAACCCTTGCTGGCCCCAAGGGGCAGGAGCACTGTTCGGGTTGGCGTAGTTCGGGGCGGGCTGTGATGGCCGCGCGGGTGTTTGCGTGTTTCCCGGGGCATATCCGGGGAAATATCCGGGTGCCGGAGTGGTGCCATAACCTTGTTGTGGCTGTGGCTGTGGTGCGGCGCTCCAGCCGGAGGTTAGCAGCCGTGGTTCAGTCCGGCCAACGGCGGCGGGTGCTTGTGTCGTTTGGGCGCCGGATGCACCTGTGCCCCTTGTGCGAGGTCGCTGTGTGTTCTGCATCCAATAGGGCATCGGCATGACATAGCGTTGCGGCGTGAAGGTCGGCATCACCGGTTGTTGGCGTATGATGATCTGATAGGGACCAGGCACGGGCACGGGTTTCATGCCGGATTGTGCCGATAGTGGCGTTGTGGCCACCGTTATGCCAATCGTTAGGCCCAGTGCTATTTGTGCAAATTTACGCATTGTCTGACTCCCTAACTCTCGTTGCCACTGTTTGGATTCTTTAACCGGATGCCGCGCCGCCCGCTGGTTTTGGCTTTGCGCCGCGGTGCCGGTTTGGCTGTTACAGGCTTGGCGGGTGCCTTGGCCACAGGTTTGGTTGCTGGCTTTGGTTTCGGCTTTGCTGCTACGGGTTTTGTCACCTTGCGGACCGTTGCCGGTTTTGCTGCCTTCGGTTTGGGTGCAGGCTTTCGCGCCTTCGGTTTAGGTACCGGTTTTGGCTTGGGTGCAGGCTTGGCGGCTTTTGCTTTGGGTGTTGGTTTTGCCGCCTTTGGCTTTGGTGCGGGTTTGGGGGCCGCTGCCTTTTTCACGACGACGGGCTCAGCCACTGATGCGGCTGGTTTCGGATCGGGTTTGGCTGTTGCTGCGGCGGATTCGGTCTTGGCTGCAGCCGCTTTGCTGCGTGCGCCTGCAACCGCGCCAGCAACGCCACCAACGGCCAGTTTGCCCAGCCCATAAGCTGCTTCGCCCGCGAACATGGCGGCTTCGCCAGCGCCAGACAACACGGCCCCGGCGGTTTTAACCACGCCTTTGCCTTTGGCGCTGTGCAGGTTTGCAGGCTCGGGCGCAGGTTTTGGCACTGGCATGTCACCGCCGCCATCTGTGGGTGATTGCGGCGCGCCGGTGTCCATGATCAGTGCTTCGCTAAAGGAAACACAGCCCAGCGGGATCACGATTAGGGTTAGCAAAGTGGACACCAGACCGCCCATCATCAGGGAAATCGCCATGCCTTCGAATATCGGGTCAGACAGGATCACGGATGATCCAGCCATCAGGGCCAATGCGGTGATGATGATCGGGCGGGTGCGGGTTTGGCAGGCGTAGATCACGGCGTCTTGCACCTCCATGCCCTGCGCTACGGCGTGACGCGAGAAATCGACCAGCAGGATCGAATTTCGCACGATAATCCCCGCCAGCGCGATGAACCCAATCATTGAGGTCGCGGTGAAGGACGCGCCAAACAGCCAGTGACCGGGTACAATGCCGATCAAGGTCAGCGGGATCGGGGCCATGATAATGGCGGGCAAACGGAAGTTGCCAAATTCACCAACCACAAGGATGTAGATCAGGATCAGCGCCACACCGAACGCGACGCCCATATCGCGGAAGGTCACATAGGTGACGGTCCACTCGCCGGTCCATTCCAGCGCCGATTGCAGGCTGGTGGTGGGGGGGCCGATATAGTTGGTATCAACGCGAACGCCATCGGGGGCAGTGTAATCATCCAGCAGGTTTTCTATTTCCAGAATGCCGTAGATTGGTGCGGCCAGACGGCCCGCGACTTCGCCAGTGACGTATTCTACGGTGCGCAGATCCTTGTGATAGACCGGATCGTCTTTGCGGAACTGCTCGAAATGGCCAAGCGTGGTCAGCGAGATCATCGCGCCACCGGCCGAGGGGATTGGCAACTGGCCCAAGCGGCCAAAATCACCGCGCAACGCCAGCGGCATTTGCAGATAGATAAAGCGTGGCTCCAGCGTGCGCTCGTCCTTGACGTCGCCCAGTTTGAAGCCACCAAGCGCCATTTCCAGCTGGCGGTTGATGTCCTCGACCGACACGCCAAGGCGCGATGCCTTTTCGCGGTCGACCACAAAACGCCAGCTGTCATAGGGCATTTGCATGTAGCTATCTACATCGACAATGGAATCGGCCTGACGGAACATGTCTTCGACATCGGCGGCCACCTGACGGCGGGTCGTGTCATCGGGGCCATAGATTTCGGCAACCATTGATTGCAGCACGGGCGGGCCGGGCGGCATTTCAACCACTTCAATGCGCGCGCCCATATCGGCGGCGATGGGGGTCAGAACGTTCCGCGCCACAATCGCCAGATCTTGCGAGGTCCGCTCGCGGTCGCCTTTATCGGTCAGTTGCACCTGTATGTCACCAGCCCATGCCTGATTGCGCAGATAGGTGTGGCGCACCAAGCCGTTGAAATTGAACGGGCTTGCCGTGCCGGTGTAGGATTGCAGCGCCACGACTTCGGGCATCTCCAGCAACTCTTGGGATAGACGCGAAACGACGTTTGCAGTGACGGGCAGGGCGGTGCCGTCAGGCAGGTTCACAACGACGTTGAACTCCGGTTTGTTATCTTTGGGCAGCATTTTCACGGTGACGGACTGGGTGTAAAACAACCCAAGGCTCAGGAAAAATACCAGCCACATGCCGAGCCGGAATATCCGTGCGCGGGTTTTGCTTTGCAGCAACGGGCGCAGCAGTTTTTCGTAAACGGTTTTCAGTTTTTCGGACTGGCGGTGCTCGCTGTCCTGCATTTTGGCCAGCTTTTTCATCGACGGTTTGATGCGTTGCGCCAGCCACGGGGTAAAGATGAATGCGGCGAAAAGAGACAGCAACATGGCGACAGAGCCAAGCGCGGGGATCGGACCCATATATGGACCCATCATGCCGGTGACAAAGCCCATCGGCAACAGGGCCGCGATCACGGTGAAGGTGGCCAGAATGGTCGGGTTGCCCACCTCGCGCACCGCGTCGACATTGATGCTATCGGTGGTTTTGCCCTCTTCCAGCCAGCGGCGGTAAATGTTTTCGACCACCACAATGGCGTCGTCCACCAGAATGCCGATGGAAAAGATCAGCGCGAACAGGCTGACGCGGTCAATGGTATAGCCCAGCAACCACGCGCAAAATACCGTCAGCAGGATCACCACGGGAATGACGATCAGCACCACAACGGCGGCGCGAAGGCCCAGTGCCAGCCAGATCAGCAGGGTCACGGCAAAGGTCACCACGAACAGTTTGAAGATCAGCTCGTTGACCTTTTCATTGGCCGTCTCGCCATAGTTGCGGGTGACTTCGACGTGGATGTTATCGGGGATCAAGGTGCCTTTTAGCCGCTCAATATAGGTCAGAATATCGTTGGCCACCGAAACACCATTGGTGCCGCCTTTTTTGGCCACGGCAATAGTGATAGCCGAGGCACCAATCGGCGCACGTTCATCAACGTGGTCCTGGCCTTCATGGGCACCATAGGCGGGGCCGGTATAGTAGGACACAAGGCTGTTCGCATCATCAGTGCTTTCGGTCACCAGCGCCACATCGCGGATATAAATCACTTGCCCGTCTTGCGAGCCGATCATCAGGTTTTCAATGTCACGGGCATTTTGCAGGAATGATCCGGTTTGTAGCGAGAAGGTGTTTTGCCCCACTTCGATGGACCCGACTGCGCGTTCGGAATTGGCGTTGCGGATGGTTTGGGCCAACTGGTCAAGGCCAATGCCGAAACCGGCCAGCCGTTCTGGAAAAATCTCGACACGGATCGCGTTGGAACGCCCACCAACAATGAAACTTTGCGAGGTGCCGTCGACCTCTTTCAGGCGTTGCATCACGTCCAGACCCAGCGAGCGTAGACCGGCCTCGTCCATCTGGTGTGACCACAGTGTCAGGGTGACAATCGGTACATCGTCCACCCCTTTGGGGCGGATCAGCGGGTGCGAAACACCTGGTGGAATACGGTCAAGATTGGACTGGATTTTGTCGTTAAGTTTGACCAGCGATGGCCCAAGATCTTCTCCGACTTCGAACTGCACCGTGACCATCGCACCATCGCGTTGGGACACGGAATAGACGTGTTTCACGCCCTGAATTTCGGACATCATCCGCTCTAGCGGGTCGGTGGCGAGCGACGCCACCTGATTGGCGGACGCGCCATGATACGAGAAGAAAATATCGACCATCGGCACGGAAATTTGCGGGTCTTCCTGACGTGGTGTCAGGATCAGGCCCATGATGCCCAAACCAAGGCACGCAACCAGCAACAGCGGTGACAGCGGTGAATTGATGAACATTCTGGCAAGGCTGCCAGCCATCCCCAGCTTGGGACGTTTAGCTTCATCGGCACCGGTATCCGGTTGGTTATTTTCTTCGGTAGCTATGGCGTCCTCCCTTCTGGTTGGGTTGGTGCCGGGCTTTTGCCGACTTTTTCACCCTATCCTGTTGTTGTGTCTGTTATTTCCCTGAAATCAGGTTGGCGGGCGGGTTCAGGATAACCTGTTCGCCCCCGTTCAATCCTGACACCACCGATATGCGGCCATCAGGCAGTGGATAGCCAACGCGCACCAGCCGCAGGGACGGGTGCCCGTCCTCAAGCACAAAAACCGACGGCAGACTGCCGCGCCAGATCAAAGCCTCGTTCGGAATAGCGTGACCAGTGCGCGGCGGGATTGAGGCGTCGGGCACAGTGACCTCGACATACATGCCCGGACCACCCGGTGTGTCATATGGTAGGTCAAACTTGACCCGCACGGTGTGGCGTTTCGGATCGGCCACTGGAAAAATTTGTGCCACTTTGGCATCGACCGTGGCACCGCCCACATCCAGACGGGCCGGAACAATCATGCCTTCGGATAGGCCAGCCGCCAGACGCACCGGAATTTCGGCGTCAATGCGCAGGTAATCGGTAAAGGCGTAGGTGATCAGCGGCATGCCGGGTTGAACCGTGTCGCCCACTTCGACCATTTTGTTGATCACAATGCCATCAAATGGTGCGATCGAGCGGGTGTCGCGGACCCGAGTGTCCAGCGCTTCCAAATTGGCCTGCGCCTGCATCAAGGCACTTTGTGCCTGATTGATGCCGACGCCGCGGGCGTAAAGATCGGCCTGACGCTCGACACCAGTATTGGTCATGCCCATTGAATCAGAAAACCCACGGGTAAAGAACTGATCAAACGTTGACGGGATACCCATGCCGGGAATGCCGGTCATCGAATTTGTGCGGGGCGCATAGAGTTCGCGCGAATACTGCATTTGCGAGTTGCGCAGGGCGGCTTCGGCCTGATTGATCTGCGCAAGGGCGGCGCGGCGCTGGGCCTGAATGCCATCGTCGCCAATTTGCAGCAACACATCGCCCGCTTTGGCGCGGTGGCCTTCAACGCCTGCCAAAAACGTCACGCGCCCCGGGCTTTGGGCGGTCAGTGTCACCTGCTTGAACGGGATAACCGTGCCGCCAACCGTGGCTTCGCCACCGGTGGTGGTGGTTGAAACTGGGGCGGTTTGATAATTGCCTTCTGATTGGGCGTGACTGATCGAGGCCGTTAGCAGTGGGGCGGCACATAGTGTGGCTGCCAAAACGTAGAATGATAATTTCATCCGAATTGTTTTCCGCATGTCGCTCCCCATTTGTTGCACCTCATAAAGGTTGTGTAATAATTCCTGTCGCAATCAGACTGATTTGAAAAGATATAACGCAATTTCAGCAATATATCAAAATATTCATATATGAATAATCCTACAGGTTTTCTTTACGACCTTTTCTGGCACTGGGCCGCCAGATTATATTCCCGTAAAATTGTATGGAAATGCCTTTTTTATATGGCTATGGTTTGTAGCTGCATGACGTTGATCATGGTGACGCAGGGCGAAGTCGCTAGGCTGGGACAAACCATGTAATTCAGCCGTTTTTGTCAAAATGACTAAACGAAGGTCAACATGCAGTCAGTCGGAAACGGGTGAAAAGACACAAAGTGATTCGCCCACCTAGAAGGGGAATGCGTTGCCCCACATATAGGACATCGGGTTGGACATGGCATAGGTCGCCTGACCGATATCATAGGTCATCCGGTTCATGTTGGTCGCCATGTTGTTCATTGCGCCAGACAGGGTTTCCATCGTGCCGGTCATTGACCCGATGTTTTGGTTCATATCGGTGATGTTCTGGTTCATCGTGGCCATGCTGGTGCTCATGTTATGCATGTCATCTGCCATGCTAACTTGAGTACCCACCATGGATTTAATGCTTTCATTCAGTTCCATCATGATATCGGTCATGGTGAAAACCTGTTGGGCCATTCCGTACATCACCCAGGTAAACACAGCCATCACAATCACAATCAACAATGTCGTCAGGCCGATAAAACGTCCGCTGTTTACACGTCTATACATTCGCTGTGCTCTCGCTTTACTGGACGTGCATCAGGACGCCGCGGGTGGTGTGATGTCGGGCTGGAAAACCGGCACGGTCACAGAAACATTCAAATACTCATATTATAAAATGCGAATATTGTTAAGTGTTTCCGGTTTTATTGATTCGAGAGGCAATATTTCGGCTCCTGACCGGGGTTTCCTGTGCCCAATGATGCCGAATTCCACAGGCTTGGATCAACAAGGCAGGCTAAAACCGACGCAAAAGGTCGTGAACACTGCATTAAATGCCGCAGCCCTGTTGCAATATGCCGCGCCATTCGTTTTACTCGGCTCCTAGAGAGCGCAGGAAAAACTGCCGGATATAAAAATGGGGAGCCGCCTAGTGGCCATGACCGACTCGGATGCCGCGTATGTCGAATTCGACCACGTGCAGAAAAGCTACGACGGCGAAGTGCTGGTCGTAAAAGACCTCAATCTCAAAATTGCCAAAGGCGAGTTTGTCACCATGCTTGGCCCCTCGGGATCTGGCAAAACCACCTGCCTGATGATGTTGGCGGGATTCGAGACAGCAACCCATGGTGAAATCATGCTGGGCGGTGTTTCGATCAATGACATCCCGCCGCATAAACGCGGCATTGGCATGGTGTTCCAATCCTACGCCCTGTTCCCGCATATGACGGTTGGCGAAAACCTGTCGTTCCCGCTGGAAGTGCGCGGCATGGGCAAGGACGAGCGCGAGACCAAAGTTAAGCGCGCGCTGGATATGGTGCAGATGGGCGATTTTGCGCAACGTCGTCCGGCACAACTGTCTGGTGGACAGCAGCAACGTATCGCGCTGTCCCGTGCATTGGTGTTTGAGCCGCAAGTCGTTTTGATGGACGAACCATTGGGTGCGCTGGACAAACAGCTGCGCGAACACATGCAGTTCGAGATCAAACATTTGCACGAGAGTCTTGGCATCACTGTGGTCTATGTAACGCACGACCAGTCCGAAGCGCTGACCATGTCGGACCGCGTCGCGGTGTTTGATGATGGCCGCATTCAACAGCTGGCGTCGCCCGAGGATCTGTATGAACGCCCTGAAAACAGCTTTGTTGCGCAGTTCATTGGCGAGAATAACAAACTGCATGGCACCGTGCAGTCGCTGAAAGGCGAAATTGCCACAATTAAACTGGACAATGGCGGCACATGTGCGGCTTTGGCTGTGAATTGCGGTGAGGTTGGCGCGAAAACGCTGATTTCGATCCGCCCTGAACGGGTGACGATCACCAAAAAGGCCGGGCCGAATTCGACTTCGGCACAAGTTCTGGAGCTGATCTATCTGGGTGATCACATCCGTTGCCGCCTGAATGTGCATGGCAATGACGAGTTCATCGTGAAGGTTCCCAATGCCGCGGGCCACAAACATCTGGTCGTTGGCGAAACCACGCAAATCGCATGGGATGCGAAAGACGCGCGCGCCCTTGATCCGCAATAAAAATCTGAACGATAGGGGCGGATAACGCCCTGACAACACAACTGAGAAGTTCATGTAATAAGGGAGAAAACACATGAAAAAGACACTAATCCTGACCACGGCCCTGACCGGCTTTGCTTTTGCGGCCACCGCTGCCGAAGTGACCGTCATGTCATGGGGTGGCGCTTACACGAAATCGCAAGTCGAAGCCTATCACAAACCATTCACTGCCGAGACCGGCATCACTGTGAATTCTGTCGATAGCGACAATCCAGCGACGCCAATCAAAGCGCAAGTTGAAGCTGGTAACGTGACGGTTGACGTCGCCGACATCGAATTCTCGGACGCGATCCGTTTGTGCGACGAAGGTCTGCTGGAAGAAATCGATCACTCGATGCTGCCAGCGGCGCCTGATGGCACTGCTGCTGCGGACGATTTCATTGATGGCGCGTTGCAAGATTGCGCTGTTGCCAGCATCGTTTGGTCCACAGTGTTCGCTTACAACACGGCAAACAATGACGGCGACCCAACATCCATCGCCGACTTCTTTGACCTGGAAAAATTCCCGGGCAAACGTGGTCTGCGCAAATCTGCCAAAGCAACGCTTGAAATGGCGCTGATGGCCGATGGCGTTCCGGCTGGCGAAGTTTACGCCCTGATGGACACTTCCGAGGGTATCGACCGCGCATTTGCCAAACTCGACACCATCAAAAACGATGTGGTCTGGTGGGAAGCGGGCGCACAGCCACCACAACTGTTGGCCGATGGCGAAGTTGTGATGTCGACTGCCTATAACGGTCGTATCTTTAACGCTGCCATTGCCGAAAACCAGCCTTTGGTTGTGGTTTGGGACGGTCAGATCCTTGATTTCGATCTGTTCGTGATCCCCAAAGGCGCACCAAACAAAGAAGAAGCGATGAAGTTCATTGCATTCGCCACCGACACACAGCGTCTGGCGGATCAAGCGAGCTACATCTCTTATGGTCCGGCTCGTAAATCTTCGGGAGCACTTGTCGGGAAATATTCCGACGGCACAACCGAAATGGGCCCACATATGCCCACAGCAGCCGCCAACCTTGGCAACGCGCTGGTCAACAACTTTGAATTCTGGGTTGACCATGACGCCGAGCTGAACGAGCGTTTCAACGCTTGGTTGGCAAACTAGGCTAAAGACATGGGCGGCGCGGGGTTCACGCGCGCTGCCCACACTTACCAATAGGTTGATGATCCAATGGCTGACAGCACAACAAATCTTGAAACCGGCCTGACCACGGCTGACGGCAAACCGCTGAAAGAGGCACTGGCGCACGCCCAGTCCCGTTCGCGTCGCCGCGCGTTTTTGCTGGTGTTGCCGCTGCTGTTGTTCATCCTTGTGACATTCATTTTACCGATCGGGCAGATGCTGCACCGGTCTGTGTTTAACGACGGGTTTACCACCCACCATGATTTGGGCACCCGCGTGGACACGCCGATTATGGTCAATCTGGCGGCGTGGTTTGACGAAAACCCCCAAGGGGTAGTGCCGGACGAGGCAGCTTATGGTGCCCTTGTCACCGACCTGATCGAACTTAAACGCCTAAAGGCCCCGGGGTCGGCGGGCACGCGGATCAACTACGGGCTGGCCGGATCGCGCTCCTTGTTCACCCAAGCCGCCCGAAAAGCCGCCAAACTGGAAGCGCCGTTCAAAGAGGCCTTGATCGGGGTCAGTGCCAAGTGGGAAAACCCCAAGCTGTGGCAGGTGATGCGCAGCGCGTCGTCGTCTTATACCGGTAGCTTTTATCTGGCGGCTGTTGATCGCACGCAGGATGCGGCCGGCGATGTCGAGCGGGTCGAGGAAAACCGCCGCGTATACGTGAAGCTGTTTGCCCGCACATTGGGGGTGTCATTACTGATCACCTTTCTTACGTTCATTCTGGCCTATCCAATCGCGCACCTGCTGGCCACGCTGCCGCTGCGCTATTCCAACCTGTTAATGATCTTTGTGCTGCTGCCGTTCTGGACCTCGCTACTGGTGCGAACCACCAGCTGGATGATCCTGCTGCAAAGTCAGGGGGTGTTGAATGACGCGATGGTTGGCTCTGGCCTGCTGGACGAGGCGAACCGCATCCAGATGATGTATAACAAGACCGGCACCATTGTGGCGATGACGCATATTCTGCTACCCTTCATGGTGTTGCCTTTGTATTCAGTGATGCGCCCGATCAACCCGTCCTATGTGCGGGCCGCACGCTCGCTGGGCGCGACCAGCTGGACCGCGTTCCGCCGCATCTATTTCCCGCAAACCGTGCCGGGGATCGGGGCGGGCGCCTTGCTGGTTTTCATCCTCGCGGTTGGCTATTACATCACGCCTGCGCTGGTGGGCGGGGCCGATGGTACGCTGATTTCAAACCTGATCGCCTTTCACATGACCAAATCGCTAAACTGGTCGATGGCCGCGGCGCTCGCGTCCTTGTTGCTGGGCGGCATTCTGATCCTCTACTGGCTGTATGACCGGCTGGTGGGCATCGACAATCTGAAGCTGGGATAACGATATGGCCTTACCTAAATACGCATCCCCGCTGGAGAAAATCTGGCACTACACCTATCTGACGCTTTGTGCGCTGATCTTCCTGTTCCTGATCGCGCCGATCCTGATCGTGATCCCGCTGTCGTTCAACGCCCAGCCCTATTTCACCTTCACCAAAGAAATGCTGGCACTGGACCCGGCAGGCTATTCAACCCGCTGGTATGACCTGCTGCTGACCTTCGGAATGAACGCGCCCGAGGTGGCCCGCGATAGCGCGTGGTGGGCGGATGCGTGGGAAAACGCGAACTGGATCAAGGCGGCACGAAACTCGGTCATCATCGGGTTCTTTGCCACCATTCTGGCCACGGTTCTGGGCACAGTCGCGGCGCTGGGGCTATCTAAACCTGACATGCCGTATCGGCGCCCAATCATGGCGATGCTGATTTCGCCGATGATCGTGCCGATCATCATCACCGCAACGGGGCTGTTTTTCTTCTATTCGAAAATAGGCATCAGCCATTGGTCAATCTTTGGCTGGGAAATCCCCTATCTCGGGGTCATTCTGGCTCACGCCACGCTGGGTATACCGTTTGTAATCATCACTGTGACGGCGACGCTGGTCGGGTTTGACCATTCGCTGACACGGGCTGCCGCAAATCTTGGGGCCAATCCGCGCACC
Source organism: uncultured Marinosulfonomonas sp. (assembly GCA_964473185.1). GTDB lineage: Bacteria > Pseudomonadota > Alphaproteobacteria > Rhodobacterales > Rhodobacteraceae > Profundibacter. Next base: position 9,235 of record CAYYOF010000036.1, on the reverse strand, counting down.
ACGTTTTTCAAGATCATCATGCCACTGATCCTGCCAGGGGTGATTTCGGGCGCGCTGTTTGCCTTTGTCACCTCGTTTGATGAAGTGGTCGTGGTGCTGTTCATCGGTGGATTGGACGAGCAAACCATCCCGCGCCAGATGTGGAACGGGATCCGCGAACAGATCAGTCCGGCGATCTTGTCGGTCGCGACGATCCTTGTGATTATTTCGACCATGTTGCTGGCCACAGTTGAATTGCTACGTCGCCGCAGTGAAAAACTGCGCGGGATCACACCGCACTAGCAACCGGAATTTTTGAAAAATTCCGAGTATAATTCCTTGAAGGAATTATTGCCCTCCGCCTAGGTGTGCCCCCAGTCATTGGGATCATCCGAATTGTTTGGTGATAATCCGATCACGTCGCCATCGGTATTGCAGCCCAGTCCCAGAACCGTGCGGTTGGCATAGTTGAAATAGGCTGTGACCTGATTGATTTCGAGGATTTCCCCATCGTCAAAGCCAACACTGCGCAGCGCAGCGATGATGTCCTCGCTTACACCAGACGGTGTCAGGGTCAGCATCGCGGCATATCCTAGCGCCATCTTCTGCGCATCCGACAGCGGGGCGACATCGACATCGCCGTCCTTAATCGCCTCGTATAATTCATTAGCGCGGGTGTCATCCTCCAGCAGGCGCTTCATTCCGGCAAAATGATGTTCAACGCAGTATTCACATTCGTTCAGCGCCGAGACCCAGACACCGATCAATTCCAGAAACCACTTCGGCGTGGTATTGCCCGTGTGGTGCAGCACATATTTGTAAATCGCCATGTGCCCCTCCATCGTGTGGGGGCGCAAGGAATGGGACATCATGATGTTGTCGACATTGTCATCCGCACCTTTGACACGGTCATACAGTTTCTTCAATTTGCCGGTGGCATCGGCGTAGGGGATGGTTTTTATCCAGCTCATTATCGCGTTTCCTTGCTGTTGGGTTGGATCACACTACAGGATATGCGCGTATTACCCAAGTAAACCAAGCCAAACCCATGCGGTAAATATTGTCGCAGCCGTGGACAGTAACACGGCCGAGGCTGCCACGCGGCGCGCCACCCCGTACATATTGGCGAATATATAGGCGTTGATGCCCGGAGCCATGGCCGAGGTCAGAACCGCAGAGCGAAACGCGCCTTGGGGCAGGGAAAATGCGCTGGCCATGAACCAGACGATGGTCGGGTGCAGGATCAGTGACACGGCGCTGATGTAAAGGATGATCCGCATGTCGCCTTCGGGGCGGTAACGATATAGCACCCCGCCCATGCCAAACAGGGCGGCGGGCAGGGCGGCGCGGGTGATCAGGTCCAGCGCATCGGTGACGACATCGGGGATCGGGGTGCCGGTCAGGTTCACCGCAAAGCCGAACATAATGCCGATCACCAGCACATTCCTGAACATCGCCCGCAGCACGGCCTTGACGGTTTTTACCGAGCCATGCCCACGGTTGCGCACCACCTCCATCACGGTGATGCCCAGCCCATAGCAAAACGGGGCGTGCAGGGCGATGATCATGTAATTGGTGGCCAGTGCATCCGCACCGTAGGCGCGTTCGGTGATGGGAAGCCCCAGCAGGACCGAGTTGGAAAACAGACCGATAAAGCCGATCGCAACGCTGTCCTGCCACGGGCGACCAAAGATGTATCGCGCGCCAAACAGGCCCGCAGAAAATCCCGCCGTCGCGCCTAAATAAAAGCTGAACAGCATGGCGACATCAAAATTCTGCCCCAGATCCAGCGTTGAAATGGCGTGGAACAGCAACAGCGGGATGGCGAAATTCTGTGCGAATTTCATCAACCCGTCGATGCCCGTATCACTGATCCAACTGCGCCAAACAGCGGTATAGCCAAGGCCGATCACCAAGAAAACCGGCAGGATTACATCGAGCAGCGCTTGCATGATTTATGGGGCCTTCGGGATAAGAAAATACATTGATATATCGGCCATTATGTCATCATTTTCACAGGTGACACGGGTGAGCCAGAATTCGGCATACACATCCTCGACTTGTTCGGAAAAGGTATAAAATCCGCCGTAATCACATTCGTGCGCCGGGTCAACCTGAACGTCGCGCAACATATCAGAGCCCCGCTCGCTGCCCTCAATGAAATAGGCGGGCAGGGCGGGCGGTGCGGGTGGCGTTCAGACTGGAGGTGAGGCGCTGTGCAACCATCGTGTCTTGTAGCTGGAACAGACCTTTGTCAGAGACCAGCGCCAGCCCGTCCTTAGCGCGGCTGATCTTGGTGCCGCGAAATGTGGGGTCAGTTTGGTGTGCGTCCAACAACGGGCGGGCCTTGCGCCAGAGCAGGATGTCAAACGGGTTGACGCGGTCATTCAAGGGTAAGGTTTCGACCTGGGTTTCATAGCCGAATTCGACAAAAGAAACCCCATGATCGATCATCCGCATCACCGGCCAGATTTGGTCATCCGAATTGGTTGTGCGATTACGGGCAATCAACACCACATCGGTCTGGGTTGGGTAGTGCGACCCCATGTTGTCATCCATCCGGCGCAGCACAAACAAATGGGTGTCGTTGATGCCCAACAGGGTTTCACTGACGCCAACGATTTGCGGCGGGGTGGCGTGCGCTGTGGTCGCAAACAGGGCTGCAAAAAGAAGTATGATAATGCGCATTGTGGCCTCGCTATTGGTTCAGCGGTTGCAGGGTGACATACATCGAAACCAGTGTATCCGTTTCGTTGTTCTGGCAGGTGATTTTGGCCGCCCAAAACGCTTGCTGTTCCCCATCGGTCTGTTCTGACAGCTCGGCGAAATAGTCGAATTTGCAGTCCTGCTCGGGGTTAAATTGTGGGCCTATCACGGGGTCCGCTTCGCCAGTGTAATACTGCGGGAACCTGTAGGGGGTATCCATCATGCTATAGTCAAACAGTTTGGCCAGCTTGTCATAGCTGATCCAATAGGATGTGCGCTGCGGTGTGCCATCGGGCGCGCCGTAGGCAAAACCGGGGGTCTTGGCGGTGATCAATACCCCATCCTTGTTGCGCAACACTTCAATCCCGCTGTCATCATCGGCTTTTCGCTCGTTGGGCAATTGCGCATGATGAATATAGGTAACGTGCCAAGGGTTATACGCCATATCAAGTGGAACTGTCACAATACGCGGATTGTCCTCGGTTTCAACGTGGTCCGGCCCGTTGTCCAGGGTCCGTTTGATCGGCCATGTGTATACATCCTGATTGGTTTCTTTGCTGCGGGCAATCAGCACGGTATCGGTTTGCTGGTGCGAAGGTGTGCCCATTTTGCCCTTCACTTCGCGTACGATGAATAGAAAATCCCCTGGACCGCCAATGGCGATCAGGTCTTCATCAACCGAGGTCACCTGTGGCGGGGCGGCCTGTGCGGTGGTGGCGGCGAGAATGGCAATCAGTGAAAATGCAGAAATACGCATGAGAGGCTCCTGAATGAATGTCCTATCTGGCGTTATTATTTGCCCATGGTCAACTGCAAGCCGTCATAAGCGGGGGTAATGTGGGCGGGGGTTTCAGCGGCCACCGTGGCGTAATCCAGATCAATATGCATGTTGGTCAGCACCGCGCGTTTGGGGGCGGCGCGTTTGATCCATTCCAGCGAGCGTTCCAGATGCACATGACTGGGGTGCGGTTTGCGGCGCAGGGCGTCGAGCACCCAGATGTCCAGCCCTTGTAGCAACTCCCAAGTGGTGTCGGGGATTTCGGACACGTCGGGAAGGTAGGCAAGACCACCAATGCGAAATCCCAGTGCTTTGATTTGGCCGTGCTGGACGGGTAGGGGCGTCAGGGTGATGTCGCCGCCAGCCCCAGAAATGGTTACATCGCCCTCGATTGTATGCATGTCGCAGATTGGCGGATAGTTCGACCCGTCGGGCGTGATGAACGCATAGCGAAACCGCGCATACAGATCGTTCTGCGTAGGCATATCGGCCCAAACGGGCATCCGCTGTTTGGTGTTGAACACGATCATCCGCAGATCATCCAGCCCATGCACATGGTCGGCGTGGGCGTGAGTGTAGACCACGGCATTCACCTTATCCACGCCCGTTGCCAACAGCTGTTGACGCATATCGGGCGAGGTGTCGATCAACACGCGGGTGGTGCCTGCATCGCCGGTTTTTTCCAACAACATGGAGCAGCGCAAACGGCGGTTGCGCGGGTTTTCAGGGTCGCAATCGCCCCAGACATCGCCAATACGCGGCACCCCGCCGCTCGATCCGCAGCCAAGAATGGTGGCGCGCAGTTCCGCCATTATGCGGCCCCGTTATAGGCGGCGGCTTTGGTGAACAGGCGCTCGAAATTGGCCGTCGTCTGGCGGGCAAAATCGGCGTAATCCATGCCGAAGGTTTCTGCCCCGATACGGGCGGTCAGCGCTGTGTAGGCTGGCTCGTTGCGTTTGCCGCGATGGGGCGGCGGGGCCAGATAGGGCGCGTCGGTTTCGACCAGAATGCGCTCCACTGGGGCGGATGCGAAAATCTCGCGCAGCGCGCCTGATTTGGGGAAGGCGCTGATGCCGGACATCGACAGATAGAACCCCAGATCAAGTGCTGCTTTGGCCAGTTCAGCGCTGGAGGAAAAACAGTGCATGACGCATGCGTATGCCCCCGCTGCATGTTCTTCGGCCAGAATGCGCGCCATGTCATCATCCGCCGCACGCGCATGGATGATCAGCGGCAGGCCCGTTTGGCGGGCCGCCTCGATATGGATGCGCAGGCTGGCTTGCTGGATGTCTTTGCTGTCGGCGGTGTAGTGGTAATCCAGCCCTGTTTCACCAATGCCGACGAATTTGGGATGGTCGGCCAGCGCCACCAGTTCCTCAACCGTCACCATTGGCTCTTTGGTCACATTCATCGGATGGGTTCCGGCGGCAAAGAACACAGGCGCGTGGGCATCAACGATGGCGCGGACCTGATCCAGCTCGCGCATTTTGGTGCAGATGGTGACCATGCGGGTGACACCTGCGGCCAGGGCGCGTTCCACAACCTGTGCTATGTCATCGTCGAAATCGGAAAAATCCAGATGGCAATGGCTGTCGGTAATCTGCGGCGGGATTTTTTGTGGGATTTGCGGTGTGTCGGTCATGGTTTGCCCTTTATGCCGCTGCCTTTGCAGCGGTCGCATTGATCTTTAGAACCATATCAAGGATGAGCGCGGCAGGGTCAAGGTTGACCGCCTTGCCGTGGCGTGCGCGTGCGCCAAGGCTTTGTTGCAGTTCGGCCCATAAACGGCCTGCATAGTGGGTCGGAGCAAGGCGGGCCATTAGGGCGCCCTCGCCATTTGCGGCCTCGATCACCGGGGCACCGCTGGCACCGGTGCGGGCAACGCGGGCCAAAAACATATCCATCAGGCCAAGCAGCAGATCGTAACGTGGCTCTTTGCCTTTGCCGACCACGCTTTCGGCCAACCGCAGGGCGCGGGAGCGGTCCAATTGGGGTAGGGTGGTAAACAGGGCGACGATTTCCTGATAGGTGTCCAAGCCACCCAGATTGGTCAGGCGCAGCGCTTCACCAACCGACCCACCCGCAAGGGCGGCAAGGGCGGTCGGGTTGTTGGCGGAGGGGGCACCAGCGCGGGTCAGGGCGGTGGCCATATCGTCGGGTGACAACGGGTTGCAGCGCAATTCGCGGCAGCGCGATCGGATTGTGGGCAACAGGCGTGAGGGTTGGTGGCTGATCAGGAACAGCGTGGTCAGTTCAGGGGGTTCTTCCAGCAGTTTCAGCAGGGCGTTGGCGGCGTTCGGGTTCATTTCATCGGCGGTATCGACGATCACCCCGCGCCGACCTCCATCGGCGGCGGACAGAGCAAAGAAGTTGCGCAGTTTGCGGGCCTCGTCCACTGTTATGACGGATTTCAGTTTCTTGGTTTTGTCGTCCCACGCGCGGCGCAGCAGGAACAGGCGGGGTTCGGACAGGGCTAGTAGACGATGCGCGACAGGGTGGTCATCGGACACATCAAGGCTGGTGGGTTTTGCTGTATCGCCAAACATCGAAGGCCCGACATCGGCGGGTTCCGCCAACAGGAACCGCGCCAATTTCCACGCCAGTGTTGCCTTACCAACACCACGGGGGCCAGTGACCAGCCACGCGTGGTGCAGACGACCGGAGTTGTAGGCTTGTAGGAACGCGGCCTCGGCCTTGGTCTGGCCAATCAGAGCGTGGGTTTCGCGCGGATGGGGAGCACCCTCAATGCGGTCGGGCTCGGGTAGTGTGTCGTCAGCGCTCATTTCAGGTAGTCGCTTGCAATTTGGGCGATTTCGGCTGCGATAACGTCCATGCCACGCGTCCCGTCAATCACATGGCAACGATCCGGAAAATCCTGCGCCAAGGCAAGAAACCCAGTGCGCAGTTTTTCCTGAAACTGCAGCCCCAGATCCTCGAACCGGTCCTCGCCGGATTGCCGTGCCAGACCACGGGTCAGGGCGGCGGAAGGGTCCATATCAATGATGAATGTCAGGTCGGGTTCGCGGCTGATCATCATGGCATGTAACTGGTCCACTACATCGCGCAGATCGGCGCGCGCGGCGCCCTGATAGACGCGGGTTGAATCAGCAAACCGGTCGGACACCACGATTTTGCCAGCCGCCAGCGCGGGTTCAATGGTTTTTTCCAGATGGTCGCGGCGTGCGGCGGTGAACAACAGGATTTCGGTCATCGCTGACCAGCGGTCAGGGTCGCCCTCAACCAGCAGGCGGCGGATTTCCTCGGCCCCTTCGCTGCCCCCCGGCTCGCGGGTTCGCAGGGTTTCATGGCCTAGCGTTTTCAAGGCTTCGGCCAGCAGTTGTGCTTGCGAAGATTTCCCCGAGCCATCAATGCCTTCAAATGTGATGAATATTCCGCGTGTCATTACAACAGGTCCTGTGCGCCTCCGGCAACTTGTTGTAACAGCATTTTGGCGGCTGTTCGAATGCGGGGCAAAAAGCCGCCGCGTTGTATGGTGCGATCTGCCACAAGCGGCAGTCGGGCGTCGGGCATCCCGTCGCGCTTGATCACCAGTTCGGCGATCTGCTGACCCTTTTCAATCGGGGCTTCAATCGGGCCTTGGTAGCTGACCGATGCCTCAAGCGCGTTCTGGTTCAGGGCGGGCACCAGCAGCAGTAAATCTGTGGGCGCGACCAGGCCAACACGGGTGACATCGCCCAGCCAGACGTCGGCTTGGGCGATCATATGGCCCTCGGCTGCAACCTTTTTCTCGACAAATTGGCGGAAGGCCCAGTTGACGATGCGCTCTGCCTCTTCGGCACGTTCCTTGGCGCTTTGCATGCCCGAGATCACAAAGACGATCCGCCTATCACCTTGTTTGGCTGACCCGACCAGCCCATACCCGGCCTCGGAAGTGTGGCCGGTTTTGAGGCCATCCGCGCCAATGCCCAGTTTCAACAACGGGTTGCGGTTGGCTTTATTTTGTGGGGCGCGGCCATCAAACAGAAATTCGGTTTCGGCGAACAGCGGGTAAAATGTGGGGAATTCGGTGATCAGGCGGTCCGCCAGAAGGGCCAGATCATGCACGCTCATCCGGTGGCCTGCCTGCGGCCAACCATTGGAGTTGGTGAAATGCGAATTGGTCATACCCAGCTCGACGGCGCGTGTTGTCATCATCCGGGCAAATCCGGCCTCAGAACCGTCTGTTGACAGTGCTTCAGCCAGAACCGCCGCCGCGTCATTGCCAGAAAGCACGATCACACCGCGGATCAAGTCCTCGACCCGCACGCGGTCGGATGTGTTCAGGAACATGGTCGAGCCCTGATAATCCATCGCGTGTTGCGAGACCGGTAATTTATCATCCAGACGCAAACGCCCGTCTTTCAGCGCCTCGAACACCATATTCAAGGTCATCAGTTTTGACATTGATGCCGGCGGTAGCGGCAAGTCGGGATCTTTGGTCAGTAGCACCGTGCCAGTGGTGTGGTCGATCACATATGCCGCCGTTGCCCGCGTGTCGAATTGGGCCCGCAAGGGCAGGGAGGCCATAAGCGTGACCAGAAGGGCAATCAGGGGCAGGGCACGCAAATTCATCGGTGGTTTTTCCGTTGCTAGTTGGTTACGAAATAGGCGTCAGAAAATCCTAGTGCTTTGATTTTCTTCAGCAAAACTGCCCGATCCGAGCTGTTGCCAGCGGGGCCGACCAGAACACGCCAGAAAGTTTTACCACTGCTGGTTTGCTCTTTGACAAGGGGTACCATACCGGCCTTGCGCATGTTGTCAGCCGTATTGGTGGCGTTGGACTTAACGCTGAAAATGCCCAGCTGGATATAGGGTTTGGTCAGCGAAGACGCGGGTCTCGGAGTGGCTGCCGGTTTCGGCGCAGGTGCCGGTTTTGTTGCCGGAGGAGTGCCATCTGCGGCATCAATCGCGGCTGCAGCTGAAGCAATCGGGTCGAGCGTGGTTTCATCAATGGTTTCCGGAGCGTCCAGCGTTTGGCCGCTTGGCGTCGGCTCTTCTTCGGCCACTTCTTCACGGCGCAGGGCCGTTACGTTCAGTTTTGCCGGCTGACCGGCCAACATGCCAAGCGCATCGGCTGCATCAGATGATATCTGAAGCTTGGGACCCGGGTTTTCGCGCTCGCGGCGGAACAACGCGCCAATAACGAACTTGCCGTTGGTTGTGTTGCGGATAATCACCCGCTCTGGGTCTGCCACGTCAGGGTGTGCGACCCAGACACCGCCAAGCGACGGGCGCCCGTCCCACAGCCCGTCATCGGTCGCCTGAAACACTTCGGGCGATTCAACGTCGCGCTCGACCAGTCGGGTTGAACTGCTGTTGGCTGGCGTGGACGCTTCGGTGCCGCCGTCCTTTGGCTTGAATGGATTGAAAGACTTGCCGTCTTCACACCCTGCCAGAGTGATCGCAACACTTGTCAAAAGGGACAATCGCCCAATTTTCGCCCAAGCTGTGAAATTTGTCTGCGTCATGCCTTACCCTCTTTGTATCGGCGCTGTCTCTGCAACGCTCTTCGCCGGTTTTTCGGCTCAACTGCTTGAATTTTGACGCAGCTTTACGCCGCGCTTTTAGAGCATAGTAGCGATACAGTTGTTTCATGGGAAGGGCGCACAGTGATGTCGGCGAGATTCCCCGCCATTTCGGCGCTTTTAGAATCACAATTACCACGTTATGGCTGCCCATGTCGGAGGAGTGGCAGAGTGGTTGAATGCACCGGTCTTGAAAACCGACGTAGGTGAAAGTCTACCGAGGGTTCGAATCCCTCCTCCTCCGCCA
>CAYYOF010000035.1:24321-30115 GCA_964473185.1 uncultured Marinosulfonomonas sp. | reverse complement strand
GTCAGATGCACATCAAGGATCGCGTGCCATTGCTCATCGGTCATCTTCTGAATGACGGTATCCCAGGTATAACCAGCGTTGTTGACGATAATGTCGATGCCGCCAAAGCTGTCCACGGCCGTTTTGACGAACCTTTCGGCAAACCCGTCCTCGGTCACACTACCGGCGCAAACCACGGCTTCACCGCCCATATCCCGAATCGCCCGGGCGGTTTCCTGCGCCGGATCGGCATCCAGATCATTCACCACAACCCGCGCCCCTTCCGAGGCCAGCTTCAAGGCAATTTCACGGCCAATCCCGCGACCGGAACCGGATACCAGTGCCGAACGTCCTGCTAGTTTTTCAGTCATATCGTTGCTCCCTTATGCTTTTTCATAAAGCGTCACCACACAGGCACCGCCCAAACCCAGATTGTGTTGCAGCGCCAGCCGCGCGCCATCAACCTGCCGCGCATCCGCCGTGCCGCGCAATTGCTGGACCAGTTCGGTGCATTGTGCCAGCCCTGTCGCCCCCAGCGGATGCCCTTTGGACAGCAGACCACCGGACGGGTTGGTGACATACTTCCCGCCATAGGTGTTGTCGCCATCATCAACAAACTTGCCCGCTTCGCCGCGCCCGCACAGGCCAAGGGCCTCGTAGGTGATCAGCTCGTTATGGGCAAAACAGTCATGCAGTTCGACCACGTTCACATCATCAGGGCCAATGCCTGCGGCCTCGTAAACCTGATCGGCGGCGCGTTTAGCCATGCTTGCGCCAACCACCTCGCGCATGTCGTGGGCCTCAAAGGTTTCCGGTCCGTCGGTTGTCATCGACTGTGCCGCGATCCGCACCGAAGAATCCAGACCGTGTTTGTCGGCGAATGCCTTGGAGCAAACAATCGCCGCCGCCGCGCCGCAAGTCGGCGGGCAGGCCATCAGGCGGGTCATCACGCCGGGCCAGATCAGTTTGTCGGCCATGACCTCCTCGGCGGTGACTTCCTTGCGAAACAGGGCGACCGGATTTTTCGCGGCATGGCGGCTGGATTTGGCGCGGATCTTGGCGAATACCTCCATCGGAGTGCCGAATTCATCCATATGCGCCTTGCCCGCACCGCCAAAATAACGCAGCGCCAGTGGCAGGCCATTATCGCCAACGATATTGTCTGTGGCCTCGTCGAATGACTGGAACGGGCTGACCCGATCCTCAAACATCGCACCGATTGCACCGGGCTTCATTTGTTCGAACCCGAGCGCCAAAGCACACTCCACCGCACCACTTTCCACAGCCTGACGGGCCATAAACAGGGCAGACGAGCCGGTCGAACAATTGTTGTTCACGTTCAAAATCGGAATGCCCGTCATGCCCACTTGATACAGCGCGCGCTGGCCACAGGTGCTGTCGCCATAGACATATCCGGCATAGGCCTGCTGCACCTTGTCATAGTCCAGTCCGGCATCTTTCAATGCAGCCCTTGTTGCCGTGGCTGCCATCACATCATAGCTTTCGGATGCGCCTGGCTTTTGGAACGGAACCATTCCGACACCGGCTATATATGCTTTTCCAGGCATTGGATTCTCCTTGAGTGCGATCATGTAAAAAAGGTGTTGGAAAATATCTAACATATGTTAGAATTATTGCAAGCAGGGAGACAACCTTGAGAAAAACAGTAGAAACGAACGCGGGCCAGACCGATGTTTACCGGCTTTTTTGCGGTCGGGCTGCCGCGATGCCTGATGCTGTTGCGATAGAGGATAAGGGCCGAAAGCTCAGTTATTTGCAGTTGCTGCAGCGGGTTGACCGGCTGGCGGGGCATTTTACAACGCTGGGGTTTGCAGCGGGGGATCGTATCGCGGTTCTGTCACGCAACCGGCAGGAATATTTCGAGATCGAGCTGGCTGCTGCTGCTACGGGTCTGATCACTGCCTGTCTGAACTGGCGATTGAAACCGGATGAATTGAAGCATTGCATTACGCTGGTTTCACCCCGCCTGATTCTGTGCGAACCGGATTTATGCCCGCTGCTGGAACAGGCTCCCGACATCCCGCAACTGCATTTCGACACCGCCTATGAGCAGGCATTGACGCAAGCACCGGATTTTACGGCAACACCGCAGGACCCCGAAAGCGGGCTGGTGATCCTTTATACCAGCGGCACCACCGGCCTGCCCAAGGGGGCGGTGATCAGCCATCGCGCCATGATCGCGCGCAGCATGGTTTTTGCCGCCGAACTGGGCCTTTCCCCCACTGACGGTTTCGTCGCGTGGGCTCCGATGTTCCATATGGTTTCCACCGATCACGGGCTGGCAACGCTGTTGCGTGGTGGCACGGTGGTGGTGATTGACGGATTCGATGCCGAAGCGATCTGTCAGGCAATCGAAGCGCATCGGATCGGGTGGATGGTTCTAATTCCCGGCATGATCGAACCGCTTATTGCCCATATCGAGGGCAGGGGGATTGCCCCCAAAGGTATCCATGTTTGCGGTGCAATGGCCGATTTGGTGCCGCCCCACCAGATCGCGCAAATCACCCGCTTGCTGGATGCGCCTTATCTGAACAGCTTCGGGTCGACCGAAACCGGATTGCCCCCTGCCACACGCAGCGTCATTCCTGTCGGGGTCACACCGCAAACCCTGTCCAAACAGATCAGCGCCTTTTGCGAGGTGCGGCTGGTGGACGAGAACGACAATGACGTGCCCCAAGGTATGGCTGGCGAATTGGCGCTGCGCGGCCCAACCCTGTTTTCCGGTTACTGGAACGCGACCGATGCCAATGCCGAGGCTTTCCGCCACGGCTGGTTTCATATGGGTGACGTGTTTCGCCAGAATACGGATGGCAGCATAGATTTTGCCGATCGGGCGAAATACATGATCAAGACCGGCGGTGAAAACGTCTATCCGGCGGAGATTGAACGGGTGTTGATGACGGATCCGCATGTTACCGATGCCGCCGTGGTGCGCGTATCGGATGAACGCTGGGGCGAGGCACCGGTGGCCTTTGTTTCCTGTGACGACAATTCCGTGACCCGCGACAGCCTGATGGCAGCCTGCCGCGATGCTTTGGCCCGCTACAAACTGCCCCGCGAGATCCATTTCATCGCGTTCGAGGATTTCCCGCGATCCACCAGCGGCAAAATCCAGCGGCATATTCTGGAAAAAGGCCTGCGGGATTAGGGGCTGCTGACGGCAATATTATCAATCAGCCGCACGCCAGCCAGCCACACCGCCGCAAAAAGGCGGGCGGGTTCTGTCGGGGCGTCCAGCAAGGACAGATCAGACGCAGCACGCAATTCTAGGTAATCCACATCGCCAAAACCGGCGTTATCCAACTGCTTCAATGCCGCTGGTGTGAGCGCCGCCATAGTTTCATCCGCCGCCAGCCCCTTGGCAATTTTCTGCATCACTTCAATCAAGGCCGGCGCTTTGACCCGGGCACGATCGGACAGCAACAGATTACGCGATGACAGTGCCAGACCGTCCATTTCGCGGATCGTCGGACAGCCGATGATGGTCGTGCAGATGTCCAGATCACGCGCCATGCGTCGCACGATCAACAATTGCTGGTAATCTTTTTCGCCAAAAAACGCCTGATCCGCGCTGGTTTGCAGCAATAGCTTGGCAACAACGGTGGCGACTCCGTCAAAATGGCCAGGGCGGTGGGCACCGCATAAAACATCCGTCAAAGCATCCAGAGAAACCGTGGTGGAAAACCCGTCCGGATACATTTGCGCTCCGTCCGGCACATAGATCGCATCAATACCGACAGGAGCCAGTTTGCGGGCGTCCTCGTGTTCGGTGCGGGGATAGTTTTTCAGATCATCCGGATTGTTGAACTGTTTGGGATTGATGAAAATCGTGACAATCACCCGATCGGTTTCTGCCCGTGCAGCACGGGCAAGCGAAAGATGCCCGTCATGCAGCGCGCCCATTGTCGGCACAACACCGATGGTTTCGCCTTTGGCTTTCCAGGTTTTGGTCAGGGCGCGCAAATCTTCGAGTTTGCGAATAATCGGAACCGAGGACGTCATCTGGTTATTTGCCTCCTTTGGCGGGGTTGGAGATTTGATCGGCAAAACCATGTTCCGGTGCCGGAAATACACGCGCGCGCACATCATGGGCATAGGCTGAAATTGCCGCCACAGCATCATCGCCCAGATGTGCATAACGTTTTACAAATTTTGCCTTAAACGCAGTGAACAGGCCGAGCATGTCATCGACCACAAGGATTTGCCCGTCACAGCCGGCAGAGGCACCGATTCCGATGGTCGGAATGGCAATAGCTGCCGTGATCCGATCGGCAAGCGAGCGCGGGACTTTTTCCAGCACCACGGCAAAGGCACCAGCATCGCTAACTGCCTGCGCATCGGCAATAACCGAGCTGGCGGCCGCATCGCGCCCCTGCACCTTATAGCCACCCAGCGTATTGACCGATTGCGGGGTCAGGCCAATGTGGGCCATCACCGGGATACCACGCGCCACCAGAAACGCTATCGTTTCCGCCATATGCATACCACCCTCGAGCTTAACCGCCCCTGCCGAGGTTTCCGCCATCAGGCGGGCAGCATTTCTGAATGCCTGTTGGGGGCTTTCCTCGTATGAACCAAAGGGCATATCGATCACCATCATGGCCGAAGACAGGCCGCGCGCAACAGCCTTGCCGTGCATGATCATCATTTCCATTGTCACGCCCAAAGTCGAGGGCAACCCGTGCAGCACCATGCCAACGCTGTCCCCCACCAAAACAAAATCGCAATGGGTATCCATCATTTGCGCCATTGGCGTGGTATATGCTGTCAGACTAACCAGGGGGGTTCCACCTTTGGCTGCACGGATATCATCCGGCAGCGGGGCTTGTTTGTTGGCGGTGGCGCTCATTGTGTTGCTCCTGAATGATCGAGTCAGCTGCGCAATAGCCGACTGTTCTGTAAAAATCCAGTTTTACAATTTCAAACGAGCTTGTTTACCGCATCGGTAACTGCTTGATCTTTTTTCTAACATGTGTTTGATTTTACGGGGTGACTGCTTTGCCAAAAGGAAAATCCGAATGACTGATCAAACGGGCTCAACTGCCGCCAACCTTGCCGCGATCAAGGCCAATTATGCGCTCAGCGATGATCAGCAAGCAATCATAGACCACGTTGACCGCATCGCGCGCGAGGTTCTGCACCCCTTGCAGGAAAAGATGGATGCCGAGGAATACTGGCCTGATGATCTGTTCGCCAAAATGGGCGAGCTGGGCCTGCTGGGGATCACCGCGCCGGTGGAGTTGGGTGGCTCGGGCATGGATGAATTCACGCAAGCGCTGGTGACCGAGGTGATTTCAAAATGGAACCCCGCCGTTGGTCTGTCGCACGGAGCGCATGACAATCTGTGTCTGAACAACCTGCTGCGCAACGGGTCAAGCGCGCAAAAGGCCAAATATGTGCCGGGCCTGTGTTCCGGCAAAATCGTCGGCGCGCTTGGGCTGACAGAACCGGGGGCCGGGTCGGACGCGCTCGGGTCCATGGCGACAACCGCCACGCGCGACGGGGATGATTACATTCTGAACGGCAGCAAGATGTTTATCACCAATGGCCCGATTGCCGATCTGGTGCTGGTCTATGCCAAGACCGACAAATCCTTGGGGGCCAAGGGCATTTCGGCGTTTCTGGTGGAAACAGCGACACCCGGTTTCAAGGTGGCGCAGAAGCTGGACAAGATGGGCTTTCGCGGCTCCCCAACGGGCGAATTGCTGTTCGAGGAGTGCCGCGTGCCTGCCTCTGCCATGATCGGCGCGGAAAATACCGGCGTTGCTATTGTCATGAGCGGCCTTGATCTGGA
>CAYYOF010000035.1:0-24221 GCA_964473185.1 uncultured Marinosulfonomonas sp. | reverse complement strand
TGATCGGCGCGGAAAATACCGGCGTTGCTATTGTCATGAGCGGCCTTGATCTGGAGCGTGCGATGGTGGCCTCGCTCTGTGTGGGAATGGCGGAACGGGCGCTGGAACTGGCGCTGGAATATGCGCAGCTGCGCGAACAATTCGGCAAACCGATTGCGCGCTTCCAGATGATGCAATCGCGGCTGGCGGAAATCTATGTGGATGTAGAGGCCGCCCGCGCCATGAGCTATCGCGCATTGGCCGCCTGCGTCGACATGCCCAAAGGTGGCGGCGGGCGGGGTGAAATCCACAAACTGACGGCGGCATCGGTGCATTACGCGGCCGAAGCGTTCAACCGCGCAGTGACTTCGGCCACACATATTCACGGCGGATCCGGCTATATGCAGGATACCGAAATCAACCGTCTGTACCGCGCCAACAAGTTGTTGGAAATAGGGGCGGGCACCTCTGAGGTGCGCAAGATCATTATCGCCGAAGAATTGTTGCGGGATTAAAACATGACACATTCAAACACGAAAGCCAGTCACTTCGTAATGCCCGATCAGGCAGAGCTTGCCGATCAGGCCTACAGGTTTTTCCAGTCCGAGTTCTTCGATATGAACGCCGAAATGGACGATACAGACGATCTGCCCACCAGCGTTTTTCCAACGCTGGGCAAGATGGGGTATCTGGGTTTGAACGTGCCTGTCGAATACGGCGGCGCGGGGCTGGATTTCACCTCGGCCTGTGTGATCACCGAAGAATTGTCACGCGTCAGTGCCGCGATTGGCCTGACCCATGTGGCGCATGACAATCTGTGTGTGAACAACATCTATCGAAATGCCAGCGAGGGAATGCGCCGCAAATATCTGCCCGGCCTGTGCAATGGCTCGTTGATCGGCGCGCTTGGGCTGACAGAACCGGGGGCGGGGTCAGATGCGCTGGGGTCGATGAAAACCACGGCCCGCAAGGACGGCGATGACTATATTCTGAACGGCACCAAGATCTTTATCACCAACGGCCCGATTGCCGATCTGGTGCTGGTCTATGCCAAAACCTCGCCGGAAAAAGGTGCCAAGGGTATTACCGCGTTTATCGTTGAAACCACTACCCCCGGATTCAAGGTGGCGCAAAAGTTGAACAAAATGGGGTTTCGGGGATCGCCCACCGGCGAGCTGGTTTTCGAGGACTGCCGCGTGCCGGCAAAAAACATGGTGGGCAAACTGGATGGCGGTGTTGCCGTCACCATGAGCGGCCTTGATCTGGAGCGCGCGATTGTCTGTTTCAACGCCATGGGCATTGCCCGGCGTGCGCTGGATATTTCCATTGATTATGCCAAAACACGTCAGCAATTCGGCAAGCCGATCGCCCGTTTCCAGATGGTGCAGGCGATGCTGGCGGATATGTATACAGAAATCGAGGTGGCCCGCACACTGGCGTTTCGCACCGCCGCCATGTGCGAGGGTCTGGAAGAAGGCGAAGGCGGTCGTGGCGAGGTTCATAAACTGACAGCTGCCGCAATTTACAAGGCCGCGCAGGCCACATCCTTTGTGCTGGACAAGGCGATTCAAATTCACGGGGGATCGGGCTATATGCGCGATACCGAAGTGAACCGTCTGTATCGCACGGGGCGGGTGCTGGAAGTGGGGGCTGGCACGCAAGAAGTGCGCAAGCTGATCATTTCGGGCGAGCTGTTGAAAAACTGATGGGCGGGAAAATGGCGGAAGAGGTAAAACCACGTTATGCGGCTGACCTGATGCAGGATCAGGTGGCGATTGTCACCGGATCGGGTTCGGGTATGGGACGCGCAACCGCGCTGGAAATGGCGGGCTGCGGGGCACGGCTGGTGTTGTTTGCGCGGCGCGAGGAACCGTTGGAGGAAACCGCTGAAATGATCCGCAGCACGGGTGGCGAGGCTCTTGTCGTGCCCGGCGATACCCGCGACGAGGACAGCATCGAGGCGGCAATGCACAGGATCAAGGAGCATTTCGGGCGGCTTGATGTGTTGGTGAACAATGCCGGTGGGCAGTATATTGCGGCGGCGCGCGATATCACCAACAAAGGGTTCGAGGCCGTGATCCGCAACAACCTGATCGGATCATGGCAGATGACCCGCGCGGCGGCTGATCACTTCATGTATGACAACGGCGGCTCGGTCGTGTTTGTCACCGCAATTTCCGCCCGCACGGCGCTGACCGGCTTTACCCACACTGTTGCGGCACGCGCTGGCGTGACCGGCATGATGAAAACACTGGCCGCCGAATGGGGCGAATATGGTATCCGCCTGAATTGTGTCGCCCCCGGTACGATCAAGACCGAAGCATTGGGACGCTATCCGATCACGCCCGAACAATGGCAGATGTTGAATCGTTCGGTATTGAACCGGATGGGCGCAGCCGAGGATATTTCCGGCATGATCATCTTTCTGGCCTCTAAACTGGGCGGGTTTATCACCGGCGAAGACATATATGTCGATGGTGGCGAAACCCTGCATATGGGCCATGATGCACGTGATATGATAAATCCCGAATTGTTCGAAAAAAGAAAACGGGGCGATGGCAAGAATTAGCCGCCTGAAATACAGAAAAAGGAAAACACATGTCAGATCCAATTGTCCTGCTGGACATCAAAGACCGCATTGCCACCGTCACCCTGAATGATCCGGACCGGCGCAATCCGATCACCGGAAATGACATGATCGAGGCTATGCTGGAGGCTTTTGGCAAGGTCCAGAACGACCCGAATGTCAGCGTGATGATCCTGACCGGTGCCGGTTCTGCCTTTTGTGCAGGCGGCGATATCAAACAGATGGCCGATCCCGAAAGTGTGTTTCGCAAGGTGCCGATCGACGCTGCCGAAAGCTATATCAACGGCATTCAGCGTATTCCGCTGGCGCTGTATAATATGGACGTGCCAACCATTGCCGCCGTGAACGGGGCCGCTGTCGGGGCAGGGTGTGACCTGACCATGATGTGCGACATGCGGATTGCCTCGGAGCGGGCGAAATTCGGCGAGGTGTTCCTGAATCTCGGGATCATCCCCGGCGATGCCGGTAGCTGGTTCCTGATCCGGCGTCTGGGGTATCAGAAAGCCGCGGAACTGACGTTTTCGGCGCGGATGATCGACGCCGCCGAGGCCCTGGAAATGGAAATGGTGCTGGAGGTCGTACCCCACGATGGTCTGATGGTCCGCGCCCGTGAAAAAGCCGCCGTGATTGCCGCAAAGCCACCGCGCACCGTGCGCACCGCAAAACGCCTGCTGCGCAATGCCGAGCGCATGGACCTGCCGGATTTCCTGAATACCGCCGCGGCCTATCAGGCACTGATGCATCAGACGAACGACCACCACGAGGCCATGTCGGCCATGCTGGAAAAACGCACGCCTAACTATACGGGGACCTAGGGGGTAGACATGGGCACCGCGACAGACAAAGATCGATTTGCCATGATCGCAAAGATCTGGAATTCACGGGCCAAGGGTCTGATCAAGGAAATGGATCTGAAGATCGAGCGAGCGGATCATGACGGGGTTCAGCTGCGCATGCCGTTCAATCCGGATTTCTGCATAGACGAAGACGCCACACTATTGCACGGGGGCGTTTTGACTGCCTTGATCGACAGCGCTTTCGGCTTGGCCAATTTTCTGGCGATTGATGATGTGCAGACCATGGCAACACTGGATTTGCGCGTCGAATACCTGCGCCCTGCAAAATCGCGTGCCGATGTGATCGTACATGCCGATTGCTATCGGCAGACCCGCCATATCGCCTTTGGCAGTGGTAAGCTCTGGTTCGATACCGGCAATAAGGCCGAGATTGCACGCGGGTTTGCAGCCTTTGCCATCACGCGCGGCGGTGGCGGCAGTTTGCTTGACAAGATGAACACAACGGGGCCGGGAAGTTGAACACAGATGACATGCAGGCGCGGTGTGACCGTTCGCCATTCTTGCGGTTTCTCGATATTACGATAATCGAGGCAAACGCCACACAGGTTCTGGCCAGTATGCCTTTTGCAGAACGTCACATCGGCAATCCTGTGCTGGACACATTCCATGGCGGCATCATTGCCAGCTTTATGGAAACCATCGCCTCGCTCACTGTGATGGATGGCAAAGATGCACCCCATCCCAAACCGATCAATCTGACGGTGGATTATCTGAGGCCGGGTTTGCCGGGAGTGCTGAATACCCGCGCGACAATTTCAAGGAAAGGCCGCCGAATGGCCAGCGTTGAAACAGTTGCATGGCAGAAGGATGAGAAAAAACCGGTGGCAAAAGGGTTGTTCCACTTTTTATTGGTTTGAATAGAAAACACGTTGGTGACCGAAGCATCGTAACCACAATAAGGGAGAATACCAAATGGGGCATTACTATGAATACAAGGGCTTTGTTCCGGTGGTGCCGGAAGATTCCTTTGTGCATCCACAGGCCGTATTGATCGGCAATGTGATCCTTGGTCACGGTTGCTATATCGGCCCGGGCGCAAGCCTGCGCGGGGATTTCGGATTGATCGAGGTGCGTGACGGGGCCAATGTTCAGGACAATTGCATCATGCATTCATTCCCGGGCCGCGATGCCATCGTGGAAGAGGACGGGCATATCGGGCATGGGGCGATATTACATGGCTGCTTGATTGGTCGGAATTCCCTGATTGGAATGAATTCTGTTGTCATGGACGGGGTCGAGCTGGGCGAGAACTCGATTATAGGGGCGCAGGCCTTTGTCAAAGCCGGAACCATAATCCCGCCGCGGTCCATGGTGGTCGGAGCACCCGCAAAAGTCATTCGGCAAGTCAGCGACACCGAGCTGGAATGGAAAACAAAGGGCACCAAGGAATATCAGATTTTGGCGCAAAACTGTCTTGCCGGGCTGAAATCGGTGCAACCACTGCGAGAAGTCGAAGCCGGACGATCCAAGGCAGAGGGTAAAGATATAGCGCCACTGGTGGAAACCAAACGTAACAAAGGGTAGAAACGGTTTGGCCTATAGTGCGTAGGTGGCAATGCCTTGATGCGTAAAGGGGTGAAACAAACAATGTTTGAAACTTTTTCCGATCTAATGGTTCGCCTCGCTACGGGGGTTCGCATCCATGCGCGCGTGGCCGGAAGCGGACCTGCGATTTTGCTGCTGCACGGCTATCCGCAGACTCATGTTTGCTGGCATAAAATCGCCCCGTCACTGGTAGCCGAAGGTTTCACCGTCGTTGTCAGTGACCTGCGCGGATATGGCGATTCAGACAAACCGCCAAGTGATGATACGCATAGTGTGTATTCAAAAAAGACAATGGCGGCGGATCAGGTCGAGCTGATGGAAATTCTGGGGTTTGATACCTTTGGTGTCGTCGGTCATGATCGCGGGGGCCGTGTCGCCCATCGGTTTGCGCGTGATTATCCTGACAGGGTCAAGGCGCTTTCGGTTCTGGATATTGCGCCAACAGAATACATGTATGCCAACACCGATACCGTTTTTGCAACGGGGTATTACCATTGGTTTTTCCTGATTCAACCCGGCCCGCTTCCCGAACGCTTGATTGGCCGCGACCCTGAATTTTATTTACGAACCAAAATGTCTGCCTGGAGCAAAGGCAACACCAAGGCATTCAGCGACGAGGCGATGGCGGAATATATACGATGTTTTTCCGCTGAATCATGCATTCACGCAACCTGCGAGGATTACCGCGCCTCGGCGGGTATCGATCTGGAACATGACCGCGCGGCTGGACAAAGCAAACTGGAAATGCCCGTGTTGGCCCTTTGGGGGGCTAAAGGTCTTGTCGGCAAGCTCTATGACGTTCTTGCCGTTTGGCAGGGGTATGCAGACAATGTTGAAGGCTTCGCGCTGCCTTGCGGGCATTTCCTGCCGGAAGAAGAGCCTGAAAAAACCGCGGCGGCACTTGTGGCCTTTTTCCGCAGGGAATTGTGCAGCTTATCCTGATCCGCTGGTGGTATCACCCTACCTTTAGGCCAAGCTGACCAAGAAGATCGGCTGCCTGCATTCGCGAGATCATGGCCCCCCTGAACCGCGCCGCATCGGTCAACCGGACACCCCCAAGGTCGCAACCGCGCAGATCAGAGTTTTCGAACCGACATTGGGCCAAATGGGCATTGCGCAAAGAACAGTCCTCGAAAACCGCCCCCCGAAAATCGCAGCCCCCTAAATCGGCGTCGCTAAAATCTATTCTTTTCAATGTGGCGTTGCGGAACGAATGACCCGCTAATTTTGCGAACGAGAACAGGACTTCTTCCAGCTCAAGACCAAGTATTTGGGCTTCCGTCAGGTCGGCACCGGTCATTTTGCATTGGGAAAACCTTGCGGACGACAAAGAAGCACCACGAAATGTTGCATTGTTAAAATCGCCGCCTTCTATGACAGCGTCTTGAAGATTGGCTGCAACAAAGCGCGCGGATCCCGCCTTGCATGAGGTAAAATGCGCATCCTCCAAATTTGCACCATCAAAACCGGCTTGTGCAAGAAGGCAGCGCTCAAATTGCCAGGCGCTCAGATCCAGACGCGACAGGTCCACATACTCAAGATTGCAGCCCCGTAACGAGGCCGGTTGACCCAAGCCGGCAAGACGTTCAACCGCAGTGCGGTCAAGTTGTTGGTCGATTATCATTTTCCCATGTCCTGCATTGTGATCCCGATTTTCACTCAGGTGTATCAGCCTGTATGCGATTATTGCTTTTCCCACCGACCCCGCAAAGGCGCTAAGATACGAATAACAATGTCATTTAGATGAAACAACATTATTTGACGCAGTGGAAATTTGGGCGGCGCGGCCCAAAGCCGTAACCCCACCCAATCGTGCGTAATTTTTTACAGGCGTTTTGCGATTTCTTCCAGCATGACCTCGGTGGCACCACCCCCGATGGATTGAATACGGGCATCGCGGGACATGCGTTCAACCGGGGTTTCGCGCATATACCCCATGCCGCCGTGGAACTGCACACAGTCATACAGCACCTTGTTGACCAGATCACCGCAATAGGCCTTGACCATCGAGACCTCCTTCACGCAATCCAGCCCTTGCGCGTCTTTCCATGCGGCGCTGTAAACCAGTTGTTTCCCCGCCTCGACCTGCGCGCTGCGTTCGGCCAGCTTTTGACGGATCGCCTGTTTGTCCCACAAAACACCGCCAAACGCAGGGCGTTGTTTGACGTATTCCAGCGTCAATTCGATCGCTTTTTCGGCCTCGGCCATGGCCATCGCGCCCAGAACGGTGCGCTCGTTCTGGAAGTTTTTCATGATGGCGTAAAAGCCTTTGTTGACCTCGCCCAGAATATTCGCACCTGGCACCCGCACGTTATCAAAGATCAGCTCGGCCGTGTCGGAACACAGCCAGCCGGTCTTGTTCAGTTTTTTGCCAACACTGAAACCCGGTGTGCCGACCTCGACGGTGAAAATGGTCACACCGCGCGATCCTTTGGCCTCCAGATCGGTCTTGGCGGCAACAAAGAAAATATCGCCGTAAACGCCGTTGGTGATGAACATCTTGGTGCCGTTGATGATCCAGTCATCGCCATCCTGCACCGCGCGGGTGCGCATACCGGCCACATCCGATCCGGCACCGGCTTCGGTCACCGCAACGGCGCAAACTTTTTCGCCGCTGGTGATGCCGGGCATCCACCGTGCCAGCTGTTCCGGCGTGCCGACATTGGCCAGATGCGGGCTGGCCATATCCGTATGCACCAGAATATCGGCGGAAAAGCCACCAAAAGTGCAGCGACCCAATTCCTCGGCCAGAACAACGCTGGCCATGGTATCGAGGCTGGAACCGCCGTATTCCTCGGCATAGCGCATGCCCAGTAGGCCCAGTTTCCCCATTTCGGTAAACACCTCACGCGGGACTTTGCCAGCTTCTTCCCACGCTTCGCCATTGGGGACAATTTCGTTGTCGACAAAGCGGCGGATCTGGTCGCGCAGCATGTTCAGTTCATCGGAAAAATACAGGTTTGTCATGGGGTTTCCTTAGGTTCGATAACCACCAGTGCGGCGCCGGAATCGACACTTTCGCCAGCAGCAAAGTTGATTTGGATGATGGCACCATCACAAGGTGCCGTCAGGGTTTGCAATAGTTTCATGGCTTCCAGAACGATCACCGGTTGTCCGGCGGCGACCGTATCGCCAACCGTGGCCAGCACCTCGGCTATCTGGCCGGGCATGGGCGCACTTACCTGATTACCGCCACCTTGCGCGGCGTCACCACCGCTGTGCAATATGGTGTCACAGGACAATACTGTGACCGACACACGCCCGTTTTCGCCGTGCAGGGTGACGGCATCACCATCAATATGCACAGCGGTGCAGTGGCGCAGCGCGTCGATTTCATAACAAA
The DNA here is from genome assembly GCA_964473185.1 of uncultured Marinosulfonomonas sp. Classification (GTDB taxonomy): domain Bacteria; phylum Pseudomonadota; class Alphaproteobacteria; order Rhodobacterales; family Rhodobacteraceae; genus Profundibacter. Next base: position 15,910 of record CAYYOF010000035.1, on the reverse strand, counting down.
GCGTGCCGTTTGTCAGGCCGGCATTGGTGAAATCGACGGGGGCGTGCTCTGGCAGGGTAACACGGTAAAATCCGCCGCGCCCTTCGATCATTGCGCGGCCATCCGGCAATTGGTAATGCGCACGGCCTTGCCGTCCTGCCGGATCGGTTATCCGCCACGCCCCGAGGCTTGACCACGGGTCTGACCCTTGCGTGGTTTCAACGGTCAAAAGTCGCGCCAGAACGGCCTCGGCCATTTGCAATGGTCCGGCCTCGATAGCGTTCCAGCCATCGGGATAGGCCGTATTGATCGAGGCGGTGTTGTGCGCGCCCGCACCAAATGCGGGCAAGGCCAGCAGATCACGCAAAAAACCGATGTTGGTATTCGGGCCGGCAATATGAAAACCCTCCAGCCCCCGATCCAACAGCCGGATGGCCGAAGCCCTGTCCGGCGCTGCTGCAATCAGCTTGGCCAGCATTGAATCGTAATAATGGCTGACCACCGTTCCTTTGCGTACACCGCTGTCCAACCGCAATCCGAGCAGGTCCGGCGCGTCATAGGCGGTGATTTCTCCGATTTCGGGGCGGTAACCGTTAGCGGGGTCTTCGGCGGCGATGCGAGCCTCGATCGCCCAGCCGTTACAGGGGATTTCTTCCTGCGAAAAAGGCAAAACCTCGTCCCCTGCAATCCGTATTTGCCATTGGGCGATGTCGATACCGGTCACCGCTTCGGTTACGGGGTGTTCCACCTGCAGGCGGGTGTTCATTTCGAGGAAGTAATATTGCCCGGTATTGGCATCGAACAGATATTCAATGGTACCTGCGCTGTCATAGCCTATGCCGTCTGTCAGGCGCACGGCACTTTCGAGCAAGTCTTGGCGTATATCGGGGGCAAGGTTCGGGGCAGGGGCCTCTTCGATAACCTTCTGGTGGTTGCGTTGTAACGAGCAATCGCGTTCAAACAAGTGGCGCACATTGCCGTGGCGGTCGGCCAGAATTTGCACCTCGATATGGCGCGCGTTGCCGACATAGCGTTCCAGCAACACCTGCCCGTCGCCAAAGGCGGCCTCGGCCTCGGCGCGGGCAGCTTTTAGTTCGGTTGCAAAATCAACCAGATTTTGCACCAGCCGCATACCGCGTCCACCACCACCGGCGCTGGCCTTGATCAACAATGGCGTGCCGATCTTTTTGGCCTCTTGCACCAGCAAACCGTCCGATTGATCCGTGCCGTAATAGCCGGGCACCACAGGCACATCCGCCGCCACCGCCGCCGCCTTGGCCGCGATTTTGGACCCCATCAGGCGAATATTTTCCGCAGACGGCCCGACAAAAACCAGCCCTGCATCCACGCAGGCTTGTGCAAAACCGGCGTTTTCGGCCAGAAACCCGTAACCGGGGTGGATGGCCTGCGCGCCGGAGCGTTTGGCAGCAGCAATGATTTTATCCCCGTCCAGATAGCTTTGCGTCGCATCCGGTGCGCCGATATGCACCGCCAGATCGGCGGCCTCCACATGGGGCGCATCACGGTCTGCATCGGAATAGACCGCGACACTGCGCAGGCCCAACCCGTGGGCGGCGCGGATCAGGCGCAGGGCGATTTCGCCACGATTGGCAATCAGGATGGTGGAATAGTTCATTTACCGCTCCGCCAAGGGGGCATTTTCTTGTTCAGAAAACTGTTGATGCCGGTTTGCCCCTCGTCGGTTTCCCACGCATCGGCCAGACGGTCAGCGGTATAGACCATGTTGTCATGAATATCGTGACTGGCGACAAAGGCAATCAGGCGCTTGGTTTCGCCCACGGCCCCCAAGGCGGCCTCGAGGTGGTCGTCTATGATTTCGTCAATTCGTGCGTCCAGATCATCTGCTGTCACGACCTCGTTCAACAGCCCGATCTTTTCTGCCTTGGCGGAATCGAACAGCGCGCCCGACAGCATGGTGGCGCGGGAATTGGCAGTGCCGATCCGCGCCACCACATGCGGCGAGATCGTTGCCGGAATCAGACCAAGGCGCACCTCGGTCAGCCCGAAACGCGCACGGTCCACCCCAACCGCAATATCGCAAACCGAGATCATACCAACGCCGCCGCCATAGGCCGATCCCTGAATCCGCCCGATCAGCGGTTTGGGCAGGGCATTCATGGCGTTCAGCATATGCGCCAGCTTCATGCCCTCGTGGGCGCGAGTGGTGCGGTCGGCCTCGGCGTTACCTTTGAACCAGTTGAAATCGCCGCCTGCGCAAAAGCTCTTGCCCGCACCGCTCAGCACCACCACCCGCACGTTGTCATCCACCGCCAGCGCATCCGCAGCGTGGTGCAACTCGGCGATCAGCTGGCCATTCAGGGCATTGTGTTTTTCAGGGCGGTTCAGGGTAAGGCGGGCAACGCCGCGTGCGTCGGTTTCAAGGGTAATGGTTTCATATGTCATGGGGTGGTCCTACATGCGGTAAACGGGTGAAAACGGGGTTGGCTCGGGTGTGGTACTGACGATCGACAGGCACAGCCCCAGCACGTCGCGGGTCTGGGCCGGCTCGATCAGGCCATCATCCCACAAGCGCGAGGTGGCATAATACGGATCGGACTGTTCGCCATACTGGTCACGCACGCGCGTTTCGATCTGGTCCAGTTCTGCTTGGGTAGCTTCGGGCAGTTTGACGTTGGTTCGGCGCAATTCCAACATTACGTTGCTGGCGATATCGGCCGACATGGTGGCCAGAACGGCGCTTGGCCAGGCAAACATGAAATCGGGCCTGAAACCGCGCCCGCACATGCCGTAGTTACCCGCCCCGTAAGAGCCGCCAACGATCACCGAAAGCTTTGGCACACGCGCCACCGACTGGGCATAGACCATCTTGGCGCTATTCTTGGCGATGCCTTCGCGTTCGGCCTCGGTTCCGACCATAAAGCCGGTGATATTGTGCAGGAATAACAGCGGTATTTGCCGTTGATCGCAAAGCGTGATGAAATGCGCGGCCTTCAGTGCCGATTGCGACAACAGCGCGCCATTGTTGCCGATGATCCCCACGGCATGGCCATGGATGCGCGAGGTGCCGCAGACTACAGTTTCGCCCCATTCGGGCTTGAATTCACTTAGCGCACTGTCGTCCACCATGCGAGCGATAATCTCGCGCACGTCATAGGGCATTTTTGGGTCGGCACTGACGACACCATCCAGTTCGCCTTGGTCATAACGGGGCGGCAGCACCGGTGGAGTTCTGACCTGTTTGCGTTCAAAATTGGTTTCCCCCATCAAGGTGCGGGCAAGGGCAAGCCCCTGATCCTCATCCGCCACCAGATGGTCACTCACGCCGGAAACCCGCGTATGCATGGCTGCCCCGCCAAGGGTTTCGCCATCCACGTCTTCGTTGATCGCCACCTTGACGATGGACGGCCCACCCAGATGGATACGCGCATTGCCATCCACCATGATCACCTGATCGCTCAGCGCCGGAATATAAGCCCCGCCCGCAGTGCAGCCGCCGAAAACCACGCTGATTTGCGGCAGGCCCGAGGCCGACATGCGGCACATGCGATGGAAGGAATTGCCAAAATGGTCGCGGTCGGGAAATACGCGGTCCTGTTCCGGCAGGTAGGCCCCGCCACAATCCACCAGATAAATGCAGGGCATACGGTTCTGTTCGGCGATTTCCTGCGCGCGCAGGTGCTTTTTGACCGTCTCGTGGAAAAAACTGCCGCCCTTGACCGTGGCATCATTGGCAATAATCACCACATGCTTGCCCCTTACCATGCCGATCCCCGTAACGATCCCCGCCGCCGGAACCTGATTGTCGTATTGCCCCCAGGCGGCCAGCGGCGACAGTTCCAGAAAGGCGGTGCCGGAGTCAACCAGCCGGTCGATCCGGTCACGCACCAGATGCTTGCCGCGTTTGTGGTGGCGGTCGCGCAGCTTCTCGTTGCCGCCGGCAGTGGCAATTGCCATGCGGTCGCGCAATGTTTCCAGCAGGCCTTGGGTGTGTTTGCGGTTTTGTTGATACACGGGCGAGCGTGGGTCAATCCGCGAGGTGATACGGCTCATGTGGTGGCTCCGGTGTTGGTCGAATTCCGTGCAGAAAGATATTGGTGTAATCATCGGCCAGCGCCTCGACTCCGCCTTGTTCAGGGTCGAACCATTCCAGCGTCGCGTTCAGCGCCCCGATCAACAACAGACGCAGGCGGCTGATGTTAACCCCGGGGCGGATCGTGCCTGCGGCCTGCAATCCGCTCAACAGATCATCGAGGTATTTTTCATAGGCCCTGCGCACCGGCAGGTTGGCATCGCGTACAGCCATCGGCACCTGCCCGAAAATCCGCACATTGGCCGAGGTATAATCCCCGTACTCCAGAAGGGCGCGCAGGTGCCCGTATATTGCAGCGCGTATGATGGTTTCGGCCGGGGCGTTTGCGGGTAATGCTTCGACGGCTGCCCGCACCTTTTCGTGCACAGAAACAATGCCCGCATCCAGAATTTCGGTAACAACCGCATCCTTGGAGGCAAAATGGTAATAGATGCTGCCTGCCTTGATCCCTGCGGCCTGTGCGATGGCACGCAAGGAGACAGCCGCATAGCCGTTCTGGCGAAACAGCCGCGCTGCCGCATTCAGAATGCCCGTGCGCCCGAATTCTGTTTTCTCGTCTGCCTTGTCCAGAGAGGGCATGTTTGACCTTTGCACTTCAATCTACCTAACAGGTGTTAGGTAGATTTTGTTGGTTTGTCAATCCGCTCTGCGCTCAGGAATAATTCTTGCGGCCCATGATATAGACAGTGCCGGTAAAGGACGAGATATGCCCGGCTTGTGCGCCCGTGACATCAATCTGGTAAACCGCCAGTTTGCGCGAGCGGGATACCTCGCGGGCGGTGGCCGTCAGAGTTTCCCCGAGCTTGCCTGCCGCCACAAAGGTGATGTGCGCATCAATCCCCGCCGCCATTTCCCCATAGCTGTTCGCGGCGGCCCCGAATGCAAAATCGGCAATTGCAAAAATTGCGGCCCCGTGGCAGGTGCCGTTGAAATTCAGACTGTCCTTGCGAACGGCCATCCTGACGGTTGCCGTGCCGCGGCCAAGCTCGACAAGTTCCGCCCCGATCAGGCGCGTATAGGTGTCACATTCGGAAAATTGCTTTTTCAGCAATTCCAGTGATGGCTGGTCGGGATTGGATTCATCCATTTTGCTGTCTTTCCGTATAATGCTTCAGAATTCGGGCGGCGGCCTCGAAAAGATCAATATCGGCCTGTTGTAAGGCCGTAATGATGGCATCCGTTTCCGCTGTCCGATCTGCCAGAATTTCCTGCTCCAGCTGCTTGGCAACCGATTGCGCCAACAAACGCCGTGTACGGCTGCTCGATGCGTCACGCGTGCCTTTCGGGGTGCGCTTCGCCGCTTTGTGTTCGATCGCATCGGCCAGCTCCGGCAGGCCGGCGCCGTTCAGGGCATTGGTCGTCAGAACCGGCACCTTCCAGTCGCTTTTGGCACGCAAGGCCAGCATCGATTCCAGTTGCCTGACTGTCCTGTTTGCCAGCGGCAGATCGGATTTATTGACCACCAGAATATCGGCAATTTCCAGAATGCCAGCCTTGATCGCCTGCACATCATCCCCAAGGCCGGGGGCTGAAATCACGATTCTCACATCGGCCATTTCCGCCATTTCGACCTCGGATTGTCCCGCCCCGACAGTTTCCAGAACCACCACATCAAATCCGGCGGCGTCCATCAGATCGGCCACCCGCGCCGCCGAGGCGGACAGGCCGCCCAGATGTCCGCGCGAGGCCAGCGAGCGGATATAAACGCCGCTGTCCATCGTGTGTTCCGCCATGCGGATACGATCCCCCAGAACCGCGCCGCCGGTGATCGGGCTAGAGGGGTCAACCGCCGCCACCGCCAGGGTTTTGCCGCGCCCGCGCATTTCGGCGATAAAGGCGTTGACCAGCGTTGATTTGCCTGCCCCTGGCGGGCCGGTAAAGCCCACCACAACCGCGCGGCCAAGATGCGGGTGAATGGCTTTCAACAAACTACTGACGGTGGGGGATCCGCGTTCAACAAGGCTGATAGCACGGGCCAGCGCTGCTGGTTGGCCGGATAGCAATCGCGCGGCCAGCCCCTGTTTCTGTGCCGGCTCAATCATAGGTCAAGCCACCACCAACGGCATGCCAAAGCCAAGTTCATCGCGCAGAACCGATACTATCTCGCCCAGCGTGGCACCCGCCCGCACTGCATCCATTTCGGCGGCGAACACGTTTGCATCGGTTGATTTCGCCGTGTCGCGCAGGTCCTGCAATGCGCGGGCCAGAACGTCAGGATCACGGGCGACCTTGACCTCTTTCAACCGCTTAATTTGCTCTTCCATCTGCTCAATGGGCGGGCGTTTCAGAATGGGCCGCGACGAGGCATCCTCGGTTTCCTGAAAGGCGTTGACGCCGACAACGATCTGTTCGCCACTGTCCACCTGATCCTGATATTCCAGCGCACTGGCACCAATCATTTCCTGAACAAACCCGCATTCGACAGCCTTGTACATGCCGCCCTTTTCGTCGATTTGCACGATCACTTTCAGGATTTCCTCTTCCATCGCATAGGTCAGGGACTCGACGTAATAAGAGCCACCCAACGGGTCGATTACATCGCACAGATGGGCTTCGTGTTTCAGGATGTTCTGGGTGGATATGGCGATTTTGGCGGAATCCTCGCTGGGTGTCGACAGCACCTCGTCGTAACCGTCGGTGTGCATGGATTGCAGACCACCGAAAATCCCAGCCATCGCCTGTGCCGTCACCCGCGCGATATTGTTCAGCGGCTGTTGGCGGGTCAGATCAAGCCCCGAGGTCTGGGCATGGAACTTGAACCGTTTGGCGCGGGGGTTGGTGACGCCGAAACGCTCTGTCACCAAGTTATTCCAGATCCGCCGTCCGGCGCGGAATTTCGCCACTTCCTCGAAGAAACTGATCGATATATCAAAGAAAAAGGTGAACCGTTCAAGAAATTTTTCCGGGTCCATGCCGCGCTCGATACAGTCATTTGCATACTGGATTGCGGTTGACAGGGTCAGACCCATTGCTTGTGCGGGAGTCGCACCGGCCTGTTGCATGTGCTGGCCCACAATCGACAGCGCGTTCCAGTTCGGCACATGTTCGGCCAGCCAGGTGATGGTATCCATTTGCACGCGCCGCGCGCCGGGCAGGGAGAGGCGATAGAACATGTGGTTGGCCACAAAATGCGAGATATAATCGCTCTGGTTCGAGGTGCCGGTGATCTTGTCCCATGAAATACCGCGATTTTCCGCCACCACCAACATCTGCGCCAGCATGGTAAAGGGGTTCGGATCATTCAGGCCGATAGAAATTTCATCAATCGGGATGTCTTTCAGGCTGATGTCCATATCCTCGACAGTGTTCAGGATGGTGCCACAAGTGCCCAGAATTTCCGGCTCGACTTCGTCACAATCAAGGCCGCGATACACTGAATTACAGGGAATGATGCTCAGGGCGCTGGCACCGGATTTAAGGATTGATTTAATCCGGGCATTGAAATCCACAGGGCGGCCCAGACCGATCAACTGGCGCTGCGACCATGTGCGCCCGCGATGCATCGTTGGATAAATCCCGCGGGTCATCGGGTCATCACCCGGAAAGCCCAGCTTTTCGGCATAACTGCCGTCAGGATCATCCAGCGGCCAGTAAAGCGGTGCAATCTCGATGCCGGAGCGGTTTTTGACAACCTTGTCAGTGCCGATCATCGCATCATATTTTTCATGCCAGTCAGCGGCTTTGTTTTTCATGCTCATGGGGTGGCCTTTCTCAATCCAGCGGGCGGGCGTTATCTGCATCACGCGCCAGCCTTGCCACTTCGGATACGATTTCATCGCGTACCGCGCCCGGGTGGAATACCTTTGAAACACCGGTCGCCAGCAGGTCGGCCTCGTCCTCGTCGGGAACAATGCCGCCGACAACCACACGCACATGATCCAGCCCTGCCTGTTTCAGCGCGGCCATCAGTTTGGGCACCAACAGATGGTCTGTCGCCAGTGAGCTGATGCCGATGACATCTACATCTTCTTGCATGGCAAGGGTCACTACGGCCTCTATTTTTTGCCAGGGATTGGTATAAATCACCTCCATCCCCGCATCACGCAGATAGGCGGCAATGATCCGGCTGCCGCGGTCGTGACCATCCAGCCCGATTTTGGTGACCAGCACACGCGCTGGAACTGTGGGATCCTGATTCATGTAGGGTTCCTTCTGGCGGGCGTGGCTTCGCCTGCGGATCGTGAAACACCGCGCAGGTTGAGGATGAATTTATGCGCCAGTTCCGCAGGTGTATCCCCGCCGGTCCGGTACCAGACCGGCGTATGGTTCATGGCCCCCATAAGCATCAGGCGCAAGATGCTGCGGTCGGTTTGCGGATCAAGCGGCAGGGCATCAAAGAGTGTGATAAACCGCGCTTCGAATTCGTTTCGCAGGGTGATCAGTGTATTCTCTGCCCCGGGCACATCCGAGGGCAGAACCTTTATCACAACTGCCGCAAAATTACTGCCGCCAAGAAGCATTGAAAGATGCGCTTCGCAAGCGGCTTGCAGCCGTTTCCACGGGTCCGGTTGGGCCGTTGCAAGGGCGGTATCGACCTTGTCGCTGATCCGCCTCACCCCTTCCCCGAATACCGCAACCAGCAGATCCTCTTTTGACGGGAAATGATAATAGAGCGATCCGGGCAACATGCCTGTCGCCTTGGCGATGTCACGGGTCGAGGTTCCGTTAAAGCCGTTTTTCACGAACAAAGCCGCCGCCGCATCCAGCACAAGCTCCCGGCGATTGTTGCTTCTGGCCTTTGCTTCCGGTTTGATCATGGGTTGCCTTAACTAAACAAACGATTGCTTGGTTATTGACGTAAAAATCAAACCTGTCAAGCAGCGGGCCGTTCTTGCAGTATGGGCGTTATCCTTTGGGAGTGTCTTTGCGCATCCACCACCGGCGTGTCGCGATAACCGACCATAGCCCTTCGGCAAGCAGAAACGGATAGGAGCCGATCAAATAGGCATAGAATGCGGCCATGGCACAGCCGATGGCGAAAATAGCGACATAGATATTTCCGCGCGGTTCCAATGCATAGCTCAGCACCATAATGATAACTGCAACAAGGCCAAGCATTTCAACAGGTGTCATCACTGTTTGGGATTGCTGTGATTCAACAACCCGCCCAGCAGCAGCTTTTGCAGCATCCCCGTCAGTTCCGGCAAAGTGTAATAGTCTTCCTGATCACCTTTGGCGGGATCAAACCATTCAACGGTCCAGTTCAGGGCCCCCAGCATAACCTGCCTGAGCGGCACAATTTTTATGTCGGAACGGATGCAACCACCCTTTTGCGCAGCTTCCAGAATACCATCCCACAAACCGGCATATTCATGGCGCACGGGCCAATGGCGTGTGCGTACTTCTTTGGGCAACTGGCCATAAATCCGGATGTTGGCCGAGGTAAATTCGCTTGCTTGAAACAGATACGCCATGTGGGTTTCAATGGCTGCGGCTATTCTGCACAGCTCGTTATCAAAGACATGCGGCTCCGAAACCGTCTCGGAAACGCCATCCAGCAAACATCGCAGGCCAAGATCAAGAACCTGATCCAGAATAGCCTCTTTCCCGCGGAAATGGTAATAAACACTCCCTGCCTCTATCCCTGCCTCCAGTGCAATCGCACGCATGGTTGCGGCCTTGTAGCCACGGTCGCGAATAATTCGGGCGGCAGCCGAAAGGATCAGGGCGCGGGTGCGGGCCGCCTTGTTTTTCGAGGGGCTGGTTTCAACAGGCTGCTGTTTTTTATCTGCTGGTGCAAACTTCAGTGGCGGGCCTTTCCTGGTGGCCATCCCTTCAAGCAACAGCTTTGTTATACGTTCGGACAATGCTGATACTGGATAACGTTCGGCATCATACCATTCCACAGTCCAGTTCAGGGCACCGAGAACGAATTGCCGCAAGGGCGGGATTGCAATATCAGTGCGAATGATCCCGTCGTTCTGGGCCTGAAGCAGAAAACCGTTCCACAAATCGGAATAGGCCCGCCGAAGCGGCCGGTGCAGCTTGCGCAAGTGTTCCGGCAATGTCGGAAAGTTGCGAATATTGGCCGACGTAAAATCGCTTTTGGTCAACAAAAACGTAAGATGTGTGTCGATCAGCTTTGAAAAGGTTTCACGGAAATCGGCACGCTGTTTTTTCGCCTCGTCCAGTATTCTGCGCACTTCGTCATATAGCTGGCGCAGTCCTATTTCCAGAACCTCGCCCAAAATTTCTTCTTTTGAAGAAAAATGGTAATATATGCTGCCCCCTTCCATCCCGGCAAGCTCGGCTATTTTGCGCATGGTGGCAGCGTTGTACCCTTCGGTGCGAAAATGCCGTGCCGCAGCGGTCACAATTTTTTCGCGAGTTTGTTCTGCTTTGCTTTGCGAACCGGCAGCCAGAGGCTTGTTATGAGGTGTCGATGTCATCTCGAATGTATTTACCTCTGGACAACGGGATAGCAAGTGCGATATTTCTAACAGATGTTAGGTTTTAATCCAAGTGCCGTGTATTCGGGGTGGATACCACTGGTATCCGAGCATCATAAAGGAGTTTAGCAATGCGGGGACTGCAAAATAAGCGTGTAATAGTAACAGGTGGCGGCAGCGGCATTGGCCGCGAGGTTTGCAAACGATTTGCCGAGGAAGGGTCCGAAGTCGGGGTGTTCGATATGAATGCAGGCGGGGCCGCTGATACTGCTGCACAAATCGTTGCGGCAGGGGGTAAAGCCAGCGCACATACCGTTGATATTACGGATCGCGCTGCTGTTGACGCTGCTGTGGCTGCCTTTGAAAAGGGTGGTCCGGTTGATGTTCTGGTCAACAATGCGGGCTGGGATGTGATCCGGTCGTTTCTGGATACGGATGTCGACCTTTGGAAGAAGGTAATCGATATCAACCTTTACGGGCCGCTGCACATGCATCACGCGGTGCTGCCCGGTATGGTTAAAAATGGCGGCGGACGTGTGGTGAATGTCAGCTCGGATGCTGGCCGCGTCGGCTCTTCTGGCGAGGCGGTTTATTCTGCCTGCAAGGGTGGTATCATTTCATTTACCAAAACCATGGCGCGGGAACTGGCGCGCAAGGGCATCCAACTAAACGCCGTGGCACCCGGGCCTACCGACACGCCACTTTTCGCCGAGATCGCAGGGGATGGTGAAACCGGTGCGAAGATCGCCGAAGGCCTGAAACGCGCCATCCCGATGAAGCGTCTGGGCCATCCCGATGATTACCCCGGCATCATTTGCTTTTTGGCCTCGGACGATGCAGGGTTCATCACAGGTCAGGTGATCTCTGTCTCGGGCGGGCTGACGATGCACGGTTAACAGGCCCCTCGATACGCATCTTGACGGGAAAGGTTTCTCCCCAACTGGCCGCGCTTTGGCGCGGTCTTTTTTCAAGCGAGGTAAGAAAATGTTTGTTCCAGCTTCCGATATTCGCACCAACAGCAATCTGACCGGTTTTTTGAACAGAACCGGCATCGCGACATATGAAGACCTGGTCGAACGATCCAATACAGATCCCGAATGGTTCTGGGCTGAAATTCTTGACTATGCCGGAATCCGGTTTTCAAAACCCTATAGCCGATTGCGCGACATCGGCAATGGGCCGGAAAATATTCGCTGGGCAATCGGTGGCGCGCTTAATCTGACGGAAACCTTGCTGGATGCGCGGATTGCGCAAGGGTTGGGTGATAAGCCGGCGATCGATTGGGTTGGCGAGGATAACTCACGCCGCTGCTGGACCTATACCGACCTTGCCGCCGAAACCAACCGCATTGCCAATGCCCTGACTGTGCGTGGCATCAAAGCCGGTGACTCGGTTGGTATCTACATGCCGATGATTCCCGAAATCTCGGCGGCGTTTCTGGCGATTGCACGCATGGGGGCCATCGTTGTGCCGCTATTTTCCGGATTTTCCGCTCCGGCCATCGCAGCCCGTTTGAAGGACAGCAACGCCAGGGCTGTGTTGACAGTTGACGCCACACCGCGACGGGGCAAACCTGTCCCGATGGAACAAACCTTGTGCGAGGCTTTGAAAGAAACCCCGCACGTCCACACAGTGATCAGCCTGCGTCGTTTCGGGGGTGTATCTGCCAATCCGGAACGTGATCTGGACTGGAAGGAAACCGTCGGCAAGGCCGATCCGGTGTTTGCGGCCCGGCCGGTAGATGCCGAAGACCCGTTGCTGATCGCCTATACCTCTGGCACCACCGGACGCCCCAAAGGCGTTGTTCATACCCATCTGGGGGTGATGGCCCGAAATACCGCCGATATCCTGCTGGGGCTGGATCTGAAACGCGAGGACCGGCATTTGTGGATGACGGATATGGGCTGGGTCATGGGACCGCTGACGCTGATCTCCTGCCTGCTGGCGGGGGCAACGCTGGTGCTGGCCGAGGGCGCGCCGTCAATGCCGGATGATCCGTTTCGCCTGTTGCGCATAGCGTCTGAACAGGATGTCACCCACATGGGTCTGGCCCCGACGCTGGTGCGCCAGTTCATGGCGCAGGACCCCGCACCGCTGGCCAATTATGATCTGTCCAAACTGCGCATTGTTGCCTCGACTGGTGAAGCATGGAACAATGACGCCTGGTTGTGGCAGGTGGAACATATCTGCAACAACCGTGCGGTGCCGATGAATATTGCCGGCGGCACGGAATTGTTCGGGGCCATCCTGACCACCACCGTTCTGCACGACCTCAAGCCCAGTGGATTTTCGGGGCAGGCCCTTGGCGTCGGAGCCAAAATCCTGCGGGATGACGGAACCGAGGCCGATATCGGCGAGGTTGGTGAATTGGTGGTCACCGTGCCGCCCATGGGCCTTGCGCCAACCATCTGGCAGGACAAGCAACGTTATCTCGAGACCTATTGGTCGCGCTACAAGGGTATCTGGTATCATGGTGACTGGGTGCGCCGCGATGGCGACGGTACATGGTATATCCTTGGCCGTTCGGATGATACGCTGAATATTGCGGGCAAACGCATCGGGCCGCCCGAAATCGAAGGGGCGCTGACCTCCAGCGGTAAAATCCTTGATGCAGCAGCGATTGCCGCTCCGGATGACCTCAAGGGGGTGGCGGTTGTGTGTGTTTGTGTGCCGGCGGCGGGTGTTGAACCCGATGCCGCCCTTGTTGACATGCTCAAGGACCGCGTGGGTGACATCGTTTCCAAACCCTTCCGGCCGCGTGAAATCCATTTCGTTGATGGCCTGCCCAAAACCCGCACCATGAAAACCATGCGCCGCGTTGTGCGTGCCGCTTTTCTGGGTGAAGACATGGGTGATATTTCACCGGTCTCGAATCCCGAAACAATCGCACCCATTACCGCATTGAAAAAGGATAGCAAATGATCGTCGTATTCGGAGCCACCGGGACCATCGGTACACCTTTGGTCAACACACTGTTGGCCAAAGGCGCAAGTTTGCGCGCCGTCACCAGCGACCCTGCAAAAACCATGGCATTGCAAGCACAGGGATGCGAGGTTGCCGTGGCCGATTTTGATGATCCGGCCGCGCTTGAACAAGCCTGTGCAGGTGCGGACAAGGCCTTTCTGGTCACACCTGCCCATCCGGATATGCGCCGTTGGAAAGCCAATGCTATTGATGCAGCCAAGGCCGCCGGTGTTGGCCATATGGTGATGTCCACAGGTCTGGGGGCTAACCCCAAGGCGCGCTTGACCTTTGGTCTCTGGCATTCGGATAGTCAGGAACACCTGAAGGCAAGCGGCATGGACTGGACCTTGCTTCAACCAACCTATTTTATGCAAAACCTGTTGTGGCAGGCGGTCAGCATTGCATCGGGTAAATATCTTGATGAGCTGGGCGGTCCTGTTTCGTGGGTCGATGCCCGCGATATTGCCGATCTGGCTGCTTTGGTCTTGACCGAGAACGGGCATGGAGGCAAGGCCTATGGCGTTACTGGTCCAGAGGCACTATCGGGGCCGGACATTGCGGGTTTGCTTGGCAAGGTTCTGGGGCGTGAAATTACCTGTCAGGCGGTTTCCAATACCGACGCGCGCAACGCAATGGTTGCATCAGGGATGACATCCGAAGTTGCCGATGCAATGGTCGAATTGTCCACCTTGGGGCCCAAAGGATATTTGGCAGGCATTGAAGCAACAATCCCCGATGTTTTAGGGCAACCAGGCCGCCGGTTTTCCGATTTCGTCACCGAGAATACCGCATCGCTCACAAAATCCTGAAAGGATAGCCACCATATGCCGATTGGCGTAATAACTGGCAATGTTCGTGGCTCGCTGTTTGCGTTGGCTGCTGCGGCGGTGTTTACGGTTGCATCTGCATTGGTCAAGATTGCGACCAAAGACTATCACGTTTGGGAAATCCTGCTGTTTCGACAACTGACCATGTTGGTGTTTGTGTTACCCATGCTGTTTCACAATTTTCCTGCCAATCTGAAAACGAAACGTCCCGGAACCCACCTGTTACGTCTGATATCTGCCTTTACGGCCCTGTCTCTAAGCTTTGTGGCTGTCGCCCATTTGCCTCTTGCCACGGCGATTTCATTTTCTTTTACCAAAACCCTGTTCGCCAGCATACTTGCGGGATTTGTCCTGAAAGAAACGGTTGGCTGGCGGCGCACGATTGCAATTGTGCTTGGCTTTGCCGGTATCCTGATCATTCTCCGGCCCGGACTTGATTCTGCCGCAAGCTACTATGGGGTGCTGGCAACCATTTCCGCGTTGGGGGCCGGTCTATCCGTGGTCTGCATCCGGAGCATGGCCGCCACCGAAAGCACCTCCACGCTTCTGGGCTATCAGGCAATTTTTATCGCAGTTATGGTCTTTGTCCCCTGTTATTTTGTCTGGAAAACGCCGGATTTCCTCGGGCTGGTGGTGTTGTTTTCCATTGGGGTCACATCCTTTCTTGCGCAATGGCTGGGCATGCTATCCTATCGCGCCGGTGAAATAAGCGTCGTGACGGGCATGGAGTACAGCAAGCTGATTTATGCCGTCTTTATCGGCATTTTTGTATTCTCGGAATGGCCCGATGCGGCAACCTTATTGGGCGCATTGATTATTGTCGGGTCATCCGCATTTACAATCTGGCGTGAAAACCGCGTGATATCCGGCCTTTGAGCGCTCGTTCACATCCGTATCGACGCGGGGTTCTCCAGCTTGCCACGGGCAAAATCATACGATGTGGCAAGGATATTCAAAGCCGTTTCTATCTCGTCCATATCGCGCGGCGCAAAAACCATCACGGCGGTTTCGGGTATCATTCCCGCCGCCGCCATCGGGTGCGGCTCTCCCCAGCCTTTGGCGAACAGTTCACGGGTACATTCGACAGGTAACATTAAATGCATGGAGCCATCGTAAGCAGGATGCACATGCGCAAATTCATTACCGATCATGAACGACTCGGTGCAACCATGGGCGTGGGGATGGGGCAGCCACAGCGCCTCTGCCCCCGGGACCGAAATAATCGAGTGGCGGCGCTCGACAAACGGAAAATCGAATGCGCGCGCTTTGAAATTCCGGTGCATATCCGCGTCGGGGTTCTGGCTGACCTGCTCATGCGGGGCGCAATCTGTGGTTTTGGGGCGTGAGCCCTTGCGCGGAATTAATTCAAACATCGGCTGTATCCCTTGTCATTTCTTTGCTGGTAACACATTTATTCGGGGACTATCTTGGAAAGCTAGATTTGAAACTGACATTCAGTCTTTTCAATCAATATCTGAAGCTTACCAACCAACCATTGTCCGCACACGTTTGCAAGGATGTGGGTTTCATTTACGCCCCCGCCAATTAGAATATAGCAAATAGAGCGCACCAATAACGGCACCGGAAAAGCCAGATTCTGTCGCAAAGTTTTCCGGAGGTTGATTTAGGGCTTGTTGAGATTCACCGTGAATTAATGATTGCTGCCGACATATAGATCA